>CACMPD010000006.1 GCA_902615425.1 uncultured Pelagibacteraceae bacterium
AAAAAACAAATTAACTTGCCAATAGTAAATATGCCTAAAGAAGTTTTTGTGCATGCTAAAAAAAAATGTAGAAAACATTCCTCTATTGGTTTGCTTGCCACAGAAGGAACTTTAAAAACTGGTGTTTATAATAAGTTTTTTGATAAAGATTTTAATTTAGTGTTTCCAAATAATTCTATTCAAAGTAAGTCTGTAAACAAAGCTATCAGGCTTGTAAAAATGGGAAAAGTGAAACTAGCGAGCAAAGCTATAAAACCAGCAATAAATTATTTAATCAAAAAAAAATGTAAAAAAATTATTCTTGGTTGCACAGAGCTCCCTATAGCTATTTTTGCCTATAAACCATTTAAGACAATTAAATCATCAAAAATATTTTTAGATCCAAATTTGATTTTAGCTAACGCTGCTATGAAGAAATATCAAAATAGATAATGCCATCTAAAGAAAAGCCTTATGTGTTACTGGTTGCAGAAGCAATTTACTCAAAAGTTTGTGAGATTAAGAAAAAAAATCCTGAGCTGACAACAATCAATGCAATTGAAAACTTTATTGGAACAACAACCTACAACGATATAAGCACTGGAAAATTCCACGATGAGTTAATTGAAAAGGTATCAAAAAAGAAGGTACCTGAAGAAACTTTAAGATTACTTCATATTCAAAAAGATTTATCAGTTAAGCAACTAATTCAATATCCTGAATTATATTATGCAAAGAGCCATTATCCTCTTGAAATTTCTCAAAGAGCCTTCGATCATTTGTGGAGAATGTGTGAAAGTTATGAATTATGGTGTAAAGAGACAAAACAAAACAAATTAATAATACTTAATATTGTAGATTAAATAATTTATAAGACCTGGAATGGTCAGAATATTTCCGCTCATATTTGTTTTACTTTGGTCTTCTGCCTTTATCACAACAAAACCAATTATTGATAATAGTGATCCTTTCGCAGCTCTAGCCTTCAGATTTTTTTTTGTTGCTGTGGGTTTTTTGTTGTTTTCAATTTACCTTAAACAATCAATATTGATTAAAAAAAGATATCTGATTGAGTCAATGTTCAGCGGTATCTTATTTCATGGGTTATATTTAGGAGGAGTTTTTTATTCGATTTCAATTGGGATGCCAACAAGTTTAGCTGCTCTAATCGTAACACTTCAACCAATTCTAACAAATATTTTGAGCGGACCGCTTTTAAATGAGAAAGTTACATTACAGCAATGGGTAGGAGTTTTATTGGGTTTTGTTGGTGCTTCTTTAGTACTGGGAATAGATGTTGGCTCAGGTATTCCTCTACTAGGTTTGATTGCAACTTTAATTGCATTGTTATCCATAACGTTTTCTACTATTTGGCAGAAAAAATTAAGTAATAACTTACCATTATCTATTAGTAATTTTTATCAAGCATTAGGTGGTTGTTTATTTCATGTAATGATAATTATTTTTTTTGTAGAGCCCTACATCTATTTTACAAAAACATTTATAATAGCAATGAGTCATCAAATTTTTCTTGTTTCCTTTGGTGCATTTACAATACTGATGTTTTTAATAAAAAAAAATTCAGCTAGTAAAACAGTTTCTGTTTTTTTTCTAATACCAGCAACCTCTGCAATTATGGCTTGGCTTTTTTTAAATGAAACTCTTACGAATATAGATGTTATTGGCTTTTTAATAGCATCAGTTGGTGTTTATATTGCAACGCGAAATTATTAATTAATTATTTTGATAACCAAATTCTAATGAGCTATCTGTTATTGAATGATACAAGGACTCTCCAAAGCTTCTTAATCCGAAAATTCTTACTTTTTTTGGATTGTTAGAAATAAAATCAATCATAATTGATATTCCGTTATAAATTGAATTTGTGCAATCACCCTCATTAAATTTATCAATATTTATAGGACATCCCTTTTTTAAAACTTCATTAACAAGATCACCCTGAATTTCAATTATTGTTCTTGAATGCGATAAATCTGTAATTGCAAAATTACTTTCATCGAATTGTTTTCCATCTTTTAAAAGTAAATCTGTTTTAGAAGTTATAACTATCCAATTCTTTGGTCCCATCCACAAAATTCTAGAATCTAGATTTGAAGAGGATTTTAAAGTAGAAGGTAATTCTAGGTTGTCAATTTTTATATTTGAGATATCTGAAATTGAATTTTTATATTGAACTATTTGGAATATTAAAACATTCTTCAATTCTGAAATCTTTAATAAGTCTTTCTCATTTTTATTTTCAAAATCACCAAATTTTCCATTTTGATGTACATTATTTAAAGAAGAAATTTGCTTCACGATCTTACTCTCTTTCCTTCATGGTCTACATAATGTGAGGACATAACTTCAACCTCAATAGAAATGTTTTTAAGTGGAGAGACCGCAAAAAGCTTTTTTCCTATCATATTTTTTCCATCTTTTAATATTGCAAGAGAAAAAGGATTATTGTTCTCAACACTCCAACAAGATGAAGAAACGTGACCAAGTTTAGGATTTGGAAGTTTTGCATTTTTATTTTCTACTAAATGAGATCCCTCTGGAATACTCGATTTCCTATCCAATGGGACTAAACCAACAATTTTTTGTCTATCAGCTTTATTAAATGCTTCTTTAGCTAAAGATCTCTTTCCAATAAAATCTTTTTTCTTTGATACTAAACCTTCTAACGAAACATCATAAGGAATGGTTCTTCCATCAAGTTCTGATCCAGCTACATGGCCCATTTCTATTCTTAGTGTTGATAATGCTTCTGTACCATAAGGTTGGATATTAAATTCTTCACCAATATCAATTATTTTTTCCCACATAAATAATCCAAAATCAGACTCAACGTTTATTTCGTAAGCAAGTTCACCTGAAAAGGAAATTCTAAAAATTCTTGCTTTAACGCCAAATAAATCTCCCTCTACATATCCCATAAAAGGAAGTGCCTCATTGCTAACATCTATTTTAGGAAAAAGCTTTGCTAACAAATCTCTTGATTTAGGTCCTGCAATCGCCGCACCAGCCCATTGTTCAGTTGTTGAAACGACATTAACATTTAATTCTGGCCAAACAATTTGCAGGTAGTATTCCAAATGCGATAATACGTTTGCGGCCTGTGCAGTAGTGGTTGTCATATGATAATGATTTTCTGAAATTCTGGTTGTTGTCCCATCATCCATGACAATTCCATCTTCCCTAAGCATAACTCCGTATCGAGCTTTACCTACTGGAAGTTTTAACCAAGCATTAGTATAAACTCTATTTAAAAACTCTGCAGCATCTGGACCTTTGATATCAATTTTCCCTAAAGTTGTTACATCACAAATGCCCACGTGATCTCTAACGTTTTTTGCTTCTCTTTTTGATGCCTCAAATAAATTTTCATTTCCTCTTTTGTAGTATCTTGGTCTTTTCCAAGCACCGGCATCTACCCACACTGCATTATTTTTTTCATGCCAATGGTGCATTGGTGTTTTTCTTGTAGGCATATATTCTTTTCCTATCTCCCTTCCAACTATTGTACCGATGGTAACTGGTGTAAAAGGCGGTCTAAAAGTAGTGTGACCTACTTGAGGAACAATTTTTTTTTCAACATTTGCAACTAATTGTAACCCATTTAAATTACTTGTCCTTCCTTGGTCTGTTGCCATTCCCAACGTTGTATATCTCTTAACATGTTCAATTGATCTATAGCCTTCTCTTAAAGCAACCTCTATATCAGAAACTGCTACATCATTTTGGAAATCTACAAATCGTTTGTAATTTTTACCTTTCGGGAGTGGAGAACACCAAAATTTATCATGAACACTATATTTTCGTTCATTCGTATTTGGAATTTGTATTTTTTCATCTTTTTTAGTTATGCTTTTAGAAACTTCTGACCCAGTATTAAAACTGTTTTTTAAGGTATCTTGTAATGTAAATGTTCCATTAGCAGCACCTAAAGAATGTTCATTTTGTTTCGACTTGTCAGGTACAAAAGCATCTATCGAGTCGTTAAATTTTAGTTTATTACCTGATTGAGATGCTAAATGAACAGTTGGTGTCCAAAATCCAGATACACAAATAGAGTCACAATCTATTTGTTCTGTATTTTCAAAATCTATCTTCTCTTTATTTAATTTCCCAATTGTTGCTGATTTTACTTTTTTATATCCATGAGCAACTATCACTGCATAAGAAAACTTTATCTTTATATCTAAATCTTTAGCTTCATTAATTAACTCAGAGTTTTGATCCTCTCTAGTATCTAAAACTATTGGATTAACACCATTCTTTTTAAACTCAATAGCTGTTTCATAGCCGCTATCGTTGTTAGTGAAAATAATTGGTTTTTTACCAATTAGAACACCATAAACTTTCATATATTCTTTTGCAGCAGCTGAGAGAAAAACTCCCGGTGTATCATTATTTCCAAAAACAATTGGTCTTTCAATGGATCCTGTTGATAGCAATACTTCTTTTGCTCTTATATACCAAAGTCTTTGTCTTGGTGTGTACTTAGGTTTTTTTTCTAAATGATCTCCTGTTCTTTCAAACATTACCATCATATTATGATCATAGTATCCAAAAACTTGAGATCTATTTTTAACAATAACATTAGGCATCTCTTTTAATTCAGATATAATTTTTTCAGACCAATCTTTTCCAGATAAATTATCTATCGTAACGTCATCTGTTAAAAGCGTCCCGCCATATCTAGGTTTATCCTCTGCTAATATTACTTTTGCTCCGTTTTTGGCAGCTGCATAAGCACTTGCTAAACCAGCGGGTCCGGAGCCAGTAACTAATAAATCACAATATTCATATTTATGCTCATATCTCTCTTTATCTTTTTCTAGAGAAGCAATTCCTAACCCTGCTGCTTTTCGTATAAAAGGCTCATACACTCTGTACCAAAAACTTTTAGGCCACATGAAAGTTTTGTAATAAAAACCAGCTGGAAAAAAACGATTTAAGAAATTATTTATTGCACCAATATCAAAATTTACTGATGGCCAACAATTTTGACTAGATGCTGATAAACCATTTACTAGTTCTATTTCAGTTGCATTAATATTTGGTTCTGAACAACCATTAATCTCAACTTGCATTTTTGCATTTGGTTCATCAACTCCTGCACCAAAAAACCCTCTTGGACGATGATATTTAAAACTTCTTCCAATTAAATGTATGCCATTGGCAAGTAGTGCTGAAGCCAGCGTATCACCCTCATACCCAATATATTTTTTTCCATTAAATTTGAATTCAATAGGTTTATCTCTATTGATCAAGCCACCAGTATTTAGTCTAAAATTTTGTGACATCAAAATTATTCCTCTGGTTTAAAAGTTCTAAAAATTTCGTGAGTAGTTGTATCTCTCTCAACTTTAAACCATTGTCTGCATCCAGCAATATGATGCCACAATTCAATATGTTTTCCTCTCGGACTTTTTCTTAGATAAACAAAATTATCCCATTCTTCATCACTTATTTCTTGATTAAGTTTTGGTCTAATAATTGTTCCATCACCTCCGTAGGCAAATTCTTTTTGAGACCTGTCCCCACAGTAAGGACACTTAATATTTAACATTTATGAAATCCAAGTTTTTGTTCCAAGACCCTTCTCATCTAACAAGTAACCTTTAGAAAATCTATTTAGACTAAATCCCTCATTTAATTCATGAACTCTATCTTGTGCGATTGTATGTGCAAATGTCCACCCAGAAGATGGAACCGATTTGAAGCCTCCATAACACCAACCACAATTTAAATATAATCCATCGATATGAGTTTTATCAATAATAGGTGAGCCATCCATTGACATATCCATAATCCCTCCCCAAGTCCTTAACATTTTCAATCGACTCAAGAATGGAAATAAAGCAACACCTCCGGTTAAGACATGTTGTATCGTTGGAAGATTGCCTTTTTGTGCATAACTATTATATCCATCAAGATCTCCACCCATAACCATCTCACCTTTATCTGATTGACTAATATAGAAATGTCCAGCACCAAAGGTTACCACTCCATCTAAAACTGGTTTCACTGGCTCAGAAACACAAGCTTGTAATAAATGAGTTTCTATAGGAAGTGTCATATTAAGTTTTTCTGCTAAAACATTTGTGCTGCCGGCTACACACAGTCCAATTTTTTTTACTTTAATATCTCCTCTAGATGTTCTCAAACCTGTTATTTTTCCTGCCTCAATATCAAATCCTGTTACTTCACAATTTTGAATTATATCGACACCCATTGAGTCAGCTTGTCTAGCATAACCCCATGCGACCGCATCATGTCTAGCAGTACCAGCACTTGGTTGTGCTAAGCCTCCAAAAATTGGATACCTAACATCTTCAGAAAAATCAGCCATAGGTATAATCTTTTTAACTTCTTCCCTATTAAGTAGAACAGCATCTATTCCATTTAATCTCATAGAGTTTCCTCGACGAGCATAAGCATTCATTTGTGCATCTGAATGAGCTAAATTTATTATTCCTCTTGGTGAAAACATGACATTAAAATTTAATTCCTGACTCATGTTTCTCCACAGGTTCATTCCAAATTCATTGAACCTAGCATTATCATCATACATAAAATTTGATCTGATAATTGTGGTGTTTCTTCCTATATTTCCTCCACCAATCCATCCTTTTTCAATAACTGCCACATTAGTTATTTGATGCTCTTTAGCTAAATAGTAGGCAGTAGCTAACCCGTGGCCACCCCCACCAATAATTACAACATCGTATTCTTTTTTAGGTGTAGGATCTTTCCATGCCAAATCCCATTTTTCATGATTAGAAAAAGCATTCTTGACTAGGCTAAATACTGAATATTTTTGCATGATTAAATTTTATAATAATGAATATAAATAGTTCCTATTTTTTTTATATATAATTTTTAGATATTTCCAAAGCTCTTAAAAAGAGATACTAATCGAGCAGTTTTTGTATATTTAAAGAATTTTATGAGTGAAATAAAATCAGACATTCAAATTGCAAGAGAAGCTAAAATGCAACCAATCAAAGACATTTTAGCAAAAATAAATGTTCCTGATGAAAGTTCTGCCTTCAGCCCCATGGGGCGTCACATCGCAAAAATAAATTTAGAATACCTTGATAGTCTCAAGAGTAAAAAAGAGGGAAAATTAATTTTAGTGACTGCTATAACTCCTACTCCAGCAGGAGAAGGAAAGACCACAACCTCTGTAGGTCTAAATGATGGTCTTAATAAAATCGGAAAAAAATCTATCGTCTGTTTAAGAGAACCAAGTTTAGGTCCATCTTTTGGAATGAAAGGTGGAGCTGCTGGTGGTGGCTATGCTCAAGTTGTTCCTATGGAACAAATTAATCTTCATTTCACAGGTGACTTTCATGCAATTACATCTGCACATAATCTTTTATCTGCATTGATAGACAATCATATCTATTGGGGAAATAAACTTAATATAGATGTAAGAAGAATTGTTTGGAAAAGAGTTTTAGATATGAATGATAGAGCGTTAAGATCAATTAATATTAATCTTGGTGGTGTCGCTAATGGATTCCCAAGGGAAGATGGTTTTGATATTACAGTTGCTTCAGAAATAATGGCTATCTTTTGCTTAGCTAATAATTTGGAAGATTTAGAAAATAGAATTGGAAATATTACTGTTGCTTACACAAGAGAGAAAAAACCAATATATGCTAAAGATTTAAAAGCACAGGGACCTATGACTGTTTTGTTGAAAGAAGCTATAAGACCAAACATAACTCAAACATTAGAAAATAATCCTGCAATAATTCATGGCGGGCCTTTTGCTAATATTGCACATGGTTGTAATTCTGTAATCGCAACTAAAGCCGGACTTAAATTAGCTGACTATGTGGTAACTGAAGCTGGGTTTGGTGCAGATCTTGGTGCTGAAAAATTTCTAGATATTAAATGTAGAAAATCTGATTTAAAACCAAGTTGTGTGGTTATTGTTGCTACAATTAGAGCATTAAAAATGCATGGTGGTTTGGCCAAAGATGATCTTAAAAATGAAAACGTTGAAGCACTAAAAAAAGGTTTGGTCAACCTTGAAAGGCATGTTGAAAATGTAAAAAAATTTGGTCTTCCTGTAGCGATAGCTGTAAATCATTTTATAAAAGATACTGACGATGAGGTAAAAGCTTTAGTTGATTTTTGTAATAAATTAGGAATAAAGGCAAGTCTTTGTACCCACTGGGCAAATGGAGGAGAAGGTACAAAAGAATTAGCTTCACATGTTGCTGATTTATGTGAAAAAAATGAAAATAAATTTAAATTTTTATACGAAAGTAAGACACCATTGTTTAAAAAAATTGAAACAATAGCAAAAGAAATTTACAGAGCCGATGAAGTTATTGCTGATACAAAAATTAGAGATCAACTTAAAAGTTTTGAAGAAGCAGGTTATGGAGAATTACCAATTTGTGTAGCTAAAACTCAGTACAGTTTTTCAACTGATCCTAATCTCAAAGGTGCACCTACAGGTCACTCATTACCAATTAGAGAAATTAGGCTTTCCTCAGGAGCTGAATTTATAGTTGTTGTCTGTGGAGCAATAATGACAATGCCTGGATTACCAAGAGTACCAGCAGCAGACTCTATTAAACTTAATAAAAAAGGTGAAATCGAAGGGTTATTTTAATTTAATTCGTTAAGCCAATTTTTAAGCTCTAACATTCTCTTTTCTTTATCTGAAACTGAAATTTCTTTTTTGATAAAAGCAATGTGTTTTTGAACTTCAGTGACATCTTTAAATACTTTTCTACTTTCAATTAATTTTTCTTTTCTAAACTCAATAAGATTAATCATTTTTTCATAAGTTATTTCTGGATGGTATTGTAGCCCCCAAATTTTTGTCTTATTAACCTCAAAATATAAACCTTGAACTTTATTAATCTTGTTCGAGGCTAAACAAATTCCTTTATCAGGTATTTTTACTACCTCATCAAAATTGAATGCTGGGGAATTAAATTTTTTATCTTTATTTTTATAAAGAGGATGTTTTATTCCATTTTTGTTTATCTCTATTTCATTTGCTATACCAATATGTGAATTATCAGCCTTTTTGACTTGGCCACCTGCTGCTGTCACTGCTACTTGCATGCCCCAACAAATTGCTAAAATTTTCCCTACTTTATTTTGGCAATTTTTCATGAATTCAATTTGCCTTCTAATTTCTGGAGTATCATTATAAATATTTAAACTACTTCCACCCCAAATAAGACCATCATAATGCTCGAGTTGATCTGATATTAATTCAATATTTTGATCTGAAGAGGGGTTAACAACATCAAATGAAAGTTCATCAGTAAAATGGCTTAAGCTATCCTTTAAGCTTTCTGTATGTGTTTGAATACCATTTTTTGAAAAGCTCTCATTTTCTTCTCTTAAGTTTCCCTCTACAATTAATATTTTTTTCATTCAAACAATTCTCCTGAAATGCTATGCTGATACATCAGTTTAAGATCCTCTTGATTGATTTTTTTTGGATTCCCGCTAGTAGATGGATCCTCTAAAGCCATTAGAGATAATTTATTTAAATCTAGTTTGGAACAATCCATAATGTCAGATAGTTTATGAGGGATTGCTAAATCTTTTCTTAAATTCAAAATCCAAGATAAAAAACTTTCAAAATTTTTATCTAAATCTAAATAATCACAAATGGAGATAATTTTTTTTTCTATAATAGATTTATTAAAAGTTAATACATATGGCATAAAAATTGCATTACTTAATCCATGATGAATATTATATTGAGCATTAACAGGATGGCTCAATGAATGAATAGCACCTAATCCCTTTTGAAAAGCTGTTGAACCCATTGACGAAGCAGCTAAAAGATTTTGTCTTGCTTCAATATTTTTTCCATCTTGGTATGCAGCAAAAAGTGAATTTTTAATTAGTTTCATTCCCTCCAAAGCAATACCATCTGCCATAGGATGAAAGCTTGGTGCACAGTATGCCTCAAGATTGTGAGCTAAGGCATCCATCCCTGTTGCAGCAGTTAACCTTGGAGAAAGATCAATAGTTAATTTTGGATCTAGAATAACAATTGAAGGTAAAATTTTTGGATGAAATATAATTTTTTTAACACCCGTTTTTTTATTTATGATTGCAGATGCTCGACCAGTTTCAGATCCTGTTCCTGCAGTAGTCGGAATTGCAATTATTGGAAAAATATTTTTATCATTTGCTCTTTTCCAATAATCTCCAACATCCTCAAAATCCCAAATGGGTCTACTTTGACCTGACATAAAAGCTATAGCTTTCCCAACATCAATTGCACTTCCTCCGCCAATCGTAATTACACCATCGCAATTATTCTGTTTAAATTCTTTCACACCCTCATCGACATTTTCACCAAATGGATTTCCTGTAAAATTTGAAAATAAAATTAATTTTTTTAATTTTTTTTTAATTTCACTAATTACCTCCTTAATAAATGGAAGATTTACTAAATCTTTGTCAGTAACAAATAGTGGATTGTTAACCTTTAAGTTATGACAAGCTTCTCCTAAATCTTTAACCCTATCTTTGCCTACCCAAACTGTTGTTGGATAATTCCAATTAGATTTCATATTTTTTTAAGTGACTTTAAGTTTTTTATTATTCAATATTGCTCTAAATAAACTAATCATTAAAGGGACTTTTTTCTTATTAATTTTTCTCATTATATATGGAGCAATTTCTCTAACTAATTGCTCACCTTCAACAGTATCATGAGGCATAAATTTTTTTTTTGCATTTTTAAATGTATATCCTTTTCCTAAGTAACTACCCATTTTACTATTTCGACCACCCGCAGCGCTAACATATAAATCACCCACGCCAGCAAGTCCCAGCGTACTTGTTTCTTTTCCTTTAAAATATTTTGTTAAATATTTCATTTCATTTATTGATCTTTGAAATAAGCTTGATGACGTATTGAGACTTTGACCGGCACCAATAATCATTGCATATATATTTTTAATCGCTGAGCAGACTTCAACACCAATAATATCTTTTGAGAATTCATTTAAATAATATTTTGTAGAAATTCTTTTTCCAATTTTTTTTGCAAAATTTATGCTTTTATTCGCAATTATTATACTTGTCTGATGTTTTCTCGCCAACTCTTTTGCTAAGCAAGGACCTTTTAAAACTGAGATATTTCGTATTCCAGAAATTTTTTGAAGTTTTTCAGAAATAGTAAAAATTTTCTTGGTCTTAGACATATATTTTAATCCTTTGGTAAGAATTAATAAAGGTGTTTTGATTTTATTTTTTTTCAACTCCTTGCCAATAAAGTCTATTCCAGGTAAACTTAAAGCAATCACTATTAAATCAAATTTTTCTTTTAATAAATCTCCAGAATATTTTCGAAATTTAAGTTTTTTTGGCAAATTCATTTTTAATGCAGAATGGTATTTTTTTTTCGAGGATAATTCTTTTATGAATTTTTTTGAATAGGGTTCAGTAATTACAACATCATTCTTATTTTCCAGACAGGGAATTGTGAAAGCAGATCCCATGGCCCCTCCTCCAATTATCAAAAATTTTTTCATATTGATGTAAATACAAAAATATTAATTAAAAAAAAATCTAATAACAACTCAAATAAAGGAATTATTTTCTTCACACTAAATCTACTGATAGATTAATTTTCTATCTATTAAACTAATTTTTAAATCCTAATTTTATTTTCATTTGATCTGACCACTCTACTAGCAATCTGTCAGCAGTTAAACCAATAAATGCAACGCATAAACCAATTATCAATCCTTTGCCTCCGTCACTAAACGATAAAGCTCTGAATATTTCTTGAGATAAATCAACTGTACCAATAAAACCTGCAATCATAACCATAAATAATGAAAACATTAATGTTTGGTTTGCTCCAAGTATTATCTCTGGAAAAGCTAAAGGCATTTTTACTTTCCACAGTAATTGTTTTTCTGTACAACCAGAAGTAATAGATGCTTCAATAATTTGCTGTGGTACATTTCTCAAACCAAAAACTGTGTATCTAATCATAGGTATTGAGGAATATATTACTATTGCAAATATTGCTGAAACATCACTTATTTGAAATAACATTATTGCTGGAAGTAAATATATAAATGATGGAAATGTTTGAAAAATATCACAAATGTTGAGAACTATCTTTGTCCTACTTTCTTTCTTAGATGCCCAAATTCCTAATGGTATACCAATCAAAGCGCAAATTACTAATGAAGCAAAAACCATATAGACTGTAATCATTGCTCTAACCCAATATCCAGTTGAAGCTATAAAAAATACAAATAACATCACTGTTAAAGCTAATCTCCATCTACCTAGTTTCCATCCAATAGCTCCAACTAATAAAATTACACCTGTCCATGGCATTGATTGGAATATTGCTTTTAATGGCATTAAAAAGTAAATCAACATCCAATCTCTAAAAATACCTAATGGAACAAATAGAGATCTGGTAAATGATTTTATTCCATTGTCTAAATATACAGACGCTGAAACAGTTAATTCTTTTGGATATTCGTTAAAGAAAGGGAAAGTGAACACTAAGACAGTACAAATTATAATTGAAAAAAAAGTTGCACATAAATACGGATATCTTTTCAAAAAATTACCTTCTCTTCTTTCAGGCTCTTTTAATGCTAAGGCTTGACTATATCTATCTAATGTAATCGCAATCAATACTACAGCAACACCAATTTCAAAGGCCTCACCCAATCTTAAACCCTGTAATCGAATCAATAAATCATGACCAAGACCAGGTTGACCAATAAATGCTGCTATAACAATCATTGCAAGACATTGCATAATAACCTGATTAACTCCAAGCATAATTGGGGACCTAGCTGCTGGTATTTCGACCTTAAATAACATTTGCCACTTTGTACAACCAGCCATAATTCCAGCCTCTTTAATTTCTTGAGATATATTTTGTAATCCTAATATTGTTAATCTTGCCATAGGAGGAAATGCAAAAATTACTGTAGCAATTACTCCAGCTTTTGTTCCTATTCCCACAAATATAACTACAAGTATCAAGTATGAAAAATGAGGGAGGGATTGTAAAATATTTAACATTGGCCATAAAAAGTTTGCAAACCTTTTTCTTTTAACTGCTAGTATACCCAGACATAGCCCAATAATTGCAGCTAATGGGGCCGAAACAGAAATTGCTGCTAACGATTTCATGGATAGCTCCCATATTCCTCGTTTACTAAATAGTATTAGATAAGCAAAACATGTTCCACCTAATAGTGCTAATCTCCAGCCTCTCAAATAAAAACCAAGAATAATTGTAATAGTTAAAATGAATATCCATGGTAAAGGCCCTATATCATACCCCGGGAAACCTTTATGCAAAACTGCTTCAGTAAAATCTAAAAATTTATCAACGTAATTAGCTACACCTCTTGTAAAATCTCTAAAAGTAAATAAACCAAAAATTTCATACTTTCTGAGAAATTGAATTAATGCATTAGTCCAATCAACAAAAGGTATAAAGCCATCTATCGATCCACATCCTCCTAAGCAACTTTTTGGAGGGATATATGCCCAATGAGGTGTTTTAGATGAAATAGTATAATTTGGAATTATATAACGTAATAGCCATAATAAAATGAAAGGTCCAAATATAAATAAAAATTTTCCCTTTAAGAAAGTTTTAATTTTACTCATTTTTATCTTCAGCAAATAAAGCTTTTATTATTTCCTTTTTGCTTAATGACCCAATAATCTCATTATTTTTGTCAATTACAGAAAAAGTACTTTCTGATTTCAAAACATTAGCTGCAATTTTTTCAATTTTATCACTAAAATTTACAATATTTTCATGGGGTTTTTTATCATTTTCATTCATAATGCTTTCCGCATTTAATAATTTAGATCTCGGTATATCTTTTGTAAATTCAGCTACATAATCTGTTGCAGGTTTTGTAATTAATTCTTCGGGAGTACCTACTTGAACAATCAATCCCTCATACATTATAGCAATCCTATCTGCTAATCTTATAGCCTCATCAAAATCATGAGTAATAAAAACTATTGTTTTTTTTAGCATATTTTGGAGTCTTAAAAACTCATTTTGCATCTCTTTTCTTATCAAAGGATCTAATGCAGAGAATGGTTCATCTAAAAACCATACGTCCGGCTCTACAGCTAAGGATCTGGCAAGTCCAACTCTTTGTTGCTGACCACCAGATAATTCTCTTGGATAATATTTTTCTCTTCCCTCCAAACCTACTAATTTAATTACTTCTTTTGCTCTATCTTCTCTTTTTACAAGATCAATACCTTGTACCTCTAATGGAAATGCTACATTTTGCAAAACAGTTCTATGAGGAAGTAAAGCAAAATGTTGAAACACCATACCCATTTTATGTCTTCTAATTTCTATTAATTCTTTATCGGTAGCCTTTAATAAATCTTTTCCTTCAAAAAAAACTTTACCATCAGTCGGTTGGATAAGTTTAGACATGCATCTTAACAAAGTTGATTTACCTGATCCACTAAGTCCCATTATTACCAATATCTCTCCAGTTTTAACATCAATTGATGCATCTCTAACTGCTGGTATATAGTTATTTGATTTAAGCTGTTCTGTTGTTGGTTTGTTCTTGTTTTCTCTTAAAAACTTCTCAGGACTCTTTCCATATAACTTCCATATGTTTGAACAAGAAATTTTGATTTGATTATCCATTGCTTAAAATATTAAATAACTTAACACAATATAAAAAAAAACGAACCGGTCAAAATTTGTACCGGTTCGTTTGTATATTTCAGTCTATAAATTACTTAATCCAGTTGCTCCATTTAGACTTATGTTCATCTAACCATTTTTGAGCAGCTGCGGATACTTCTAAACCATCAGTGTCTTTATAGTTAGCCATTTTGTCAATGTCTGGACCTGAAAAGTTCATTTTTTTTAGTAATTTGTATCCTTTAGGATGATTTTTTTTAAAATCAGCATTCACAGCTAATTTTAAATAACCACTTGCTGGGTTACCACAATCATACAACGCATTTTTATTTATTCCCCACGATGGGTCACTTGTACATTTTGGATCATGCTTTGGAAACTCAACAAATTTTCCTGGATATTTTGCACCTATGAAATTTGGTGACCAATTAAATACAACAACTGCTTTTCCTTGAGCTACACCTGCATCTAACTCAGCCCAAATAGCATCTGCTGATCCTGCATTTTTGACCATAAAGTTCATCCCTAAAGCTTCGACTTTTTCTGCGTCATGTTTTAACCAATCAACAGGGCCACCGATAAACACACCTTTACCACCAGAGTCTGCTCTAGCAAATTTAGCACTGCATTTATCTAGTGCTTTCCAATCAGGTAAACCCGGACATAATTTTTCTACGTGCTCAGGGTACCACCAGTCCTCTCTTGTTACAGCGTCATGTGTAAGAATTTCCTCAATTCCTCCACCTGCTTTCGCTTTTTCATAAGAAGCACCAAATGCACCTTCCCAAATTTCATGAACCAAATCTATATCTCCATCAGCCATAGCTTGGTAAACAGCTTGAGAGTCCATATTTATATATTCTACTTTCTCTCCTACCATTTTTAAAAGCTCTCCAACTACCTCTGCTCCTACAAGTTGACTTGACCAGTTATGAGTTGGAATTTTAACAACACCACTCTTATCTGCGATAGCACTTTTGATACTAAAACCAAAAACTACTAATAAAGTGGATAATAAAGTTATTATTTTTTTCATTTATTCCCCTTTCTTAATATTAAGTGTCATTAGTATGTGCTTAAGTAAAATGATAGTCAACTACTAGATATTTATATAATATAACAATAGATTATAAAAAATGTCGCAAACTACATTAGATATTAAAGAACCAGGACTAAATGTATTACCACCTGGAGTTGAAAGACATGTTGTCAATGCTGGTGGTCTAACTGGTTTACAAATTTATCCTGATGACGAAATAGAAATCATTAATGATGAGGGAAATCAAATTTGTGAAATAATTTGTTTCGACAAAGATGGAAAATCTGAACTTGCAATTTTAAGTTTAAAAGAAAATAGCAACAAAAGTTTTATTAAAGAGATTTTAAAAAAAAAAAATGAAAGTTCTCTAGCTACAAATTTTCAATTAAAAAAAAGAAATCTAGATTTAAATAAATCTCATTCTTCAATTTTATTTGATGATAAAACGCCCAGTGGTGAAAAAATTAAATTGAAATCTAAAGATAAGTGCTACGTTATTTTCTCTGCACCACAAAATGACATGTTGGTAAGTGAACAAAATCCATCTTGTGATTTAATATTGTTTGTAAAAAGAGCTAAAATTACGAATGATAAAGAATTATCAATAATTCCTGACCCCGTTTTTGAGCCACATTACGAAAAAAATATTGATAGACAAACTGCTATTTCCTTTCAGGTAAAAGAAGGTGATTACATCCAAATTATTAGTCCAGCAGGTAGACAATGCTCTGACTTTGTTGCATTTGATACAAGAAAACTTGATAAAAAAATTGAAAAAGGACTTGATTGGCAAACCACACGAACCTTCATGGGTAACACTTTTCCCGGGCCAGGATTGTTCTCAAAATTTTATGACACAGATCATGAACCTTTAGTTGAAGTGATTAGAGATACAGTTGGTAAACATGATACATTTAATTTAGCTTGCACATCAAAATATTACGAGGATGCAGGTTATTTTGGTCATCCAAATTGTTCGGATAATCTTAATAATGCAATGGCCACATATGGAGTTGAAAAACAAAAAGGTTGGCAAGCCATCAATCTATTTTTTAACACCTCAGCAACTGGTTTGAACTCTGTCATTTCTGATGAATCATTTGCAAGACCTGGAGATTATGTGATGTTTAGAGCATTAAAAGATTTAACTATTGGAACGACAGCATGTCCAAGTGATATTGATGCATGTAATTCATGGAATCCCACAGATATTTTTGTTAGAACCTATGACAAAAAAAAAGAATTTTCAAAATCATTTGCTTTTAGAATGAAAACAGACTCTGAAAAAAAACTTACTAGAAATTCTGGGTTTTATGAAAGAACATCAAAATTAACTAGAAATTTTATTGATGCTAGAGGTTTTTGGCTTCCAAATGATTACACAAAACATGGTGTGGTAGAAGAATATAATGCGTGCAGAGAGAATGCTGTTTTAATCGATTTATCGTCATTGAGAAAATTCGAAATTATAGGTCCAGATGCCGAAGAATTAATGAATTATACTTTAACTAGAAATATTAAAAAACTTGCTGTTGGACAAATTGTTTATTCAGCAATGTGCTATGAAAACGGAATGATGTTCGATGATGGCACTTTATTTAGATTAAGTGAAACTGGATTTAGATGGATTTGTGGAGACGAGTATGCAGGGGAGTGGCTTAAAGAAGTTGCTCAAAAGAAAAAGTTTAAAGTAAATATTAAAAACTCAACAGATCAAATTAGCAATGTTTCCATTCAAGGTCCGAAAAGTAGAGAAATTTTAAAAAAAATGATTTTTGCGCCTCCAACACAGCCTGCAATCGATGAGTTAGAATGGTTTAGGTTTTCAATTTGCAGAGTTGAAGAACTTCAAGGAATACCATTAATTGTCTCTAGAACTGGTTACACTGGTGAACTTGGTTATGAGATATGGTGCCATCCAAAAGATGCACCAAAAGTATGGGATAAACTTATGGAGTATGGCAAAGATGATAATTTAATACCTGCTGGATTTGCTGCTTTAGATAAATTGAGAATTGAAGCAGGTTTAATTTTGTTTGGAAACGAATTTGATGGTCAGCAGGATCCGTTTGAAGCTGGAATTGGTTTTGCAGTACCTCTCAAATCAAAGGAAGAAGATTTTATTGGTAAAAGTGTTTTGAAAGAAAGAAAAGCAAATCCACAAAAAAAACTTGTTGGTCTTGAGTTGATTGGTAAAGAACCTTCAGGTCATGGTGACTGTGTGCATGTAGGAAGATCTCAAGTTGGTGTAATTACAAGTGGTTGTTTATCAACTACTCTTAATAAAAATATAGCTTTGTGTAGAATTGATAATCAATATTCTGAAATAGGCACCGAGGTAGAAGTAGGTAAAATTGATGGTCATCAAAAAAGAATTTCTGCAAAAGTGGTTGCTTTCCCACACTTTGATCCTAAGAAAACTAGAGTTAGATCTTAATGCCCAAAACAGCAAAAGATTTATTAGAATTTTGGGAAGATCAGATGAAACTTTCTCATACGTCTAGTAACTATTTTTTTAGAAAATCACCTTCCCATTATCATATGATGCTTTTAGTTATGCATGCTTACAAATATAAAGAGGACTTAACAGTTGAAGAATTAAAGACTAAATTGTTTAAAACTTCACGCCCTAAGTCAGCTTTAATGATTAATGAGGCATGTGAAAAAGGTTTTTTTTTCCTAGAAAAAACTTCTGGAGACCAGCGAAAAAAGCACATAAAGCCAAGTGTATCTTTTATTGAAGAATTTAATAAATACATTGAAACCCTCAAACATCTAAGTTTTTAAAGCTTTATTATTTTTACTTATATTTTTTATATATATAAAAAATTATATATTTACGTCGCATGAAAAATAAAGATGTGAGTATGTCATTACCGACAAAAGCAAAAGTAGTAATTATCGGTGGGGGGATCCACGGATTAAGTACTGCTTGGAAACTATCCGAAACATATAAAAATCCAGGAGATATTGTTGTTTTAGAAAAGAAAGATACTGCGGCAGGTGCGAGCGGCATAGCTTGTGGTGTTGTTAGAAATAATTATTTTCAACCAGCAATGAGAGAATTAATGGCCCATTCAGTTTCAGTTTGGGAGAGTGATCCAAAAGCATTTAAATATAATCCAGTTGGTTATTTACAAATATCACCTGAAGTTATGCATGAGGATGTCGCAAGTATTTATGAACAACAAAAAGCAATTGGTTACGAGTCTGAGTTTATAGAAGGTGAGAAAGATTGCATGAATTATATGAAGGGTATCTTTGATGATTGGCAAGCTCAAGGAATCACATCTATTCTGCATGAAAAAAAAGGTGGATATGCTTTTAATAAAGATTCAATTAAAGCACTTGAAAATAAGTCTACCTCAAATGGTGTTCAAGTGATGAAGGGTGTTAGAGTTACAGGTTTTAAAAGAGGCAGTAACAGCAAAGCTGTTACTGGAGTAGAAACAGACAAAGGTACAATTGATTGTGAACAAGTCGTAATTGGTGCGGGACCTTGGGCAAGAGATTTTTGGAACATGTTAGAGCTACCTAAAACTGCAAACATTAAAGGTAAAGATGGTAAGATGCATGTTACTGACATGTGGACTTATTGGATGCTTCAAGAGGGTGTTATTGGAGTAGAACCAGATTTCTTAAAAACAAATGATGGTAAACAACCTCCTGTGGTTCATGTCGACTCAACAGCGCCGTTGTATTCAGATAAAACAAAAAAATTAATTACAGATAAAATTTGGGGGATTTATTACAAGCCTGATATTGAAGGATTAGGTGTTCAAGGGGGAACTTCTCCTTACATTGTTAAAAAACATTTTGATAAAGTTAACGTTGATCCATATGGGATTGAATCACCAGAGTATCAAACAACTGATGCTTTTAGTGAAATGTGGTGCTCAGCTTTAGCTCACTGCCAAAAAAGATTTGAGGGGAAATCAGACCTGTATAGAAAGGGTCCTTCAGGTGGTCTAGGATGTATGACCCCTGACTCTTTTCCGATCTTTGATAGATTTTTTGAAAATGTTTATATGATCGCTGATGCTAACCATGGATACAAAATGATTGGTGTTGGTGAACTGGTGGCAAAAGAAATTCTTGGTACTGAAAGTGATTTATTAAAACCATTTAGATTCAACCGTTACGAGAAGGGAGAATTGCACCCTACTTCGAACAGTCCGTTTCCTTGGAGCTAAACTTCAAGCCTAGACACTAATAAATTTTTCAGTTACGCTTGAAAAAATTTATAATTCATTGAGGGGAAAATGACGGATCTAGAAAAACACGTAAACCGACCAGGTAGAGATAAACAAGTCAAAAAAGTCAGAGAAAAAATAAACGAATTAGGAATAACATATATTTATTATCAATTTATTTCTGTAACAGGAAGAGTGGTTGGAAAAGGAATACCCGCTGATCATTGGGAAAGAACAGCTGAAAAAGGTTTCCAATTAGTTTACGGAGCAACTGCAAACTTATTTTTAGATCGACACAATAACTATATTGGTTATGGACCAGAGGCAATGGAATTGGTTGGAATTCCTGACCCTGAAACTTTTTGTCAGTTACCTTGGGATAAAAGAGTTGGTAGAGTTTTTGTAACTTGTTTTAGAAACAGAGAAGAGAGAAATAATCCTGGAGGTCATTTAACTTCTGATTGCAGAGGAAATTTAAGAATTTTCATGGATGAATTCCAAAAGAAACATGGTTTAGAACTAAGAGTAGGAACTGAGCCGGAAATGATGTGGTTGACTAAAAATGATGATGGAACTCCAACTGGAAAAGGATTTTCGAAACCATTCTGTTATCACATAGACCAATTTGAGTCATTAAGACCTGTATTTATGAAGGTGATTGAATATGCAAAAGCAATGGGTCTAGATATGATTCAAGGTGATCACGAAGATGCACCTGGTCAATTAGAATTGAACTGGACATATGACAACGTTTTAAGAAATGCAGATAGACTATCAACTTACAGACAAATATGTGCTCAAGTTGCAAGGGAACATAATCTTATTGCATGTTTTATGACCAAACCATTTATGGGAGTTTCAGCGAGTGGTTGTCATACTAATATGTCTTTATGGAAAGGTGGAAAAGTTAAAACAAATAAACTTGGACACAAATCTTTACCAGGCGTTGAAGAAGTTTTTGGTTATGTTGAAGGTGGAACAAACACTTTCATGCCAGATACTAAGGATATGCAGTTACCTGGAAAAATTGGATTACAATCAATAGCAGGTATCATGGAACATTTACCAGCTTTGACAGCGTTAGGATCTTCAACTGTAAATTCATATAGAAGATTATGGGATCAAGGTTTTTGGGCTCCTGTTTATGCTGACTGGGGTTATCAAAATAGAACTTGTGGATTGAGAGTATCAGCACCGGGTAGATTTGAATACAGATCGGTAGACTCAATGCATAATCCATATTTATTAGGAGCAGCTTTACTAAAAGCTTGTGATCATGGAATTAGTAAAAAAATGCAACCAGCAGCTCCAGAGTCTAGAAATATTTATGAAGCTCAAAAAGCAGGTAAAGATGTTAAGAAACTTCCTTTAAGTTTAGGTGAGGCTTTAGAAAGATTATCAGAGGATGAAATAATTAAATCTGCAATGCCTGATGAGATGTATAAAGTTTTCCATTGGTATAAAAATGATGAATGGGAAAGATTTTTAGGTGCAACAACTCAATGGGATTTAGATACTTATTTAGATTGTTTACCATAATAAATACAGAGAGAAAAAATATATGTGCGGAATAGCAGGATTAATTCATAGAGGAAAATCATCCAACGTTGGTCATGAACTCCAAGGAATGTTGCAAGCCTTAAAGCATCGAGGAGAAGACTCAACCGGTTATGCGTTGTATGGTGATACAGATGGCAAAAATTTCATCATGAGATTTAAAGTTGGTGAAAACGTTGGTGAGGGAAGTACGTCAGTTGCTGAAGATGTATCTGTATATGATGAAAGAAAGAAAATTGTTGATAGTTATCTTGCAGAAATGGGCGCAAAAATAATTAAAGAGGAAAGAATACTCCCTTACTCATTAAGATATGAAATTGAATACAATAAAAAAGATTTATTAGAGTTTTCACAAAAAATAGAAAGCATTCCTGGTGTTGAAATTTTATCTATGGGTAAATCATTAGAAGTAATCAAAGATCTAGGGAATGCCAAAATGGTTTGCGATAGATATAACTTAGATAAACTTGTTGGTACTCATGCTATTGGACATGCAAGAATGGCTACTGAGTCTGGTGTAGATATCAAATCTGCCCACCCTTTTTGGGGATATCCTTTTAGTGATGTGTCCGTTGTTCACAATGGTCAACTAACGAATTATTGGAATAATAGAAGAGCTTTAGAAAATAAGGGAATGAGATTTATGTCAGAATGTGACTCTGAATTAATTGCAGTTTACCTCGCTGAAAAAATGAGAGATGGGGCTTCATTAGAAGAAGGAATGAAAGAGTCGTTAACAGGTCTTGATGGTGTATTTACTTATTTTGTTGCTACAAAAGACTCATTGGGAATGGCTAAAGATACAATGGCCGCAAAACCTTTAGTGTTATATGAGTCTGATGATTTAGTAGCAATGGGTTCAGAGGAGATAGCTATAAGATCAATTTTGCCACAAGAAATTGATACTTATGATCCATTCGATGGAGAGGTTAAAGTATGGCAAATTTAAAAAACGTAACCAAAAAAACAAAAGCCCAGGCAATGGGAATGCACTCAGAAGTTTTAACTGGAAGAACTCAACAGAAATTTTTTAATCCAGATGAAGCAGAAAATTTTTATTACTTTGGAACTTATGATGTCGATTTTAATAAAAGAACAGATCTTGATGTAAAAAATATGACAGCAGCTGAAGCTAATAAAGAACTCGATAATTTAATGAGCCAGGGCTATGGAACAATAGTCATCAAAAATCCTCAAGGAAAACACAGTCTAGGTGTTGGAATTTTAAATAAATTAAATTTAATTTTTGAAGGCAGTTTAGGATACTTTGGTATGGGCTCTAGTGATGGTCCGATTGTAAGAATCAATGGAAGAGTTGGTTGGTCATGTGCAGAGAATCTAATGGCTGGAAAAGTTGTAATTGAAAAAAATGCAGGGTCTTGTTTTGGAGCTGCTATCAGAGGTGGTGATTTAATTTGCAAAGGTAGTGTTGGTGCAAGAACTGGCATCGATATGAAAGGTGGAACTATCATTATTGGTGGTGACGCTGGTGCATTTACTGGGTTTATGATGCAAAGAGGAAGAATAATCATATTAGGAGATGTTGGCATAAACTTAGGTGATTCGATGTATGATGGGACAATTTTCGTAGGTGGAGAAATTGGGTCATATGGTAGTGATGCAGTAGATTCAGAGTTGACGCAAAGCGATCAAGATTGGTTAAGAAGAAAACTTAGAGTTGCTGAAATTGGTGAAAACTTTGATGTAAGTAAAATGAAAAAAATTGTAGCTGGTAAAAAACTTTGGAATTACGACAACTTAGAACCTGCTGAGAAAAAAGGAGCAATTTAATGGCTAAGAAAAAAAAGAAAAAAAATGGAAAATCAAATGGTAACGTTGGTGGTAAAGCTGATGTTCACGTAAGCAGCAACGGATCAAGAAATAAAAGTTTACTTGGTCACAATGCTATATTTACCCCAGAGGTAATTGACGACATCCATATTAAATCTCAGTTAGGAAGATACAGAATGCGTGGAATGGCATTAATGAAAAAAATTCCTACATTTGACGATCTAGTTTTCTTACCAGGAACTTTAACCAGATTTGTAATCGAAGGTTACAGAGAAAAATGTGAAACCAAAACTGTAATTGGTCCAAGATGTGAGAACCCAATTGAATTAGATATACCAGTTTATATTACTGGTATGAGTTTTGGCGCTTTATCTTATGAAGCTAAAACAGCACTTGCTCGAGGAGCAACAATGGCTGGAAGTGCCACTTGTTCCGGTGAAGGTGGAATGATCCCGGATGAAAGAAGATATTCTGAAAAATGGTTTTACCAATGTATTCAATCTAGATATGGGTTTAACCCACATCATGCACAACTAGCAGATGGAATTGAGGTATTTATTGGACAAGGTCAAAAAGTCGGTATGGGAGGACACTTGATGGGTCAGAAAGTTACTGACCAAGTAGCTGAAATGAGATCATTACCATCAGGTATTGATCAAAGATCTCCTGCAAGACACCCAGATTGGTTAGGTCCTGATGACTTAGCTTTAAAAGTTGAAGAATTAAGACAACTAACAAAAAATAAAGTGCCAATTCAATTAAAATTAGGTGCATCAAAAGTTTATGATGATGTTCGTATGGCTGCAAAGTGTGATCCAGACTCTATTTACTTAGATGGTATGGAAGGATCAACAGGTGCAGGTCCACACATTGCTGCTGCCAATACAGGTATTCCTGGTATCGCAGCTATAAGAGAAGCAAGAAGAGCTTTAGACGATGTGGGTAAAACTGGAAAAGTTACATTGATTTATGCTGGTGGTGTAAGAGATGGTGCTGATATGGCAAAAGCTTTAGCATTAGGTGCTGATGCAATTGCGATTGGTACTGGTTCAATGATCGCATTAAATTGTAATAAAGACATTCCAGAAGCTGATTTTGAAAAAGAAATGGGTGTTAAAGCAGGTGAATGTTATCACTGCCATACAGGAAGATGTCCTGTAGGTGTTGCAACTCAGGATCCAAAATTAAGAGCGAGACTAAATCCTGATGATGCTGCATTAAGAGTTTATAATTATCTTCATTCAATGACACTTGAAGCTCAATTGTTAGCTAGAGCATGCGGTAAAACGAATATCCATTCTCTAGAACCTGAAGATTTAGCAGCGTTAACATCTGAAGCTTCTGCATTAGCTAAAGTTCCATTAGCTGGCACGAACTATACTGTTGGTGTTGATAACTTTCATAAGATCTAGATTATAATATGGCGAAGAAAAAAAATAAAAAAAAAGAAGCCTCTAGTCAGCTAGGTAAAAAAAAAGAAACTGCTAGAGAAAAAATGATTGGTCAGTCGATTGGTTATCGATATGACGTAAATCTTTTGCCTGATTATAAAAAAATCACTCCTTTCTTAAAAAAATATATTGAAGCTATGGGATGGGATGATCTAAACTGGTTAGAGGATGTACATATGGGTTATGAGGAAGGTAAACCAGCAGTATTTTGCAGAAATGCAAATGGATGGGTAACAATTCCAAAATCAATTAAGTTACCAAATAACCAACAAGACAGAGACATGATTGCAAGAGAATTGTTAGTTAAATTCCAAATGTCACCAAAACATCCTCTTGTTGATTTGAAAAAAGCTTATCTTAAATTTTAAGTTCTCAATCTAAAGTTGATTTTTTTTTTAAACCTTACACATATGTAAGGTTTTTAAGCTCTGTTTCATTTGTAACATATCTTAAAATTTAATAGGCTTTTAAAAAAACTAATATGGAGAGAGAATATGACTGATCAGTTAGGTGCTCTTACTACTATATTTACAGAATTTTACTACTGGATAACAGTAGTGCTGATGTTTTTAATTCACGTCGGTTTCTGTATGTATGAAGTTGGAGCTTCTCGATACAAACACCATCAACATACTCTTATGAAAAACACGATGCTGATACCTCTAGTAACAGTAACTTGGTTTTTATTTGGTTGGTGGATTTACTGGGCTTTCCCAACAGGACCTGGGATAGCACCTTCAATAATGAACGAAAGTACAGCTTTAATCACTGATGATAGTTTGTTTAGTGCAAAATTTCAGGTGGCAACAAGTAGTATAATGGCAATTAACCTTGGAGATCACATCAATGGTGTTTTCTGGGCTGCTTTTTTATTATTTTCTTGGACTGCTGCATCTATCGTTTCAGGAGCGATTATTGAAAGAATAACAACTTTTGCTTTTGGTATTTTAGCAATAGCAATTGGTTCAGTTTTCTGGACAATCGATGCTGCTTGGGGATGGCATTTTGATGGTTGGATGCTTAAAATTTTAGGATACCACGATGCATATGCATCAGGAGTAATTCATGCGATTGCGGGTGGATTTGCTCTTGGAGTTCTAATGGTTTTAGGACCTAGAATTGGAAAATTCTCATCAAGTGGTGAACCAAGAAATATAGGGCCAAGAAATCCTTGGCTAGTAACAATTGGATTATTTCTAATTTATACTGGTTTCTGGGGATTCTATGCGGCATGTAATATACCGATATTTGATCTTGGACCTGAGTATGGCATGGAAGGTATTTCATATTGGACAGCAACAAACATATATGTAACTCCGACTACACTAAGTGGTATTACTTTTAACTTTCTGATGTCATTATCAGGAGGCTTATTAGCTGGATACTGGATTGCTAAAGGTGATCCTTTCTGGACATACTCTAGTGGACTAGCGGGTATCATCTGTGCTTCAGCTGGAAATGATTTATATCATCCAATACAATCAATGATCATAGGTATGATCGGTGTTGTTATTTCGTACAAACTACATTATTGGGTTGAGCGTAAGTTCAAAATTGATGATGCAGTTGGTGCAGTAGCAGTTCATGGTTATGCAGGATTTATTGGTTTAGTTATATGTGGTTTTGTTCTAAATGGTTATCCATCATCTGGTTATAGTGTTGGAGCTATGTGGGACGGAACAACTTATGCTTCAATAAATCCTTTAGGAATGTTCTTAGGAGCAATAATAATGTTTTTTGTTCTTGGACTAATTCCAGGCTACATCATAGCTAAAGTTTTACACGGAATGGGCAAACTTAGAATTCCGCGTGAAGTTGAAATAGCCGGACTAGACTATGAAATAATGGAGACTGCTAAGTCAGATGAAAAAGCAGTCGCGTCCGCAACCAGGTAAAGGAGGAAAATATGGCAACAGTTACAAACTGGATTGATCACCTAAATAAACCTGCAGATCAAGTTGCAGGTGCTGTTTATCCTGGTGCTGGATCTAGTGAAGGCTTATTGGTAATACTTGCTATTATCGTGTGGATAGGTTGGCACGTCTTAACTTCAAAATCTGAAAGTGAGGAACTGGAAAGATTGGCGAGGAAAAGACATGGTGCAAACGACCACAAAAGCAATATTACTGATTGGTAATATAAAGTAAAATTTGGGCGCTACATTTCTTTGTAGCGCCCTTTTTAATCTAAAAATCATAATGTCTGACGAGAATAATAATGAAGAACTGAGACCAAGAAAGATGCGTGGCGTAGCTTTCCCAAAAGCTAAATACGGAGTTATACTTGCGGTCATAATAATTATAGTTGTAAATCTGGTTTATTATAAAGAAACAATTTTTTCTTTTTTTAAATAACTATGTTACCCTAATCTATGGCAAAAAATTTGTTCAAAATCGCTAAACAAAAAAAGATAAAATATTTTTTAATAAGTTTTGTAGATTTATTTGGAGTTTTAAGATCAAAATTAGTTCCAACTAATGCAATAAAAGAAATGCAAACAGCGGGTGCAGGTTTTGCTGGTTTTGCTGCATGGCTTGACATGACACCAGCAGACTCTGACATGTTTGGTATTCCTGACCCAGATAGTTTAATTCAATTACCTTGGAATAAAGAAATTGGTTGGTTAGCATCAGATCTTTGGATGAATGGAAAACCTGTTGAGGCTTCACCCAGAGTAAT
The DNA here is from genome assembly GCA_902615425.1 of uncultured Pelagibacteraceae bacterium. Lineage (GTDB taxonomy): Bacteria > Pseudomonadota > Alphaproteobacteria > Pelagibacterales > Pelagibacteraceae > Pelagibacter. Next base: position 27,382 of record CACMPD010000006.1, read on the forward strand.
GCTCAAGAAACAAATTAAAGAACTTGCAAAACGAGGTTTAACGATGAAATCTGGTGTAGAGTGTGAATATTTTCTAATTTCAGAAGATGGAAAATCCATTGCAGATCCAAGAGATACACAGTCAAAACCTTGTTATGATCAATCGGCATTAATGAGAAGATATGAGCTTATCAAAGAAATTTGCGATTGCATGATAGAAATGGGATGGGGTCCTTATCAAAACGATCATGAGGATGCTAATGGTCAATTTGAAATGAATTGGGATTATTCAGATTGTTTAACAACAGCTGATAGACATACTTTCTTTAAGTATATGGTAAAAACAATTGCTGAAAAACACGGACTAAGAGCAACATTTATGCCTAAACCTTTTCAAAATTTAACAGGCAATGGTTGTCATGCGCATATTTCTGTTTGGCAGGGTAAGAAAAATAAATTTTTAGATCCAAAAGATAAACTTGGTTTAAGTAAAATGGCATATAATTTTTTGGGAGGAGTGATCAAGAATGCCTCTTCGCTATCTGCTTTCTTTAATCCAACAATCAATAGTTATAGAAGAATAAATGCCCCACCAACAAAATCAGGAGCGTCATGGTCTCCAAGTAGTATTTCTTACACAGGAAATAACAGAACTCACATGATAAGAATTCCTGATCCTGGTAGATTTGAATTAAGATTAATGGACGGGTCTGCTAATCCGTATTTATTACAAGCTGGAGTTTTAGCTGCTGGATTACATGGTTTAAAAAATAAGATCAATCCAGGAAAACCTTTGCATTGTAATATGTATACGGACTATAAAAAATATCCTAACCTTCCAAAACTTCCAAATGAATTGAAACAATCACTAGTACAATTAAAGAATAATAAGGAAATGAATAAAAGTTTTGGTAAAGATACTATTAATAGCTTTGTTAAGCTAAGAAGTTCAGAGATTAAAGAATTTAATAGGAAAGAAAAATTTAATAAGTCAAAGCCCGTCACTAAATGGGAAAGTCAAAATACTTTAGATTGCTAAAGTGAATTGGAAGTTAACGAAATTTTTAATCAACGGCAATTTTAAATTCAAAAGAAATTATGTCCTTAAATATTTACCTTCCACTATGCTTTCCAATGCTTTTAATTCAATTTCTAGCTGGAGAAATTATAGAGCTACTCCTCTATTAAAACTTAATAAACTTCAAAAAAATTTAAAGCTCAACAATATTTTTTACAAAGATGAATCTAAAAGGTTTCATTTAAAATCCTTCAAAGCCCTTGGTGGTGCTTATGCAGTAGAAAAAATATCTAAAGGGAAAAAAAATATTACAATTTCCTCTGCAACAGCAGGTAATCATGGTAGATCGGTTGCGTGGGGAGCGCAAAGATTAAAATTAAAATGTAAAATATTTGTAAGCCAATATGTGAGTGCAACAAGAGTAAATGAAATTAAAAAATTTGGTGCTGAAGTTATAAGAGTTAAAGGGGATTATGAAAACTCCCTAAGAGAATGTCAAAAACAATCAAAAAAAAATAATTGGAAAATTGTTCAAGATGTATCAACAAAAAATTATAAGTATGTTCCTCAACTTACTATGGCGGGATACTCAATAATGATAAAGGAAATCTCCAAACAAACTAATCAGTATATAACTCATATATTTCTACAAGCAGGTGTTGGAGGATTAGCAGCTGGTGTGGTTGCTGGTGTTGCAAAATATTTTAAAAGAATACCTAAAATTATAATCGTCGAACCTGATCAAGCTGATTGTGTGCTTCAAAGTATTAAAAGTAATAAACTAAAAAAGATTAGAATTAAAAAAGAGAGCATTATGGGTGGAATGTCGTGTAATGAGATGTCTTTGGTACCATGGCAAATATTAAAAAGTGCCAGCGATTGTTGTGTATCGATCTCAGATAAAAATATTGCAAAAACTATAGCTGGCCTAAAAGATAAAAAGTTCAGCAAGATTTCTATTACAGGTGGTGAATGCGCAGCTCCAGGCGTTATCGCTTTGATAGGAATATGTAATAATATTAGAGCTAAAAAATTCCTTAATCTTAATGAAAGTTCAAATATTCTAGTCATAGGATGCGAAGGAAATGCAGATGTAAAACTTTACAAACAACTGCTATCTAAAGGTAGAAAATAGAATTTCTATGACAAAAAACGCCATTACATGGATCAGAGAAGATTTTAGAATTGAGCATAACCCTGCTCTTGCTTATGCTACTCAAAATCATGAAAATGTAGCGGCTTTATATATCTATAACAAAGCTGATTTTGATAATAAAAGAGAAGCACAAAAATGGTGGCTTTCAAAATCTTTAGAAGTGTTCCAGTCAGAACTATTGAAATATAAAATCAATCTTCAGATATTAGAAGGTGATGAATTAGAGGTTTTTTCTAAAATAAAAAAAAAAGATGATGTTTCAATATATTGGAATAAAATTTATGAGCCTGATGTAATTGCTAAAGGAAAAAAAATCAGAGATGTTTTTATTAAAAACGAAATCGAATTTAAGTATTTTAAAGGAAATATATTAAATGAATTTCAAGAAGTAACTAAAAATGACGGAACTCCTTTTAAAGTTTTTACCCCATTTTGGAGAAATGCTGAGCAAAAATTTTTAGGCTTGCCTCCAAATAAAAATTACGTTGTTAAGAAAAAAACTAAAACGTTCTCCTTGTTTAGAAATTCCATTGAACCAACAAAAATTCTGCCAAAAAAAAACTGGTATAAAAAATTTGAGAGTTATTGGAATGTATCTGAAAATGACTCGAAGAAGATTTTAAATGACTTAATTGCAAATAAAATAAAAGATTACGGAACCGCAAGAGACTATCCATCTATTGAAGGAACCTCAAAATTATCACCCTACATAAAACATGGACAAATTCATGTAAATACAATTTGGAATAAGTGTAAAGAGATGAAATTTAAAGGGATTGGATATAGAAAATATATTAATGAATTGGGATGGAGAGAATTTTCACATAGCTTAATAAATTACTTCCCAGAGTTTTTAAAAGGAAATTATAGAAAAGAATTTGATAAATTTCCTTGGGTAAAGAATGAAAAATTTTTAAAGGCTTGGAAGTCTGGAATGACAGGTTATCCAATAGTTGATGCTGGAATGAGAGAACTTTATGAAACTGGATGGATGCATAATAGAATTAGAATGGTGGTTGGATCTTTTCTGGTTAAACATTTGAGAATTAATTGGACTGAGGGAGAAAAACATTTTCGAAACTGCCTACTTGATTTTAATAAAGCTAATAATGTTGCCCAATGGCAATGGGTAGCAGGTTGTGGAGCGGATGCAGCACCATATTTCAGAATATTCAATCCAATTCTTCAAGGAGAAAAATTTGATAAAGAAGGAAAATATGTAAAAAAATGGATACCTGAATTAAGTAAAGTACCACAAAAATTTATTCACAAACCTTGGGAAATGGAAACGAAATATCAAGAAGCAATAAACACTATCATTGGGAAAAATTATCCCAAACCAATTGTTATCCATGAAGAAGCAAGAGAGGCAGCGCTTAAAGCTTTTCAAAGTTTAAAAAAAAACTAGAAACCACTTTCTCTGACAAAAAGTGAAAATACGTTTTTAAATATTTTTATAAACGGACTATATCTATTACCATCAATATGCACATAACCTGGTACTTCCCATTCAATTAAATCATTTTTATCAATTGTAGAAAAGGTAACCTGATAATGAGCTGACATTGGTCTATTTTCATACTCCTTATTTGTAGTGTTTCTAGTAGCTATAGGTCCATCAAATTTTGAAGATAAAGATAAATAAGGAAGAATAGAAATTGCAGACCTATCTAAATTCTTGGATACCAATTTAATTCTAGAGTGTTCTCCATTAAATGGAATAAAAATTGCATATTCATTAATTTTAAACCTATCTAATTCACTCTCTTTTAAATAACCCACAACTGAACCTGGTCCATATTTACTAACTCCACCAAGCGGATCTAAATTGTTGACCCATTGATTTATAGATAAATTGGAAAAATCCTTAATTTTTCCGTTAACAGGCGACTTAAGTAATAATTTTGATTTTGTTTTACTAAGACCATCTAATTCATTTTGAAGAAAGATTAATTGTTGCTGAACTATCATATATTCATTGAGGTTGTTGGCTAACTTACTAAGTCTATTGATTTTGGTTTTTGTTAATTTTATTTTTCTTCTAACCTTATCAATTTCTAAATTTAAATCAGGTGATGACAATTCGATCAATTTCTGTCCTTTTTTAACATCTTGGTTCTTTGTTACAAAAATCTCCTTTACCTTAGCAGGATATGGAGAATAAATTTTTGTATATTGCTCAGAAACATATACTGCAGGAATTTTAATCGACGATTTCCAAGGAAAAAATAAAATTACAAATAAAACAAAAAAAATTGAGAGCAGCCTTTTTGTTTTAAAATTAAATTTAATTTGAGATTTGAGATTATACCAATTTTTAATTTCAGTAATTATAGGTCTTAAAATGAACCAATAAATTTCAATTACAAATAAGATAATTCCTAAAGTTTTAAATGCTAAATGATAAACTAATAGGGCGATCCCTAAAAATATAAAAAATCTATAAACCCAAGTCAGCCACGCGTAAGAAATAAACGTCCAGTGTCTTGTCGGGTTTAAATCTTCAGGTGGTGGATGATTAAAACCAAATAAAATTTCTCTTAATTGCCATCTTGCAAGAGCAAATGATCTAGGTTGCAAGTTCTCAGCTTTAAGCCAATCAGAAAAAACATAATATCCATCAAATCTCATAAAAGGACTGACGTTGATAGCTAGTGATGAAATCCAACTTGTAGTGGCAATAAAAAATGCAACACTTTTTAAGCCACCATCTGGAAGTATGGCCCATAAAAAAGTTGAGATTAACGCGAGATGAAGTTCAGTTAAAATCCCCGCAAAATTAATTAATAATCTATCTTTATGATCCCTCAGTCTCCATGCATCAGAAGTATCAGTATATAAAAATGGAAAGAAAACGAGAAAAGCTATACCTATTGAAGATACTCGACACCCAAAATATTTTGAGACAAAAGCATGACCAAGCTCATGTAAAGATTTAACAAAAACCAATGTAATTAAATAAAGTATTAATCCTTTAAAAGAAAAAAAATATAAAAATGTATTTTTAAAACTTTCAATTTGCTGGATAACAAGACAAATACCAATAAAACCTAATATGTAAATTAAATTTCTAATTTTTTTTGATCCAAGTATTTTTGCATACCTCAGTGTTCGGCCAAGCCATTCGTCAGGTTTTACCAAAGGTATTTTAAAAAAAAGATAACTATGAATTAAAAATAGTAACCAATTTTTTTTTTGTGCATTTTTTTGTTTTAGTAAGATATTGTCAAACTGTCCTCTTGGTTGAATAATTAGATTATTTAATTGTAAAAAATTTATAAATTTCTTTATCTCTTCACTATCAGCTTCAATACCATCACGATTAATTTTTTTTTCAAAAACTTTAATATCATCACCCCCACTCCAATTTTTGATTAATCTAAAAGCTGTAAGTCCCAGGGTAAAATATTTATTTCTTAAAGCATCATACAATAGCCAAGCAGGAGAGCCATCTTCCCTGCTATTTCCTCTTAATATTTCTAAATCTTCTCTTAAATATGGAATGATCATATGCCGATTAATTGTCGAATAAATGTAATTGGTTTTCTAAATAAATAATAAAATAAAATAGTTCTATCTCCATAAACCTTAGCTGTTCCTCGTAAACCAATTCTTGGGGTATCCTTACTCCCCTCAAAACTTGATATTAACTTATAAGAAAGAACTTCTTCTGGTGAGAGCTCTGGCTCATAAGTAGATCTTAAAATCTTACCTTTGTAAGAACTCATAGGATTTATGTCTAAAAAGATATTGGTATCAGCATTTTCGTTAATAACGATTGAATCTTTTACTGGAAGCCATATGAGAAATTCAATGTTCGCAGGATCTGCAATAGTCAATATTTTTTCACCAACTGATACGGGCTTACCTTGCCAATCAGATTTTCTATCCACAATAACTACCCCTTTTTTTTCAGCATATATTTTTGAATTTTTTAATTTTCTTTCTGCAGAACTTAACTCTACCCTTCTTAAATCAACTTGTGCCATAAGTTCTGCCAATCTTGATTTTTGTTCATTATCAGTAAAAGATGATTGCCTTGTTCTTAAAAGTTCCTTTTCAGAAACTTGCAGTGATTGTTTTGCTAGATTAAATTGATTTAACAAGTCAATATCTTCTAATAAAACCAACAAATCTCCTGGTTTTGTTTGATCATTATTATTTGCAACAATTTTTTTAACTACTCCATCAAATGGAGACGTAATTAAAAAAGGATTTTTTGCTACAACCTCAACCGGAGCAGTACTAGTCATTCGAACTGGGAAAAGAAATATTAATATAATTACCGAAATTGTAATCCAACGTTTTTTTCCAGTAAAATTTTTTTTGAAAAATTCTCTAATTGAGTAATTGACTAAAAATGTATTGTAAGCATGGCCATAAGTTCTTGATAAATGTGAGATTAATTCATTTTCATTCTCAGAAAAAATTTCATTTCGAGCTAATAAAAGAAATCCTTGTAGACCCCTTTGAGGTGAAAATATTGGAATACGAAGTAAATATTGAGGAATATTTTTTGGTTTTTGTTTTTTAATTTTTTTTGAGAATTTATCTAAATCAATTGGTTCAATCTCCTTAAGATTTTGATTGGATTTATGATTAACAATACTCTCAACAAACGTAATTAATGGTGCAGTTCTATCAACTGAGGCGATATCTGATATTGCCTCCACATGATATTTATCTGTAGGACTTTTAAGTAATAAAAATGAAGTTGTATAATCAATTATTTCCCTAGTTTCATTTACAACAAGAAAACTTAATTCATCTTTACTTTTTGCCTCTCTAGTTTTTTTTTCTAGGCTAATTAATCTTGCAATCTTGATATTTTTATCTTGGCTCAAAATTTAACAATCCCACTCATTCCTGGAATTAAACTCTCATATTTTTCATTAAACTGAGCTTTTAATTCAATTGTTTGACTAGCAGCATCTACTGTAGCACCTAAACTAATTATTTTTGCATTTAGCTCATCTCCTGTCTCATCAATAATGATTTTGACATCATGACCTTTTTTCAACCAACTCAACCATTTACTTGGCACAACAACTGCTGCTTCTAAAAGTCCATCGCCTACAATATCCATTAATGGCTGTCGCTGTTCAATACTCGTATATACATTGGTGTAAACATCCATCACTCTTCCATCATACGGAGCTACAATATTACATCTTTCGACATTAAGTTTAGCAATAGTTAATTCAGCTTCAGCTTTTTTAAGAGCTGACTCAGATAATTGATATTGTAACTCTCCAATAGACCTCATATCCAAAAGTTCTTTATCATTCTTAAGCTGAACTTGTGCACTTTTATGATCTGCCTTAATGACTTCTAATTGCGCGTTATACAATTTGCAGTCAAAACTAATAAGAGTGTCACCTTTTTTGAATGCATCTCCCATTAAAAAATTTATCTTTTCAACTCTTGCTGCAATCTCACTTGAAATTAATACCTTTTCAGTAGCAGTTACTAAAGTTCTTGCTTCTCTGATTTCTTCCTCTGTAGTAGCGGTATCATGGTTATCTGCTTGTGCAACATTGATAAGTAAAAATAAAATTATAAAAATTAGTTTTTTCATAGATCAATATAGAATACTGCTTACAATCTATCTATTAATTGAGAGCCATAATTATCCCAGTCAGAATATTCTTTTGATAATTGGGATGATAGTGAGACAAATTTAGTTTCATTTTCTTTAATATTTTTAGTTTCTTGAGCATTTTCATTTGCAAAATCTAATTTTATATCTTTGACTGATAACTCACCGTTAGGATTTTCTATAATAACTTTCAAATCTACCGACTTAACATTTTCTGGTGGTGATGCTATTACTTTACCTGTTTTTGGATCATATTTAATCCACTCAGGAAGTTCTTGTCCGTTATTTAAAACAACTTTTAAATTTTGCCAAGGGAGTTCGACTTCAAAGTTTTCATTTTCAGCTTTAGCTTCAAAATTTAAAAATTCATCAGGTTCAATTGTTTTTACTAATTCTTCTACTGAGTCAATTTCGTTTAATACCTCTGTTTTAGTTTTGTCAATTTTTCCTGCATCATTAACAGAGTTCAGTTTTACAGATCCATCATTTTTAACTTCAAGTTTTTTTGCTCTTTCTATCTTTCTAGATTGTTTCAAAATTTCTTTATCTTCAGCAATTTTTTTCGAGTCAATAATTACTGTTACCTGCTTTTTATTATTATCTACATCAACAGCGATTATCTTAAACTCCACCATCTTCATACCTTTAGGAATATCAGTTTTTGTTTTTCCTGTTTTTGGATCGATTTTGATCCAATCTGGCAAGGCGCTTCCGTCTTTCATTTCACCATAGTACTTTTGGACCTCCTTCCCCTCGTCATTAAATACTTTGAATTTTACCTTGAGTGCTTTATCTGAATGTTTTGCAATAATTTTATCAACATAGATATCCATATCTTTATCTTTTAGTTCTAAAGAATTCGATTCTGCAACTAAGTCTACGAGTTTCAATCCTTGATTAAATTCTGCATTTTTAGCTAATTTAGATTTAGGTATCTTTAATTCTTTTCGTTCAAGTCTTTTTTCTCTTTTTAATTTTTTTAATTGTCTATCTTCTTCTCGCTTTTGTCTTTTTTCCTCTCTTTTTTCTTTCTTAGGTTTTTTTACTTCATCAGGATTTGGCTCATCTGTAGCATCTCCATCAATACCTGTTATAGTAAAAGTTATTGTTCCAATATCTATTGCTTTGGAACCAGCATTTGTCTCATCATCCATAACTTTATAAGAAAAAACATCTGTTGCAGTTTCACCTGCTCTTAAAGCAATTGTTGCTGCATTTCCTGTTACGCTATAAGTATAAGCACCTCCACTATTGATCGTTAAGTCACCATAAGTACCTGATACAGCACTACCGACATTTGAATTTGCTAATGTTGACCCCTCGGCACCCGCGCCAACTCCTCTAATCCCTAAAGCTGATGAAGCATCATCACTATCTGTATCATTTGTTAAAACATTTCCTGTAGCATCATCATCACCCGCTGTAATACTATCTGTATCATTCACTGCAACTGGTGCAGCGTTTACTGAAATTGTAATTGTACGCGTATTGTCCCCAACGACTGTGCCGTCATAAGCTTTATAAGTAAAACTATCATCAGCTTCAGAATTAGCATCTGGAGTATATCTTAAATTACTAATGTTTGTTACTGTATCGTTAACAGAGAGTGCTGCCCCATTATTTATTTTTGTTAATGTTCCCGAAGATGGTAAAGATTTAATTTTTATACCAACACTATTATCATCTGCATCTACATCAGAATAATTAGTAAAATCAGAGTCAGCAAAATCTTTTCTAATATTTAATGAAGTTCTAGCTCCGTGAGTAGCGTCAGTATTATTTTCATTTATATAAACTGTTTCATTTCCTGCAGTAGGTTTATTGTTAGCTCCTAAAATTGTTATTGTAATATTAGCTGTAGTCGTTGCAGTTCCATCGCTTAATGTATAAACAAAAACATCAGTTACACTATCACCAGCATCTAAGGTTGATGTGGCTGAATTTGCAACATAAGAATAAGAACCATCAGCTCCAATTGTTAGTGTACCATAAGTACCCACTACAGATGTTCCACTGCTGTTATAAGAACTTCCAGCAGATACTGACGAATTAGTTCCACCACTTTTTTTAATTTGGGTTATGGTTAAAGAAGCTGAGGCATCAGCATCACTGTCAGTATGTGTACTAGAACTCGTATCAATTACATCTCCTGAATGTTCTCCAGTTGCGTCAATACCTCCAGATTGATTAGCATTTGCGCTATTTGCTACAGTTAAAGTACCTTCTTCAACAATTACCCCCTCATCATTTTGTGCAACAGGATCATCATTCACTCCTGTAACTGTAATTGTTAAAGTAGCTGTTGCTCCATCTGCAGTATATGTAAATACATCTGTGACTACATCACCTGCATCTAAAGCATCAGCTGCAGATTGATCAGCTGTATAAGTATAAGTACCATCCGCGCCAATTGTTAAAGTTCCATAAGTTCCAACAACAATACCAGGTTCTCCACCAGAGTCGGTATATGTAGAACCAGATTCAATCGTATCTGAGTTTCCATTTGTGTGAGAAATATTTGTAACCACTAAACCATCAGTATCAGCGGTGTCATCTGAAATAACTGTGCCCTGTGAATTTGTTAAATGAGTAACTGTTTCATCTTCAAGAACAACATCTGTATCGTTTACTAAAGCGATTGAACTTGAAACTGTAAAAGTAATGGTTCCAACATCGTAAGCAAATGAGCCTGCGTTCGTTTCATCATCACGGGTAGTAAACGTAAAAATATCGTTTGCAGTACCACCAGCAGCAATATTATTTGTGGCATTAGCCGTATATGTATAAGTTCCATTTGCAGCAATATTTAATGAACCATATGTTCCTGAAACTGAAGATCCAACTCCTGTTCCATCAGTAACAATCGTATTATTCGAGCTTTCATTCCCTGAAGCAACACCTGTTACTACTAAAACGCTATCAGCATCATCACTATCAGCTACATCATCATGAACATCTCCTGTAGCGTCGTCACCAGCATCTACTGTATCTGTTGCGTCAGAAACATTTGGTGCAGCATTGACAGAAATTGTCATTGTATAAGCTGAAGAGCTGTATTCTGTTCCATCGTGGACTTTGAAACTAAAAGTTACATCACTTTCTGAATTTGCTGCTGGAGTAAATCTTAAATAATTATTTCCAATATCTGCTGCTGTTATTTCTTGATTTGATGTAACATCCGTCCAAGATGATCCATTGTAATATTCTAATGCCCCTGCACTTTCTAACGTGGTAATTTGAATTTTTGATAAACTATCACCATCATTGTCTGAAAAATTAAAATCACTTGTCGCAAATATTTTTGTAATATTAGATGGTGTTCTATCTCCTGCTGAAGAGACTTGGTTGTTTTCATTAATATATACTGTTGAATTTGATGCGGTAGGAGCATTATTTGAAGCAACTTCACCTTTAACTAAGACCCTAACATAATCTCCACCTCCAGTATTTTTTGCACCAACGTGAAGAGTTCTGTTATCAGTGCCACCTACAGCTATCCAATCACCACTATTAAAGGTCCCATAATCCCAATCGTTAGTATCAGTGTAATCATTTTTGAACACACGCCAATAAATAGTTTCAAAACTCCTATTACTATTACTATTGGAGGTTGGATAAGTATTATTGTTTGGATTATGCATATCTATATTACCTGTGTTAGAAGATAATTTCATAGTTTGATTATCATTTTTTAGTATTCCAATAATTTCACGATCAAATTTTACTTCAGCTATTTTATTATATCTGTCGCTATTGTTACCGAAATGAGCGTCTAACGCTACCATATAAACATCCATTGGGCCCTCGTCAGCATCAGGACTTGAACGCGTTGCTTGAAGTTTGTAATGATAAAAGTCTCCATCATTAATTAACCTTCTATAGGAATATCCCGAATTACTATCCCACTGACTTTCAGTTTTATCATTGTCAAAGGGATTAGCAGGTCTTCTTGCTGTTATGCTACCGCTAGTAATTCCTGTTTTTTCCAAAACTACTGTAAATCTACCTACATTATCAGAATGATTCTTACCACCTGCGCCAAATGTTCCTGAATTGTAAGTCATATAATAGTTCTGCCATTGATTACTGTTATTAGGATTGTGATCTCTTGAAGATTTAAAATCGTATGCATTTCTATCTGCAGTACCTGTAAAAGCAGCCATTGCTCCTCTGATAGATGTTATTCCATCTACACCAACAGTTACTTCAGCTGCATGAGTGTCTGCACTCGCAGTTCTATACATGGCAAGATCATGTTGATAATCAGTATAGTTAATATTTTTTGTATCAATATGTCCAACTTTGATTTCAAGTTTCCAATCACCACTCTTACCTGTAACATCATCTGATGCAGCAATATCTGCTTTGGTAATTTCAGAAATTTTATTAATTAAAATTTTACCACCCTCGGTGCTTGCAACATTACATCCATAGAATAAAATATCTCCATCATCAGTTAACGATTGACCTATCGATCTCAACGTATGGTTGTACGATTTAATTGTATCATTTGAAAGTGTTGCATTACCAAATAAAATTTTTCCAGCACTACCATGTCCAATTATATGTAATGAAGATATATCAGCATCATTTTTTAAAACTTTATCAATCTTTTTAAAACCATCTTCATTTGATTGAATGAGATAAACTTCTGTATCCTCATTAAAAGCATCTATTAATGTTTGATAATCTTGTACTTGCGAGTCTATGAAAACAACTTGTTTTCGATCATTTCTTTTTTGATCTCTTGCCATTTGATCAAATGGTAATTTTTGAGAATTATCCTCAATTTTGTTTTCTGATAATTTTGAAATTTTTTGATTTTTATTTAATAATTGTTCTTTGTTTCTCTCATCGATAACATCTAAAGCGATTGAAGCCCCTGCTCCATCAAGCATTATTCTTTGCTCTAATGCTTCAATAAATATTTTTTTTTTATTATTCTTCATAAAAATAAATTATAAGTCATATAAGCGTAATCAAAAACACCTTGCTACAAAAAGAACTCGATTAAATCGCAAAAAACACTTATATTTAACATCATAAAACTTAAAAACCCAAATTGAACATATAATGATTTCAATTTAAAGTATATGTTATTAACATTTCTAAAATGCTTAATAAAACACTAATTTCACTACTTGCCTTTTTAATCATATTGTCTTCTTGTGCACGTGCACCAAAAGAGATTAGTTTAAAAGACTCTCAACAAAGAGTTGATCAAGATCTTTTAAAAATTGAAAAAATCAAAAAACAAAATGAAACTTGGGAAGACAATATTAAAATTGATCTTTATACAGCTATTGCCCTTGCTATAAAAAATAACAGAGATTTAAAGATAAAACAATTAGAGACAGGGATCGCGTATAGACAAATAGATAAAGTTGAGTTTGAAATGTTACCAGCTTTAGCCGCAAATGCTGGTTACTCTGGTAGTGAAAGATATACCGCAAGTGCGAGCGCAACTGTGCCAAAAACTGATTTAGCAGGAGCCATTGGAACTTCTTATTCAACTTCAAGAGAAAGAGATGTTAATAGTCAAGATATAGGGTTTACCTGGAATGCTTTAGACTTTGGTTTATCGTTTATAAGGGCGGGTCAGGAAGCAAATCGATATTTAATAACTGAAGAAATGGAAAGAAAAGCTGAACATACAATTGTCAGAGATGTGATTAAAGCATATTGGAATACAATTTCAGCAGATAAATTAATTAAGAAATATGATCCTTTGTTAATTGAAGTTGATAAAGCTTTGAATGACTCACAAAAAATCGAAGAATTATTATTAACAAAACCAATGGATGCGCTGTTATATCAAAAAGAATTATTAGATATTCAACGAGCTCTTCAATCACAAAAAGAAATATTTATAGATGCAAGAATTCAGCTTGCGGGATTAATGGGGTTATTACCAAATCAAAAATTTACTATAGTTCCAACAGATGATCCTCTAACTATTTTAAACATGGATTTAGATGGAATGGAAAAATATGCTTTACTTAATAGGCCCGAACTAAGAAAAAGTCATTATGACGAAAAAATATCTATTCAAGAGACCAAGGCAAGTATGTCTTCTTTATTGCCAGGTTTAAATTTTAATGCGGCTTGGACACATTCATCTAATGATCATTTAATGAATAAAACAAATCTTGAATATGGATCTGCTATGGGTGCTAATTTATTAAATGTATTTATGTATCCAAAAGTAAAAAGAATAAATCAAACTAATACAGAGGTAATTAGAGAAAAAAGATTAGCATTATCTATGGCAGTATTATCGCAAGTACATCTAGCAAATATTGATTATTCTTTAGCATTAGAAGAGTATGATACAGCAGAAAGATATTATCAAGTTTCAAAAAAAATCACAGAACAAATAAAGAATGCTCAAAAAATAGCACGATTTGGAAATTTAGAACTTATAAGAGAGCAGGCAAGTTTATTAGTAGCTGAACTGAGATATGATATCGCTTATTCTAAATTACAACATGCAATTGGAAAAATTTATACCTCAGTTGGTCTTGATATTACAAGAGAGAGTGTAAAAAATATAAATTTTAAAGATTATGCATATATCATTAAACATAATTTTCAAACATCTGGTAAAAGATATTATGCAAAAATAAGAAAGCCTATTAAAAATCAAAATCCTATTGTTAAAAAAAATGATGAGGGTAGAACGAGTCAGTTCTCTTTCTCTGAAAAAACTTTTGATTTAGAAGGTGAAGGTAGAACGATATATGATGCATTATTAAGCAACAACAAACCGCTACCAAGCTGGATTACATTTTTACCATCACAAAAAACGTTTTTAATAAATAATTTAGATAAAGATAATACTGAAGAACTAGAGATAAAAGTAATTGCCAAAAATATTAATACTAGAATTGAAGATAAGTTTACTTTGATGGTTGATCCTGAGCTAAGGGCCGCAAGGTTAGAAAATGAAAAAAAGCTTAAAGAACAAAGAAAATTAGCTAAAAAAAGAAAACAAGAAAAGGTGGAAAGACTTAAGGCTGAAAAAATCTTAGAAGAGAAAAAAGTTAAAGAACAGGCGGCTTTATTAGCAAGACAAGAAGCAGAAGAAACTCTTAAACAAGAAAAAGAAAAAATATTATTAGAAAAAAAACAAGAGGAAGAGTTATTAGCTAAACAAAAAGCTGAAGAGCAAAGAATTATAGAGCAACAAAGAGCAAAAGAATTGTTAGCTGAACAAAAAAGATTGGCAGAGGAGCAAAAAAGAAAGGAATTATTAGCTAAACAAAAAGCTGAGGAGCTGAGAATTGCACAAACTGAAAAAATGAAAGAACTTTTGATGGCTCAAAGAAAGCAAATTTATTTACAACTACCGGAAAATACAAGTCAGGTGCAATATGAAAATAATATTTCAAATAAGAGTAATTTGAGTGAAAATCTAATCAATGAATTAAGAAATATAGAAACTAAAATAAATGATATAATGATTAATTTAGATTTAGATGAGAGATTAGATCTCACAAAAAAAATCGTCCAAGACGTTTTTAAATCAAGCACTGCTTCTAAGGAAATTGATCCAAAATATGAAACCTTAAACTTGCAAATAGATAATCAAAGAAAATTGCTTGAAGAATTGTTAGATTATTCAAATAGATATACTAGTTATTAAAATGCCAAAATCAAATCCCAAGGTTTTAAGTTTTAACAGAACACATAAACTTAATTCTAGTTCAAATCAAATAAATGGAAATATATTTACCAAGAAAGAAACTATAGATTTTGAAAATCCAAAAACTATTAGGGTTAAAGTTGGAAAAAAAATTACTGGAAGAATTTCTTTTAAAAAAAAATAAATAATCTAGATCTCACCAATAAAATGATGAATTATAGTTCTTTGTTGAGGATTTAATCTATGTTCAAATAAATATATACCTTGCCAAGTGCCTAGTAATAATGCTTTATTTTTGACACTTAATGAAATTTGATTATTGGTAAGTGCAGACTTTATATGTGCCGGCATATCATCTTTTCCTTCAGTGGTATGGATATATAATTTATTATTCATTGGTACTAATTTATCAAAATAATTTATTAAATCCGTTTGAACATCTGGATCAGCATTTTCTTGAACAATAATAGAAGCACTCGTATGTTGAATACTTAAGTTTAATATTCCATTTCTAAAATTGTTTTTTTCAATCCAATTTAATGTTTGATCAGTAAATTCATACAATCGTTGACCATCTGTATCTATTTTAAGATTATAAAATTCTTGTTTCATATCAAAATTCTTTTGATGTTAATTCAAATAAACGACTAATTGTACGTTTGAATGATTTTTCCAAGGACTTAGAACTAGACAATTTTTCTAAACTTTGCTCAGCAGTCACTGCTATTGCTCTGCCTTTGTCGTAAATTACATCAATAAGTGTAATGAATCTTTGTTGTTGATTTGAGTTGATATCATTAAATTTTGGTATGTTTTCAATAATCATAAAATTACAGCTTTCAGCAATTTTTAAATAATCTTCAGCTCCTAAATTTTGATTGCACAATTCATCAAAATAAAATTTTGCAATACCCTCATAATAATTTTTTATTTCAAAATCCCTACCTTTAATATTCAATACTTTAGAGATTAATCTTTTATTTTTAGTAATTATTCTAGAAAACTTATTTATTTTAAAATTAGTTTCTTGGTTCAAAGGATAGAAATATCTTTGTTTTTCGTTTTCTTTGCTTTTTCTGTAATCATCATCAATTATCAGCTCATGTTCTATTGATTTTTCCTGCATTATTTGAATGAAAGGTTTAAATTGGTCTCTTTGTAGCCCATCTTTATATAGTTCTGATATTTTTGTATTTGAAGTCACAATAATCTTGATATTTTGATTAAATATTTCCTGAAATAATTTGCCTAATATCATGGCATCTACAATGTTGGTAACTTGGAATTCATCAAAAAAGATGAATGAAAATTTTGATTTTAAGTCTTTGACAAATACAGCAATCACATTTTCCTCATTTTTATCTTTATGATCATGAACAAAATCATGAAAGTTTAGCATAAATTCATTAAAGTGAAGACGCTGTTTTTTTTGATTAACTAGATTGAAAAAAAAATCTAAAATCATAGTTTTTCCAACGCCAACACCACCATAAAGATAAAAACTTTTTTTTGAGTATTGTTTAGAAAAAAAATTTAACAAGTTATTTTTAAAATTCTCTTTGTAAAAATTGTCTAATTGTTTAACTAAAATTATTTGATTTGGATTTAGCTCTAGATTTTGTGCATTACAATGAGTTTTAAATTTTTCCTCAAGATTTAAAGACATTAATTTTTTTTACTTTTAAAATCAATTCCATATTCAGATCTTGGTCCTTTCCTTAGTCCAAATGGACCAGATATAAATAATGTTAGAGGTTTTGTCCCAGGTTTTAAGTCTACTCTATGTAAATTATTTGCGGATCTAAAACCTATGTAACCAGGCGGTCGCCAGAATTTTCCTGTGCTTAATGTCTCCCAATATCCTCCTCTTAAAATTATAGTGATATAAGGAAATGTATGATTGTGAACGCCTTCGCCATGATCATCCGCTAACATTTCATGAATTAGAATATTAAATGGAAACCACTTCGGTCTATGTCTAAAGATAAGATAATATCTATTCATCCATGGTTTAGCCTCATTATATTTAGGATGTGAGGGACCTCTATCTAAAACAACTTTTTTTCTTCCTATTTTTTCTAAAAATTTTAAAAGCATAATTAATTATATTGGGTTATTGAGCCGTTTTTAACAATAAATAAATTTTCATTATATATTAAAGGTTTTGATATTAAATCTCTCGCAACTTTTTCAATTTTTAAAACATTTCCAACACTTAAACCTATAACAATTAAATTTCCATCAGAATTTGTTAAATAAAGATTATTTCCACCTATGGTAAATCCTGTTGGATTAATTCTTTTTCTTTTTTTTAAATTAAAATTTTTATAAATATCGTTAATTCTAATAATGTTTCCATCATTCTTTTGAATTGTAAAAAGATATCCATTTTCAGATACAGTAAAAATAAAATTACCAATTATAATTGGTGTAAGAATAGAATTAATTTCACTCATCCAATTTGTTGTGCCTGATGATAAATCTACAGAAAAAAATTGATTTTTATTATTAGAAAAATAAATTGAACTTCCATCACTAACTAGTTTCGAAAAATTAAAATCATATGTTTCATTAACAATACTGCTTTTTTGTGTTGGGAGCTGCCATTGAATTAAACCTGATGAAATATCAACTGCTGTGATATCCCCAAGAGAATTATTATATATCACTAAATTATCTTTTATTAGCATTGAGAATTTTGAATTTGAAACAGTAAAAGACTCCTCAGTTTTTATATTCCAACACTCTGATCCATCCTTTATATAAAAACATCTCAAAGTATTTTTGAAATCGACTACAAAAAATTTGTCCTTAGAAATTTTGATTTCCGAATTAAATGGATATTCACTTTTTTTTGACCAAATTAAATTTCCAGTTAGTAAATTAATACTTGAAATTTTTGCTATACTATCTGCAACTATCAAATTTTTGTCTGTTATTGCAAATGATAAACTGGGATGAATTTTCTTTTCTGCTTTTGAATAAAAGTTATTTTTCCAAACAATTTTTTGATTGTTATTAAACCTAATAATAGTCCCTTTTTTTTCAAAGACAATTACACCATTATCTAATATCAGTGGCTCAAAATTAAATTGATTGAAATTTTCTAGTTTTGCAAATTTATAATTATTAATTTTATTAATCTGACCATAATATTTTGATGATCCAAAATTATTTAGGGGATCAAAAATTTTATTATTTTGCTTATTTTTTGATAGGTCTAATTTAAATAAAGGATTAAATTCTGTTGAAATTATCTCTTTTTCGGTGAGAATTTTTTTAGATACCTTATTTTCATTTTCAATTTTTTCTTTTTTGTTCCAAATTCGTGAATTTTCATTTAGAGAGCAATTAGATAAAAAAATTGAAAATATTAATATTACAAATACTTTATTCACTCAAATCTCTGTTTAATCTTTTTTGTGTTTCCTTGAGTATATCCAAATTAGCATTTTCTAAAGTAATTATTTGACTGAAAAATTCTTTAGATTTTTGTTTTTCGCCTTTAGAGTAAAAATACTCTGCTATTAAATAAAGAGCATGAGACTTCCAAACACTTTTTGAATTTATTACAGGATTTAAAATTTCTAAAATTTGACCTTCGTTTACTGTATCGGCATTATAAAGAGCTTTCTTATAAATAATAAGATACTTAATTTCAGTATCTAATGAAGTTTTGTTAATCAATATATCAAACAAGCTATTAATTTTATTTTTATCGCTCTCTAGCTCATTATCTATTAAGTAATATAAAGCCAATGGAGAATAAGTTGGATCTTTATTTTCTACTATTTCTTGCATAGCTGATACTATCCCAGAGTTATCTCCATTCTTATGTTTAATGATTGAGCTATTATATTTGTCTGAAATTTTAATCTTATTTTTATCTTGATAGATTTGGTATGAGTAAAAACCGAGCAGAATTAATAACAAAAAGATTAGAACAGATATGAGTAATTTTTTATTTTTTATAAAAAAATCTTTAATTTTCTGATTTCTGGTATTGCTATTAATGATTGCTATATCTTCATCCATAATTAAATCATATTTCGAAGAACGTATTGTAATATGCCTCCGTTTTTATAATACTCTAGCTCATTTTTAGTATCTATTCTACAGAGTGCTTGGATTGTTTTAATCTCACCTGAAGCATACTTAATTTCTACTTTAACTTTATCAGAAGGATTAATTCCATTTTCAAGATTGATTACACTTATCAATTCTGAACCAATTAATTTTAAATTTTTTCTATCAATATTATCAATAAATTGTAATGGTAAAATACCCATCCCAATTAAGTTAGATCTATGAATTCTCTCAAAACTTTCAGCAATTACAGTCTTTACCCCTAAAAGTTTGGTTCCTTTAGCTGCCCAATCTCTTGATGAGCCAGTTCCGTATTCTTTTCCACCTATAACAACTAAGTCTGTTCCTCTTTTTTTGTATTCAACAACTGCATCATAAATTGGCATCACTTTTTTTTCTGGGTAAAGCATTGTAAATCCACCTTCTGTGCCAGGTGCCATCTCATTTCTTATTCTGATATTAGCAAATGTTCCTCTCATCATGACTTCGTGATTTCCTCTTCTAGCACCATAAGAATTATAATCTTTAGGTAAAATTTGATGTTTCATAAAATATTCTCCTGTAGGGCTTTCTTTTTGAATATTACCTGCGGGAGAGATATGATCTGTAGTTACCATATCACCCAAAATTAATAATGGGCGAGCGTCATGAATTTTTTTAAAACCTTCAGGTTGATCTGGAAGATTTTCAAAAAAAGGTGGTTTTTTTACGTATGTAGAATTTTCTTCCCAATTGTAAATGCTACTTTTCTCTGTTTTAATTTGTTGCCATTGTTTTGGCCCCTCAGAAACATTTGAATACCTTTTCACAAACATTTCTGGATTTAAAGATGATTTTAACACATCTTCAATTTCTTTATTAGATGGCCAAATATCCTTCATAAAAATATCTTTGCCATTTTTATCTTTACCGAAACTATCTTTATACAAATCAAAATTCATATGACCGGCAAGAGCATAAGCAACAACTAATGGAGGAGAAGCAAGATAATTTGCTTTTATATGTGGAGAAATCCTACCCTCGAAATTTCTATTACCAGACAATACCGAAACAGCATAAATATTTTCTTTTTGTATAGAGTCAACAATCTCATCAGCTAATGGACCTGAATTTCCGATACACGTAGTGCAACCATAACCAACTAGATGAAAACCAAGTTTATCTAAATAAGTATTTAAACCTGCTTTCTCCAGATAGTCAGTTACAACTTGTGAGCCTGGAGCTAATGAAGTTTTAACCCAAGGTTTTACTTCCAATCCTAACTCTACTGCTTTCTTAGCTAAAAGTCCCGCTCCGATTAAAACATTTGGATTAGAAGTATTTGTACAAGATGTAATTGCTGCAATTAAAATAGATCCATCTTTAATTGAATATTCTTTATCTTTAACTTTTGAGACTGAAAAATCTTTTTTACCAGTTACTTCAGAAAAACTTTTCTTAAAACTAGTTGAAGCATCAGTTAATAAAACTTTATCTTGTGGTCTTTTTGGTCCTGAAATAGTAGGAACAATAGTTGTCATATCTAAAGTTAAAGTATCAGTAAAATCAATATCTTCACTAGACCACAAACCCTGAGTTTTTGCATATTCCTCAACTATTTTTAATGTCATTTCATCTCTACCAGAAAATTTTAAATACTTTAAGGTTTCTTCATCTATTGGAAAAAATCCACAAGTTGCTCCATACTCTGGAGCCATATTCGCTATTGTTGCACGATCTGCTAAAGTTAAATTCTTCAAACCATCACCATAAAATTCTACAAACTTTCCAACCACACCCTTGTCTCTTAACATTTTAACAACTGTTAGAACTAAATCTGTTGCAGTAGTGCCTTCTGGCATTTTATTTTTTACTTCAAAACCTATTACTTCAGGAATAAGCATTGAAATGGGCTGACCTAACATACCCGCCTCAGCTTCAATACCACCTACTCCCCATCCTAAAACTGAAAGTCCATTAACCATGGTAGTATGACTATCGGTTCCTACTAATGTATCTGGAAAAAGATAATTTTGTCCTTCAAACTCTTCACTCCACACTACTTTGGATAAGTATTCTAAATTTACCTGATGACAAATTCCAGTTCCAGGAGGAACTATTCTAAAGTTATTGAATGCTTGCTGACCCCATTTTAAAAAAGAATATCTCTCACCATTTCTATTAAATTCAATTTCAACATTTTTATCAAATGAATCTGCCTTAGCAGACTGATCAACTTGAACTGAATGGTCAATGACAAGATCTACTGCAGAAAGTGGATTAATTGTATTAGGATCTTTATTTTTCTCTTTCACAGCTTCTCTCATAGCCGCCAAATCAGCCACTGCAGGAATTCCAGTGTAATCTTGTAGTAACACTCTTGCAGGTCGATAAGCAATTTCTGTTTTAGATTTTTTTGTTTTTAGCCAATCTTTTATTGCCTCGATTTGATTTTTTGTAACTGAAACGTCATCTTCATACCTTAATAAATTTTCTAACAAAACTTTAAGAGATTTTGGTAATTTTGAGATACCTTCCAAACCATTTTCTTCTGCTTTTTTTAGCGAATAAAATTTGAATTTCTTGTTGTTTATTTCTATTTCAGATAACGTCTTGTATGAGTTAATTTTTCCTGGTTTCATATTTTATATATAAAATGTAACTATGCTTAATAAAAGAAGCCCTGACATAACATAATTAAAGTACTTAATAAATTTATCATTTGTCGCAAATTTCCTTAAAAATTTACCAACAAATGTCCACAAAGTAATACTTGTGACAGAAAATAGAAAAGCAAGAGCAACTATTTGAGTCGCATAACTTATATAATTTACACCCAATTCAACATAAGTAGAGACAACAATAATTGCAACAGTGACGCCTTTAGGATTTAAATATTGAAATAAAAAGGTTTCAATAAATTTTACAGGGTTTTCCTTTTGAGTTTCATTTGAAGAAGTTGAAAACGCAATCTTATAAGCCAGATATATTAAAAATAAAGTCCCAAGATATCTAATGACTATTTGAATGATTGGAAATAATTTAAAAACATTTATTAAACCAATCGATAAAAAAATCACTAATGAAGTAAACCCTAAAGTCACACCAAGAATATGAGGTATTGTTTTTTTTATTCCAAAATTAAATCCAGAGTAAGATGCGACTACATTATTTGGGCCCGGCGTATACGCTGTGACAAACCAAAATAAAGAAATTGATAATATTTCAGGATGCATACTTAGGCTATTGGAAGACCATTTTCTGATGGTTGAGATGGATGAACGAGAATCACTTTACCTTCTTTATCAATTGATCCTAAGATTAAAACTTGGGAAACCACTCCAGCAATATTTTTTTCAGGAAAATTACAAACTCCAATAACTTGTTTGCCTTTTAAATTATCTTCATTGTAATAATGAGTAATTTGTGCTGAAGATTGTTTAATTCCTATCTCTTTTCCAAAATCCACCTCAACTACTAAAGATGGTTTTCTAGCTTTCTCATTTTTTTTTACAGAAATTACTGTCCCTACTCGTATGTCAACTTTATCAAATATATCGTATGTTATTTGTTCTTTCATAAATCCAGTATATATATTAGTTATTATTCATGAGTACAGAAATTAATATTGAGAAATTATATGAAAATTGTATCAAAATTTTGACCGATTTAATCGGTTTCAAAACAATTTCTGGAGATGATAATAGTAATTTAATTAATTATTGTGAAGAGTACCTTCACAAACTAGGTGCAACCTCATTTAAAACTTTTGACAAGGAAAAGAAAAGAGTTAATCTTTTTGCTTCATTCAAAGCAAAAAAATCAAATGGAATAAAACCAATTATTTTATCTGGTCACACTGATACTGTTCCAGTTTCAAAAAGTTGGAGCACTGATCCTTTTAAAGCTACAATCAAAGATGATAAACTTTATGGCAGAGGCGCATGTGATATGAAAGGTTTTATTGCGTGTGTTTTAGCTTATGCACCAATTTATTCAAAAGTGGAATTAAATAGAGATATCCATTTTTCATTCACATTTGATGAAGAAACTGCATGTCTCGGTGCACCTATCTTAATTGAGGAGTTAAAAAAAAGAAAAATTCAAGACGGCATATGCATAATTGGGGAACCAACTAAAATGAAAATTATAGATGCTCACAAAGGTTGTTATGAATATACTACTTATTTTGAAGGTTTAGCAGGTCATAGTTCAATGCCACATAAAGGGGTTAGTGCGGTTGAATTTGCTTCACGTTACGCAAACAAACTCATTGAGTTAAGACAGGACTTAAAAAAAAGGGCTCCTAAAGACTCGATATTTGATCCACCCTTCTCAACTTTGCAAGTAGGAGGAATATTCGGCGGTATAGCACACAATGTTATAGCTGATAAATGTTATATCGAATGGGAGACTAGGCCTGTGGTGAGAGAAGACGGAATTTTTTTAAATAAAGAAATAGATAAGTATGCTAATGAAATTTTATTGCCAGAAATGAGAAAAGTATTTCCAAATTCAAAAATAACAAAAAAAATAATTGGTGAAGTAACTGGTTTTGATCGTGTTAAAAACTCAGAGGCGTGTGAGTTAGTTTCAAGTTTAACAGGGGATAATTCACGAGAGGTTGTCTCTTTTGGCACTGAGGCTGGCTTGTTTCAAGAAATTGGGATGAGTACTGTTGTTTGTGGCCCTGGTTCTATTGAGCAGGCTCACAAAGTTGATGAATTTATTGAATTAAATGAAATTAAAAAATGTTTAAAATTTTTAGATGGTCTTAAAAAAAAATCTACTTTAAATTAATTCCAGCCACCAACAGCTTTCACTTCTAAAAATTCTTCAAGACCATGTTCACCAGCTTCTCTACCGATTCCAGAATGTTTAAAACCTCCAAATGGTGCATCTACAGCAATACCAGCTCCGTTTACGTCTACCATTCCTGATCTTAACTTTCTAGCAACTCTTTTAACTTTTTCTTTGTCTTGCGTTTGAATGTAATTAGTCAATCCATAAGGAGTATCATTAGCAATCTTAATTGCTTCTTCTTCATTTTCAAAAGGCATTACTGATAACACTGGACCAAAAATTTCTGTTCTTGCAACTTCCATATCATTTTTTACATCAACAAAAACTGTTGGTTTGACAAAGTATCCTTTTTCAAATCCCTCTGGTTTACCAGCGCCTCCTGCAACTAATTTTGCACCCTCATCTATACCCTTTTTAATTAAAGTTTGGATTTTATTATATTGGGTTTCAGAAATAACAGGACCAATATGCTCTCCTTCCTTCTTTGGATCACCAACTTCAAAATTTTCAGTATATTTTTTTAATCTTTCTACAGCTTCATTATACATTGATTTTTCAACAAGCATTCTAGTTGGAGCATTACACGACTGACCAGAATTCCTGAAACATCTTAAAGCTCCTCTTTCAATAGCATCAGGATCTGCATCTTTAAAAATTATATTTGCTCCCTTTCCACCTAATTCTAGACTTAATCTTTTAAAATCTTTAGCTGCATTTTGTGAAATTAATGCTCCAGCTCGAGTAGAACCTGTAAATGAAATCATGTTGACGTCAGGATGACTTGTTAGAGCATTACCAGTAGTTTCGCCATCTCCATTTACTAAATTAAATACTCCTGCAGGAAATTTTGTTTCATCAATTAACTCTGCTAGAATCATTGATGATAAAGGAGCAAGTTCAGATGGTTTTAAAATCATAGTACAACCAGAGGCTAAAGCTGGTGCAACTTTAAGACAAACTTGATTCATTGGCCAATTCCATGGCGTAATCAAAGCACACACTCCTTTTGGCTCATAAATTAATCTTTGATTAGGAGCATGTTCACCCAGAGGTTTTTCAAATTCAAAATTTTTAAGATATCTAATAAATGATTTTAGATGTGCTGCACCTGTGCCTGCTTGTAGTTTTGTGGCAAAGTCTTTGGGAGCTCCCATTTCTGTGGTAATAGCTGCAGCAATATCTGCCCATCTTTTCTTATAATTTTCATACAATTTTTCTAATAATCTTATTCTTTCCTCTTTAGGGGAAAATGCCCAAATGCTATAAGCTTTTTTCGCTGAACTTACTGCATAATCAATATCTTCTTTATTACCTAAAGAAATAACCGCACAATTTTCTTCGGTTGCAGGATTAATTACTTTTATTTCTTGTTTACTTTTAGGAGCAACCCATTTTCCATCGATGTAAAAATTTTTTTTATTTTCCATACCAGACTCCTAACCTTTCCTTATTTTTTTGCAAACAAATTAGTAAGTTCATAAACAATTGTTGCTGCAGCTAAAGATGTTACCTCCGCATGATCATATGCTGGGGACACTTCAACTACATCTGCTGAGATTAAATTCATTCCTGACAAACCGCGAATTACATTAACCATTTCTCTTGAAGTCATTCCTGCAATTTCTGGTGTACCTGTTCCTGGGGCAAAAGCGGGGTCTAAAACATCTATATCAATTGATAAGTATAATGGATTATCGCCAACTCTTTTTTTAATTCGTTCAGCTATTTTATCAGTTCCCTCTGTTTGAAATTCATCACAATGAATTATTTTAAATCCAAAACTTTCATCATTTTTAATATCATCTCTACTATATAAAGGTCCTCTTATACCTACATGCATAGAGGCATCATCTAAAAATAAATTCTCTTCTCTTGCACGTCTAAATGGAGTTCCGTGCGTATAAGGAGCCCCAAAATAAGTATCCCATGTATCTAAATGAGCATCAAAATGAACTAAAGCAACTGGACCTTTATTAATTTTGTTGACTGCTTTTAATAAAGGAAATGCAATTGTATGGTCACCACCTAAACTAATTATGCCTCCAGTTCTTTTTAGTAAATCAGTGGCACTTTCTTCAATTTGTTTGATCGCTTCATTAATATTAAAAGGATTACATGTAATGTCTCCAGCGTCAGCAACTTGTTGTACTTTAAATGGTTCTACATCATAACCTGGATGATAATTTGTTCTTAAGTGTCTTGAAGCTTGTCGGATGCTTTGAGGACCAAACCTTGCTCCTGGTCTATAACTTGTGCCTGCATCAAAAGGAATACCAACTATTGCAACATCACAATAATCAACATCTCTTAATTCTGGTAGTCTAGCAAAAGTTGATGGTCCAGCAAATCTTGGGACCTTAGTGCCGCTTACTGGTTGTATAGGCTCTTTACTTCTTTTTTTTTTCATTACAGAAACTTTATCACATTCTAACAACTTGGGATATCTTCAATAAAATTATTTATGAAATTCTTAAATTAAATTTTTTATATTTATTTATTGAAAAATAAGCTAAACTATAAATTTAAAATAAAAAGAGATGCACGGATAAAAAATCATAATGAAAAAATTTGGAGTTTTAATATTTATTTTTTTAATGCTTTTTTCAAACGCTGATGCAAAATGGAAGTACAATCCTGGTGATATTATTGAGGGACAAGTTTTTTTTGGAAAGAAAAATACTTTTAAATTGCCACCTGGAAAATTTAAAGTTGCAGTAAAATCTGTAGAGAGAGAATTTAAAGATTTATTAGTTTATCAAATTGATGAAAAGAGTGGAATATTAAGATGGTCAATACATTTCTATGCAACAGGCAGAACAGATTGGGCGTGGTGGAATCCACCGAGTTTTTGTGAAAGAACAAATGTTTATTTTATAAAAAAGTATACAGGTAACAAAAAATATGCTTGCTGGATGGTTAATCACTCTCGAGGTGATATATCGGACAATAAAGGTTTTTGGGCAAAGGTTAGAGAATATGAAATTGCCAATAGATTAAAGACACCAGATATTTATGTTTATAGTAAATATTCATATTCAAAAGGACCAAAAGTATGGGGTGCAAGCTATTATTATAATCCTGAATTAGACGGTATTCCAAAACCAAAAAGTTTAGAATGGGACACAAATGAATTTCATAAGCAAAGAGTAATGAATTATCCAAAACACGAGGAATTTTTAAAAAAATTTATAAGCATAAGTGCAAACTTTGTTGATGCGTTTAATCAAACACAAAAAATAAAAGACACCAGTAAATTATCACTGAATGTTAAGGAGTATATTTCAAATGTTTCAATTAATGTCGGCAGTGGTACTACTACTGAAAATAATTCAAAAGAGTCAGTAGTAAATCAACTGAAATCATTAAAGGACTTACTAGATTCTGGAACAATATCAAAAGAAGAATTTGACAAAGCTAAAAAGAAGTTATTAAATTAATCTAATGTTTAGAATTATTTTTTTATTTGTAATTTTTTCTTTTTTAACTGGATGTGCTTCAATTACCGAGTCAAAAAATCAGTCAATTTCAGTTAGTACTGGTGATGTTACAGGGGCGATGTGCACACTTTCAAATTCAAAAGGAAGTTATTATGTCAATTCAACGCCAGGTTCTGTAATGGTAAGGAATGCTTGTGATCAATTGACAGTAACCTGTAAAAAAGATGGTTATGTGGCTGCTAACCCAGCAGCAGGATCTGTCCAAGATGAATCTAAAGGTATGGCATGGGGAAACATTATTTTTGGAGGTCTTATAGGAATTGCTGTTGATAGACAAACAGGAGCTGGTTGCACTTATTCTCAACAAAATATAATTTTTCCTATGCAAAAAGTTTCTGACAAAAGCGGGGTATCAAATATAAAACAATTAAAAGATTTAAAAGGATTACTTGATGCAGGGGTGATAACTCAAGAAGAGTTTGAGAAAGCTAAAAATCAAATTCTTAATTAATTAAAGGTTTTCCTGTTGCTAGGGTATGTTTAATTCTATCTTGAGTTTTTTTCATTTCAATTAATTTCATAAAAGCATCAAGTTCTAATTCAAATAAATCGTCTTCTGATAAAGTTTTATCTATTGTTGTATCTCCACCACTTAATACATGGGCTAATTCTCTGGCAACTATCAAACCATGGTCCATTACAACTTTATCATTATAAAGTTTTTCTAAAATTTTATTCATATCATCGATAACTGCTTTACCAGGTAAATTAAATGTAAGCTCATTAGGTGCTTTAAAGTCCTTGTTTTCATTTAAGATTTTTTTTGATACTTCAAGCAAACTATTTCTATTCATAATTCTTTTGTTTTCAGGTAATAAGTATTTTAAAGGTTCTGCCTCAACTGGAGACGTAGCTGTTCTACCATATCCAATTATATCAAATACTTTCAAAGGTGCATATTTTGGATCATTCTTAGCCTCTTCAGTATTTAACCATCTAGCCAACATTTCTTTACATCCACCACCAGCTGGAATTAATCCAACAATAGTTTCTACTAATCCGATTACAATATTAGTATGTGAGGCAACGAAATTACTTTGCACTAAAACTTCAAATCCTCCACCCAAAGTTAAACCTGATGGGGCAGATATAACTGGGTATTTAGAGTACTTAAGGTGTTTACAAGTTTCTTGAAAATATTTAATAAATTTTTTTATAGATTTAAAATCATTTTTATTTGCAAACTCCATTGTATAGGTCAGGTTCACACCAGCAGAAAATTGCATACTCTCATTTATTATTATTAAAGGTTTATCGGTTGCTTTCTTAAGTGCATCCATTGAGTCATAATCGAGCGCATTAGCTTTAGTTGTAAACTCAACAATATTAAAATCATTAAATCTATAAATTGCAGCTGAACTATTGCCATCAACACTTGAGGCAGTTTTCTTAATCTTACCTAAAGTTTCAATTGATGTATATTTTTGTCTTTCACCATAAAAATTTTCATCTTTAGAATTTGACAAATCTTCTAAAAAGTTATTGCCTTTGTATTCATCAACTTTGTCAAAGAAATTTTTAACGCCAATTTCCTCTAACATCTCAAAAGGTCCCTTCGCCCAATTAAATCCGAGCCTCATAGCTTCATCTATGTCATTAAATTCTTTGGTAATCCCAGGAACTAGTGATGAAGCATATTTTATTATCTTAGATAGAACTGACCAAGCATAGTCACCGTACTTATCTTTTCTATTAATGAGAGCCTTTAAATCTACTCTGTCAGACTTAATATCTATTTTTTGACTTGATGAATACTCCCCAGTTTCAAGATTAATAGCCTCCATAATTTTCCCACTATTAGTCTTCCTCATTCTGTAGAAACCACCTTTACCTTTTCTCCCCGTATATCCAGTTTCAATCAATTTTTTTACTAAAGGAATTTCTTTGGCAACTTCATGGAACTCATCAGATTTTGGAAGTTCTTTGATAAAACTTTTTAAAACATCTGCCATTAAGTCTATTCCAATTAAATCGTATAGTCCAAAAACTCCTGTTTTAGGTATGCCCATAGGTCTTCCAAATATTGCATCTGCTTCCTCAACAGAGAGTTTCATTTTAAATGCTTCAGTCATTGCAATTTGCATTGCGTAAACGCCCACTCTATTTCCCAAAAAACCAGGAGTATCATTACAAACTATTGCTCCTTTACCTAACTCGACTTCACAAAATTCTTTTAATTGATTTATTTTACTTAAATCATTATCTTCGTTCTTAACTATTTCAAGTAGACCCATATACCTCACTGGATTAAAAAAATGGGTAATACAAAAATCTTTTTTTTGATCTTTACTTAAATTTTGAGATAAAACTTTGATTGGAATTGAAGAAGTGTTTGATGAAACTATTGCTCCATTCTTCCTGCTCCTAAAAATTTTATCATAAATTTGATGTTTTATATCGATTCTCTCAACAACTGCCTCAACAATCCAATCAGCATCTTTGACCACATCAAAATCATCAGATATATTTCCAACTTTAATATTATCAATTTTTGTTTTATCAATCAATAAAGGTGGCCTAGATTTATAAATTCGTTCTCTAGCATTTTTGCTAATTTCACTTTTTAAATCTAAAAGTGTTACAGGGATATTAGCATTGCACAAATGGGCTGCTATACCGCTACCCATCGTCCCCGAACCAATTACTACAACTTTTTTTATATTCATATATTTTGGAAAATTATAAATGGTTTTTTTATTAAGATTTAATTCCCCTTAATCTCTCACTTCTTCTTCTTAAAAGTTCCACAGTAGTCAGTAATGCAATAGACAATAAAACTAAGCAGGTCGCCATTGATAAAATCACTGGACTTGTTTCTTGTCTCAATCCTGCCCACATTTGTTTTGGTATTGTGATTTGTTCAATGCTACCTATGAAAAGAACAACTACCACTTCATCAAAAGAAGTTATGAATGCAAACAAAGCCCCAGAAATTACTCCAGGTAATATTAATGGCATTATAACTTTAAAGAAGGTTCTTAATGTATCAGCACCTAAACTTTGAGAAGCTCTTATCAAATTTGTATCAAATCCAGTTAATGTTGCTGTAACTGTGATAACTACGAAAGGGGTACCTAAAGCAGTGTGAGCCAGAATTAAACCAGTAAATGTATGCGTAAGACCTAGTTGAGAATAGAAAAAAAACATCCCAGCCGCAGTTATTATTAAAGGAACGATCATTGGAGATATCAATATAGCCATTATCAAAGCTTTATATGGCATATGTGGTCTACTCAAACCTAAGGCTGCTATTGTACCTAATGTTGTGGCAAGTAATGTCGAGGCGATCCCTACAATAAAGCTATTTCTTACTCCTAAAATCCATTTATTTGTACATACAGTTGTGACGTCAACACCACAAATACCTAGCATTTGTTTATACCATTTTAATGAGTAAGCCTCAGGTTCAAATCTCATAAACTCTGGAGTAAATTCAAAAAAAGATGATGAACTAAATGACAATGGCAAAACTACAAATATTGGTGCTATTAAAAAGAAAAACACCAGACCACAATAAGTCATAAAAGAATAGTAACCTATCTTTTGGCCTGTTGTTGCATATTTGGGTAAATTCATATTTTATCCAAGCTTAATATTTTCTATTCCAACTAATTTATTATAGATCCAATATAAAATTGTCATTATTACAAGAAGTATCCCTCCAAGAGCTGCTGATAAGCCCCAATTTAATGTTGTTTTAAGATGATAACCAATCCAATTACCTATCATTTGTCCATCCTTACCTCCAACTAATTCGGGGGTAATAAAATATCCAATTGCTATTACAAAAACTAACATTCCACCTGCACTAATACCTGGTACTGAATTTGGCATATATATTTTCCAAAACGCATATAAAGGTGAGGCACCTAAATTTAGTGCTGCTCTCATATAATTTGGTGAGATAGTTTTCATAACACTATAAAGAGGGAGCACCATAAATGGTAAGAGGATTTGTGTCATTACTATTATTGTCCCTGTTTGGTTATACATTAATTGCCATCGATTCTCGTCTGCAATTAAACCTGAAATTACCATTAGATTGTTAAAAACTCCTTTCTGCTGCAAAATAACCATCCAAACAACAATTCTTACTAAGAGTGAAGTCCAAAATGGAAGCAATACACAGATCATTAGTAAGTTGCTATATTTTAGAGGCAAAGTAGCTAACAAATATGAAATTGGGTAACCCAACATAAAGCAAAATAATGTTACAAGAATACTTACCTTAAATGTTTTTATCCACGTTTTAACGTATATCTTTCTCTCATCAGGTTGATCAATGATATTTTTTTCTGAATCATATTTTTTGTCAAAAGAATTAAGATAATATTCGTAAGTTGTAGGATCTACCA
>CACMPD010000007.1 GCA_902615425.1 uncultured Pelagibacteraceae bacterium
CATTATAGTTACCTCTGGAAACTTAGGTACATCTCAAGCAGTATACAAGTCTATTGAAAAAGACCTTAAAGGCGAAAGTGGAATAATGAATTTAAATACCTGTAAAGATTTTGATCAAATTGCATCCTACATTGGATCATTAAATATTGAACATTCAGCACCTAGGGGAATAAACACAGATACTGTTTTATTAGGTTCGTCATTTTTAGTTGGTGGTCAGATCAAAGGTCAGCCTCTTGAACTATACCTAATATACTCACAAGGTAATTATATTAAACCTGCCGACAGCAAACCTTATTTGGTCATTGGAGAGGTAAAATATGGTAAACCTATTTTAGATAGAGTTATAAAACCTAGCGTATCTATTGGTGATGCATCACGTTGTGCTCTAATTTCAATGGACTCAACATTAAAAAGTGATTTAACAGTTGGCCCTCCTATTGATTTTGCTGTCTATAAAAAAGATGAATATAAAATTGCCTCACAAAAATGCTTAAATATCACTGATACTGAATATTCTAAGGTCTGTGATCAATGGTCGGATGGCATATTTAAAATTTTTGATTCTTTTCCAAGATTTGATTGGGAAGACACAAAATAAAATTATTTTTCCTATAAACTGTAATAAATTCTTAACATAACTGAAATAATAACAACGGAAGGGGATTTTATGTTTATAAAAAAATATCTAAAGTGGATCAGTACGTTTCTAGTTTTAGTAGGAATACTTCTTACAAATTTAAATATATATCCATTAAATATATATTTTCATGGATTAGGAGTTGTTGGATGGACTATAGCTGGATTTATGAGCAAAGATAAAGCGATACTAACAAACTTTGGATTACAAATTCCATTATTTGTTATTGGAGTTTATAAGATTATTTTTTAAATGAAGAATATATTGTTTGTTTGCACAGGTAATTCAGCAAGAAGTATTATTGCTGAAAGTATTATAAATAATGAGTATGACGATTTGTACAAAGGTTTTAGTGCCGGGAGTAATCCAACAGGAAAAATAAATGATGATGTGAAGAATTATTTGTTGTCAAAACATTATGATCTTTCAAATTATAGATCTAAAAATTTTAATCAGTTTATTAATGGTCAAATTAAAATGGATTATATTATTACAGTTTGTAATAATGCCAATAACGAAGTCTGTCCTATTTGGCCAAATAAAGATCAGATAATTCATTGGGATATAGAGGATCCTGTTAAATTACTTAATGAAACAAACGACTTAAATAAAAAAGATGAAATAATAGAAAAAGTTTACAATAATATTCATAAAAGAATAAAGGAACTGCTTTATGAAAAATAAAAGCCGCTATTTTCTTGCTGAATTATTAGGCAGTTGTTTTTTAGTAATGATTATTGTTGGTTCAGGTTTAATGGCTGAAAACTTAACTAATGATGTTGCTGTGATGTTAATAGCTAATACTATAGCAACAGGAGCAGGTTTATTTGTGCTCATTACAGTATTTGCTGATGTATCAGGAGCTCACTTTAATCCATTTGTAAGTATCGCAATGACAATAACAGGTAAATTAAAAAAGAAACTATTACCCTTTTATATTATTGCTCAATTAGTTGGTTGCTTAATTGGTGTTGGTTTAGCTAATTTCTTTTTTGAACATGAGATTTATGAATTATCTACTAAGTCCAGAGATGGGATTTACATATTCACATCTGAGGTAATAGCAACATTAGGGCTTATAACAATAATTTTTGGTTCAATGAAGTCAGGTAAAATTGCTGTTGCTGCTAGTGTTGGGCTTTACATTACTGCAGGTTATTGGTTTACTTCCTCAACCTCTTTTGCAAATCCAGCTGTTGCTATTGCTAGAACATTTACAGAGTCTTTTACTGGTATTAGTTATTTAAATACTCCTTATTATATTTTAGCTGAGCTTATTGGAATGTTAATTGCTGTACTTATTGTTAAAAAGTTATTTTTAGAAAAAAATTGAAAAATATAAAACTTACCAATCGAATAAGTTTAATTAACAAAAAATTTAAAAAAAAAGAGTTTTATCATTATCTTAAAACTTCTAATCTTTCATTAGTAATACCTAAGATTAAAGATAAATATGTAGTAGTTTCCCAAAAAAGAGTTCCAATTAATAAAATTAATTACGAGTTTCCTTCTGGCATAGTGGAAAAAAAGGAAACAACTCTGCAATCAGCATATAAGGAATTAAGAGAAGAAACAGGATATAGATCAAGATCAAAATTGAGTAAAATAATAACTTTTTATACTGAACCTGGAAGACTAACTACTAAAATTACTGGTTATTACACAGAAGACTTAATTAAAATTTCGAAACCAGAACAAGGTATTAGAATTCATCTTTTTAATCAAAGAGAGATATTTAAATTAATATTAAATCAAAAATTCAATAATAGTTCTCATATAGCAATGTTTTTTTATTTTATAACAGGTCTTAAAAAACTATAAACTATAGGTTGTAACAAAATATCCTTTTTATTTTAGGATTATATGATTAAATTAAGTATCAAATAATTCGGAGGCAGTAATGAGAAAAAAACTAAAAAAGAATGAAAAGAAAAAAACAAAAATATTAAAATCAATTGATAAACTTAAAAATAAAATTACAGCTAAAGAAAAAAAATTATCAAGCCTTAATATTAAAATTGCTGGTCTAGAAAAAAAGGTTGCTGAAAAAAAAGCAAAAAAACTTGCTAAGAAGAATGCAGAGCAGTCTCCTGCATCTATAAATAATTAATTCCAAATTGTCTTTCTTCCTTCTCTTAAATGAGAAGGAAGAAAGAAGCTAATTAACAAAATTTAAACAGGGGAAAAAATAATGAATATTTAAATTTTGTAGATTATCTTAAAAAGATTAAGTTACAGAAATATTTACTTATTATTAAAGTTTAATTAATTTAAGTTTATTTTGAATTATTTGAATAAATTACTCTTGGCTCTAAAAATAATTCTCTAGCAAGAGCTTTAAATCTTTTGGTAACTTGTTTTGAGATTATTTCTTGATGTTGTGATGGAATTTTTAAAAATACAGCATTACCTCTTTTATACAATTTAAACTCTTCAAGAAATATCGTAGATATCGAGGTCAATGATTGTGAAAATCTCAATGCTGCACCAACTTGTTTGCTTGAAAAAATTTCATTATTATTCAAAAAAGTTAAATACTCGATCTTTGGATTATACTTGATACTACAGTACCGCCAATAGCATGACAAAGCTAATTGTATTCTTTCTTTATGAGTCAATCTAAGTAAAGGAGTATTTATCGTTTCTTGAAATACCAATTCAGCTTTTTGAAATGCTCCCAATCCCCAATCCATATGACTTAATACACATGCCAGATATAATAATTTCTTATTAAAGTGCTCATTACCTTCAAAAACTGGATGAATAAAATCATAATATTTTTTATAATTTGACCCTAAATCACCTCTTTTTTGCGCAACCTTCTCAATTGCTTTGTAAAAAATTTCAGATTCTTTTACATCTTTAAAATGGTCAATTGATAAAGATCCTTCACGCAAACCACTGATAGAACAAATAATTTTTTTTGGATTTGTAACTTTCATAATTTCATCAAGTATAATACAGCTATAAGGTAAATATTGTGTTCTAGATTTTGAAATATACTCAACTGTTTTAAGTTTGGATTTATTAAAAGAAGAAATTTTTTCAACAAACTTAGATAAAACATTATTATCAATACTATATTGATGAATTATGTGTACTGGATGATTATTTTGAAAAAGATGTAATTTAAATAATGCACGCCAAGTACCTCCAACTAAATATAAATTATTAAATTTCTTTTTTGAGAGCCATTTTTCATCTCTTAATAATTTTTTAATATATTTTGCTAAATTTCTTTTTTTAACTATAGGATTATTCATTAATCTTAAAACACCAACAGGTAATGAGGTTTTATTGGTTACTATATTGTTTTCAACTCGGGCTAACTCCAAACTACCACCGCCAAGGTCAGCAACTAATCCATCAACATTTTCAAAACCTATTTTTACTCCCTCAGCTGTGCATTTAGCTTCTTCTTCGCCTGATAATATATTAATCTTAGTTTTAAAAAGTTTTTCAACTTCATCAATAAAAGGTTTTGTATCAGTTGCTTCTCTTATAACTGCTGTTGCAATAATCTTTAGATTTGTGATTTTTGAAACATTTAAAATTTCAGAAAATCTTTTTAAAACTTTTAAAGCATATTCAGTACCAGATCTGTGAAGTTTTTTCGATTTATCTAAATTTTTTCCAAGTTCACAAACTGCTTTTTCATTAAAAAAAGGCACACGAGAAGAACTGAAATCTTCATAAATTAGCATTCTTATAGAGTTTGATCCAATGTCTATTATAGCTAATTTAGCCTGATTTAATTTTAAACTATTTTTACTTTTAATTACTTCCACTTTTAATCAATCTTAAGTGCAGTTGTTTAGGCTGCATTCTTAGTTTAGCTTTACCTCTTCCAGATAAGCTCGGATTATTCATAAAATATTCATGAGCTGAAAAGGAATCGCTCTTACTATATTTAATTTTTTTATAATTACCATCAGCTTCAAGTTCCCAGCTCTGATTAGTATCAAGATAATTTGCCAACATTATTTGATCTAAGATCTGTTCATGAACAGTCTCATTTTCAATTGGGACTAGAAGTTCTACCCTTCGATTTAAATTTCTCGGCATTAAATCAGCTGACGAAATATATACTTTTGCATTTCTATTAGGCATTTTTTTTGTACCATTACTAAAGCAGTAAATTCTAGAATGCTCTAAAAATCTTCCTATGATACTTTTTACAAATATGTTTTCTGATCTATCTTTTACTCCTGGTCTTAAACAACAAACACCCCTTACAAATAAATGAATTTTTACACCAGCATTCGAAGCTTCATAAAATTTATCAATAATTTCTGGATCTACTAAAGAGTTCATTTTTGCCCAAATAGCTGCAAATTTTCCATTTTTAGAATTTTTAATTTCAGCATCAATATTTTCATTTAAGGTTTGCCTCATATTTACTGGCGAAATAGAAATTTTATTTAAATTTTTTGGTTTTGCGTATCCTGTTACATAATTGAAAAACTTTTCAACATCTGATGCCATT
This sequence comes from uncultured Pelagibacteraceae bacterium, assembly GCA_902615425.1. Taxonomy (GTDB): domain Bacteria; phylum Pseudomonadota; class Alphaproteobacteria; order Pelagibacterales; family Pelagibacteraceae; genus Pelagibacter. The sequence goes on from CACMPD010000007.1 coordinate 5,127, forward strand.
TTCTTATCACAACTAAATAAAGACAAATCAGTATAAATTTTAGCATTTACTGGATGATAATTGCCAGTTCCTAAATGAAAATAAGTTTGTATTTTACCCTGTTCTCTTCTTAAAACTAATGATGATTTTGCATGAGTTTTATATTTAGCAAAACCATAAACAATTTGAACACCTACTTTTTCTAAACTTCTTGATAGTTGAATATTAGCTTCCTCATCAAATCTAGCTTTAATTTCAATTAAAGCGGTAACTGTTTTTCCGTTTTCTGCAGCTGTTATTAAAGCTTTAACAATAGGTGAGTCTAGAGTTGTTCTATATAGAGTTTGTTTTATAGCTATAACTTTTTTATCATTTGCTGCTTGGTTTAAAAATTCAATTACTGAGTCAAATGTTTCAAAAGGATGATGAACAACTAAATCTTTCTTTTTAATAGTTTCAAAAAAATTATCATTATATTCTTTTAATCTTTCAACTTCTCTAGGTGTAAAATGTTTAAATCTTAATTTTGGATTTTTTACTTTACATATTTGATCTATATCTTGAATTCCAACAAGGCCAGCAACATTATAAATATAGTCAGGATTTATATCTAATTTATTAGTTATAAATCTTATCAATTCGTTATCACTATTTTCAAGAACCTCTAAACGAACAATATCACCCGTTCTACGTCTTTTTAAAGCCAATTCAAAAGATCTAACCAAATCTTCTGCTTCCTCTTGAATCTCTACATCGCTGTCTCTTATTACTCTAAAAATCATTTTCTTTTCTAAATCATGATCTGGAAAAATTTCATTAGCAAAAAAACTTATTACATCATCTAGAATCACAAATTTCTTATGATTTTTTGAAGACTCAATTTCAATAAATCTAGATAATGCTTTTGGTATTACTATTATTGAGTTTAAAATCCTTTTTTTATTTTTTTTTCTTAACTTCATTACAATTGCTCTTCCTTGATTGATTATAAATGGAAATGGATGTGCAGGATCAATTGCTGATGGTGTTAATAAAGGGTAAATCTCTTCTTTAAATATTTCTAAAAGTTTTTTTTTATCCTTAGTATTTAAATTAACTGGTTTAACTAAATTGATATTATTTTTTTTTAATTCCATAATCAGTTGAATAAAAATTTTGTTCTGTTTTTTTAATAGATTCTTAGTTTCAAGCACTACCTCATCCATTTGCTCTTCAGGTGTCAAACCATCAGAGCTTAGTGAGTCAACTTCTTGTTTTATTTGACTATATAACCCAGCTACACGGACCATAAAAAATTCATCTAGATTAGACCCAGCAATTGATAAAAACTTTACTCTTTCATAAAGAGGATTTTCGATATTTTGCGCCTCTAAAAGTACTCTATCGTTGAATTTTAACCAAGAAAGCTCTCTATTTATATATTTAGATTTCAACTCTTCTTTATGTTGTTTTTTTAAAGCAGTCATATATTTAGATTTTATGTATCAATTATACGTCATGAGACACGCAAAATCTAGTTGGGATGATTTAAGTATTAATGATTTTGATAGACCACTTACTAAAAGAGGCAAGAAAAATGCAAAAATGATTTGTGAATTTTTTGTTAAAAAAAAATTTGAATTTGATTATGCATTAATTTCATCATCAAAAAGAACAAAAAAAACTTTTCAAATTTTATCCAAGAAAATTAATAAGCCAAAAAAAGTTAATTTTTCAAAAGATTTATATTTAGTTGATGAGAATGCAATTGTAAAAAAAATTAAAGAAATATCCAGTGAATATAAATCAATTTTGATTATAAACCATGAACCATCAGTGAAAAATTTAGTACGAAATCTTACAAAAAATCATAATACGAATAATTTTAAACTAATGAATTATAAATTCCCAACAGCAGCATTTGCAAAAATTGAGTTTGATATTAAATCCTGGAATGAAGTTGAGAAAAAGGGAGTATTAAAAAAATTTATAAGACCCAAAGATCTTCAAGATTCTAAAGAATAACCAGCTGATCTTACTGTTCTAATTAAAGGTTTTGTATTTTGTATGTTAATTGCTTGTCTTAATCTTCTAATATGAACATCAACTGTTCTAGACTCAACATATATATTTTCTCCCCAAACATTGTTTAAGAGTTGTTCTCTTGAATAAACTCTTTTTGGATTTTTGATAAAAAAATCTAAGAGTTTAAATTCAGTTGGACCCAAAGTAATTTCTTTATCTTTTCTATAAACTCTTTTTGTAATCCGATCTATTTTTAAATCAGTAAATTCTACAATGTCTGATGATGATTGAGGTTTAGATCTTCTCAATAAAGATTTAATTCTAGCATTCAATTCTTTTTGACTAAAAGGTTTAGTTACATAATCATCTGCACCTGTATCAAATGCTTTTAATTTGTCTTCTTCCTCCCCTTTTGCAGTTAACATAATGACAGGAATATCATTAAACTTATTATCTTTTTTTAAGTTTTTACAAATTTCAACACCAGATAATTCTGGTAACATCCAATCCATTAATATTAAATCTGGCTGTTTTAATTTTATTTGTTTAAGAGCATCTTCTCCATTTTCTGAATGACTGACTTTATAACCTTCTTTTTCAAGATTGTACTTTAACAAACTAACAATTGATGCTTCATCTTCAGCTATGAAAACATGAGCTGACATAAATCATTTTTCTCCGGTTACAATTGGCTCTGTTCCCTTGGGTCTATCACCTTCTAAATATTCGCCTTTAACTAAATAATAAACTTGTTCTGCAACATTTGTAGTATGATCACCAATACGCTCTATGTTTTTAGTTACAAACAATAAATGGGTTCCATCTTCTAAATTTTTTTCATTTTCTTTAAGATATTTTATAACTTCTTGCATACAAAGATTTGTTAGATCATCTATTTGCTCATCACCTTCCCAAACATTTACTGCCATTGGCGCAGATCTTTCTAGATAAGCATCTAATGTTGATTTTAATTGTTTTTGAACATTGGTAGATACTCTATTCAATGAGTCTACCAAGTTCTTTGGAAGATTTTCGTTAAGCAAAAGTGTTCTCTTGGATATATTTTTTGCTAAATCACCTATTCTTTCTAAATCTGAAGACATTTTCAAAGCCGTTACTGTCTCTCTTAAATCAATTGCCATAGGTTGTCTTAAAGCAATTAAATTCACAACTTGCTGTTCAATTAAAGTCTCATATTTATCTATTTTTTCATCTTCTTGAATAACAGCTTCTGCAATATTATTATCTCTTGTTGTAATGGCTTGAATTGCTTTACCTAAAGAATCTTCACATGCACTTCCCATTTTAATTATATTAGCATTAAGATTTTTTAGTTCTTCTTCGTAAGATTTGACTGTATGTGGTGCTTCAGACATTATCCGAACCTCCCTGTTATATAATCTTGCGTTTTTTTATTATCAGGATTCTTAAATATTTTATCAGTAGATCCATGTTCAATCAATTGACCTAAATGAAAAAAACCTGTATTTTGAGAAACACGTGCTGCTTGAGCCATAGAATGAGTTACAATTATTATTGTGTGCTCTTTTTTTAACTCATCAATCAATTCTTCAATTTGTGCTGTTGCTATTGGATCTAATGCTGAACAAGGTTCATCCATTAATATAACTTCAGGTCTTACAGAAATCGCTCTAGCAATACAAAGTCTTTGCTGTTGTCCTCCAGATAATCCAGTTCCAGGTTCATGCAACCTATCTTTTACCTCTTCCCATAGTGCAGCCTTTTTCAAACTAGTTTCAACAATTTCATCCATTTCTTGTTTTGATTGAGCCATACCATGAATAGTTGGACCGTAAGACACATTTTCATATAAAGTTTTTGGGAAAGGATTGGGTTTTTGAAAAACCATACCAATTTTTTCTCTTAGTCTTACGACATCACAACTTTTATCATTGATATTAAAATCATTAATTAAAATTTCTCCTTTAACACTACAGATATCAATTACATCATTCATTCTATTAAGACATCTTAGGAAAGTTGATTTACCACAACCAGATGGACCAATTAATGCCGTTACTTGATTTTCCTCAATATCTAAACTTATATTAAAGAGCGCTTGTTTTTTTCCATAAAAAACATCAACATCTTTTGCTTTAATCTTTATCATTTTAACTCCATTTTTTCTCAAACTTATGTCTTATTATTTGGGCAAATAAATTCATTATTATTAAAAAGCCAAGTAAGACCATTATACATGCCGAAACTTTTTCTACAAATCCCCTTTCAGCACTTTCAGCCCAAATATAAATTTGAACTGGTAAGCTTGCAGCAGGATCCATGGGTGATCCAGGTATCGTGTTAACAAAAGCAACCATTCCAATTAAAATTAAGGGTGCAGTTTCTCCTAAAGCTTGAGCTAAACCAATTATTGTTCCTGATAACGTGCCAGGCATAGAAAGAGGAACTGTATGATGCATTGTGGTTTGCATTCGACTTGCTCCCATAGCAAGTGCTGCCTCTCTTATACTTGGTGGAACTGCTTTTAAAGATGCTCTAGCAGCTATAATTATTGTTGGTAAAGTCATTAAGGACAAAGTGATACCTCCAACTAATGGGGTAGACCTTGGTAAATGAAATATAGCCAATAAAACTCCTAACCCTAATAGACCAAAAACTATAGATGGAACCGCTGCTAAGTTGTTTATATTAACTTCAATAAAATCAGTAAATCTATTTTTAGGGGCAAATTCTTCAAGATAGATTGCAGCTAGAACCGCAACAGGAAAAGCTATCATTAAACAAACAAGTATAGAAAAAATTGAGCCCATAAATGAACTTGCTATTCCAGCTAGCTCAGCTTCTCTTGAGTCAGCATTTGTAAAAAAACTTATATTGAATTTACTTTCAACCTTACCATTTGCAACAAGTTGATCAAAAATTTTTAATTGATAATCGCTTACTCTTCTTTGGTCTTCAGGTAAATCTCTTGGATAATTTCCTTTAAAGACTTGGTCTAAATCATCTGAAGCAGTTAGATAAACTTCCTTTGTTTTTCCTATTAAATTAGGGTCATTTAAAAGTTCATTTTTAATTTCTTTTTCAAAAAAATAAGACACCATTCTCTTCAATTCATTTTCTTGATCTTCATTGGCGTTTGGATCTAAATCAGCCATTGATTTTAATGCTATATCGTAATAATCAGCGTCCTGTAAATCTTCTTTAGAAGGATTTTGGTCTAACATCATTAATTCAGCATCGAAAGTTACTTGAACAATAAGCCATGTTTTTTGAAAAGCTGAATAGCCAGTTGAAAAAATTTTAAAAATAAAGATTGTTAAAAATAAAAGTGCCATAAAAATTGCACTCAGACCGTATAAGCGAAATCGCTGTTCAGCTTTATATCTTTTATTTAATAATTGTTCTTTATTTTTATTCATATTTTTCTCTATATTTTTTAACTACTCTCAAGGCCACAATATTTAAACAAAGTGTTACTAAAAATAATGACATACCTAAAGCAAAAGCAGCTTGCGTTTTTGGGTCGCCAAAAGCTTGGTCACCAATTAGAATAACTACAATTTGAGCTGTAATCGTTGAAGTAGACTCTAAAGGATTTAAAGTTAAATTAGCAGCTAAACCAGAGGCCATAACAACTATCATTGTTTCTCCAATAGCTCTTGAAACACCAAGTAAAATAGATCCAACTATCCCCGGCAATGCCGCGGGAAAAATAACTCTCTTAATTGTTTCTGATTTAGTTGCTCCCATAGCGTAACTTCCATCTCTTAAACTTTGAGGCACACTTGTAATTACATCGTCACTTAAACTTGAAATAAATGGTATAATCATAATACCCATTACCCCTCCTGCTGCTAAAGCACTTTCAGCTGAAACTTCAAGACCCATTGAAGTTCCTAATTCTTTCAAAAATGGTCCAACAGTTAGGGCAGCAAAAAAACCATAAACAACTGTTGGTATACCAGCTAAAATTTCAATTAATGGTTTTGCATATTGTCTAACTTTAGTTGATGCATATTCAGCTAAATAAATTCCACTCATTAATCCAATTGGGATAGCAACGCACATAGCAATAAATGCAATAAAAAAAGTACCTGCAAAAATAGGGACTGCTCCAAAAGTATCTGAATACATTGTCGGATCTAAAGCCTCAGAAGAATCTCTAACAAAAGCTTTTGCTGGATACCAGTGAGTTCCAAAGACAAAATCAAATAATGGAATTACTTTAAAAAAATCTATAGTTTGAAATATAAGTGAGAAAACTATTCCAACAGTAGTTAATATTGCAGCTAAAGAAGCTGTAAATAAAACTGCGTTCAAAAATTTTTCAACTGGTTCTCTTGTTCTAGAATTAGATGAAATTCTTTTATACGCATAAGCAACAGAGGCAATAATTGCAGATAATACTATAACAACTTTTGAACTTTGAGCTATTGATCGAAGACTTAAATATTTTTCAGCTGAAGCTTCAATAAAAGGTGTAATTTCTCCAGTGAATTGCCCTCGAGACAATGCTTTTGATTTTTCGTATAATAAATTTAATTCATCATCAAGATAACCTTGATTTGAATAATCACTTAAGATTAATAGTTTTACAATTGTGGGCTCAAAAATTGCCCATAATGAAAAAATTATAAAGGCTGGTATTGCACACCAGATTGCAAGATAATAACCATAAAATTGTGGTAATGCGGTTAATCTTTTTTTTGTAGATTGAATTGTATATGCTTTTTTGCGTCCAAAATAATAGCTTGTGAAACCTAGAAGAACAATAAATGTAAATAATATTAAGTTCACAGAATCTCCTTAAGTGAGGACTTTACTCTTTTTTTAAAAAAAAGGGGTCTAAAAAGACCCCCTTTTTAATCATTTGTTAACTGAGGAATAATTAATTACCCATAGCAACTAGCTTCGTAGCATTAGTTCTAGTTGTTTTATACAACTTAGAGTCTAATGGCACTAAACCAATGTCTGCTAAGTAACCCCCTTTTCCAATAGCTTTCTTAGTTGTGAATTCTTTCACAAACTCATGTAAGCCTGGAATTACTCCAACGTGTGCTTTTTTCACGTAGAAGAATAAAGGTCTAGCAACAGCATAACTGTAGTCTTGAATAGACTTTAATGACGGTTGTCCACCATCAATACTTGCTGCTTGCAATTTATCTTTTGCAGCTAAGAAATAACTGAAACCAAAGAAACCAAACATTTCTTTATCTTGAGTTAACTTTTGGATGATTAAACTATCGTTTTCTCCAACTTCAATAGCAGCACCATCTTCTCTGTAAAGTTTTTGAGGTTTTTTGTATTTTTTATTTCCAGCTTCAAAACCAGCTTTATAAAGAGCTTTAGCTTCTTTAGTCATACCTTTTTTCATTACTAAAGAATTCCAAGCATCTCTAGTTCCTGATGTTCCTGGTGGGATCATCACTGAAATTTTTTGTTTTGGTAAGCTAGGGTCAATTTGGTCCCAAGTTTTATAAATATTTGGAACTAATTTACCATCAACAACTGTATGAGCAGCAAGTGCTAAATATAATTGTTCTTTAGTAAAGTTTACTGGTTTTGCATCTTTGCTGTAAGCTAATGTAATACCATCGTTACCAATTACGATCTCAACGATATCATTAACACCATTTTTCTTACATAGAGCTTTTTCTTTATCTTTCATAGCTCTTGATGCATTTGTAATATCTGGATGTTGTTCACCTACACCAGCACAGAATAGTTTAGCTCCACCACCAGTACCAGTAGACTCGATTACAGGAGTTTTAAATCCTGAACCACCAAATCTTTCAGCAACAACTGTTGCATAAGGGAATACTGTAGAAGAACCAACTATCTTAATTTGATCTCTTGCTTGAGCAACAGTTGCAATTGAAAGTGCAACTAAAGAAGCAATTACTATAGTTAGTTTTTTCATTATCTTTAATCCTTTCGTTATTTATTAATTAAAAGATGATTGACTCGTATAAATTTATTGAATCTTTAATATTACAGAATTGTTACACTTTTGTTAAAAAGGTAACTTTTTAGTTGTATTTTTTTGATATAATTATTTGATCAATATCAGTTTCTAAGCCACCAATACATGAAACAGGGTTTACCTGTTCATTAAGAGCTAGTTCTTTGGTTGGACGTAAAGTTATTTCTAGTTTTACTAAGTTTACTAATTCCTCTCTAATTTCTTCATCATATCTCCAGCTTGGCCATGAACTTGGGGTTGAAAATATAGAGGTTAAATAGCTTGTAGCCATAGTATATCTATAATTACTCAAATTTTCATTCCTCAATAAAAAATCTCTTACAGAATTAAAAATATTCCTACATCTAAAAGAATCTGAAAAATAATTTTCCTTCTTGAGATTTCTATTCATAGGAACAGAAACAATTAAATCAATTGAATTTTTAGAATACGAGGTAACTACGTCTGTATAAAATTCAGCTTCAGTAACTTCTAAATGATCTTTAATAGAAGGATATGAAGTTTTCAAATCTGCCTCTAATCTAAAAATTCCAATATCAAAAACTGTAAGTTGCTGATTTCTTAATAATGTTGTGATATCTTTAGAAAAAACACTTGTTGTTATAGAGCTTAATAAAAAAGCAAAAATCAAAATATTTTTAAATATTTTAACCATATAAAAAATTAATTAAAAGATTAACATTAATCAAGTAAAGAATTGTTAAAAAAACCTTCTAAAACTATTACAATATAATATTTTTTAAATTTAAGTTTTCGCTGGTAAATAAATTTGAATTTCAGTTCCTTGGTTTTCCTCACTTAGAATCTCATAGTGTCCACGATGTTGAGTAACTATATGTTTAACAATAGCTAATCCTAAACCGGTTCCACCAACCTTGTTACTTTGTTCAAGATCTACCCTAAAAAATCTTTCTGTAATTCTAGAAATATATCTTTGAGGAATGCCAACACCTTCGTCTTTAATACTGATCATAAAATTTTTTTCTAACAATTTACCATCGCTAATTTTGCTTGATATAAAAATAGACTTATTTTCCTTTGAATACTTAATTGCATTATCTAAAAGATTAGAAAAAACAGTTTGTAATTTTTTTTCATCTCCAATAACAACTGTTGGATTGGCGAGTGATAAATTAATATTTAATTTCTTTCTTTTTAAAACAATCTCAAAATTACTGATGATTGTTTTGAAAAGATCATTTATATCAACTAAAGAGTTTGGCCTTATGTGTTCTTCTAATTCGATTCTTGTGAGTATTAAAAGATCATTAATTAAATTTTCCATTCTATTTGATTGATCAGTCATTATTTTCATAAATTTTTTTTTAGCCTTTTCATCATCAGACGCTGGGCCCTCAATTGTTTCTAGTGATCCTTTGATTGCCATTAAAGGTGTTCTTAATTCATGGCTTACATTTGCTACAAAATCAGTTTTAAATTTTTGTGCTTTTGTAATTTCAGTAAAATCTTTTAAAAATAACACAACAGAGTCTGGTTCAGTAAACAAATGAGTTGGGCCAGGAATAATATAAATTTTATAGAATTGATATGATGGGAGGTCTATTTCAATGTCAATATTTTTTGTTTTATTTTCAACAATAGCTTTTTCAATATTTTCTATTAATTCTGGTTTTCGAATTATAGAAGATATGTTTTTATCAATTAAATTACTTCCAAATCTTTTTAATGCACTTGGATTGGCATATTTAATTATGTTAAATTTATTTAATGCAAAAAATTGATCCTCAAGCTCATCAATAATTACTCTTTTGGTTTTTTCCTCTCTTTTATTAATTATTGTAGCAGTATTTATTGATTTGTTTTTTTTTTGATTAAGTAAATAGAGGAGATAAATTATAACAACTATAAGTAGAATGATGAAATATTCCATAAATTTAGACGGCTTAATTTTGCATCATTAAACTTTTTAATGCAAATAAATTAAGGAAAAATTAACTAATGATTTGGTGAAATATTGTTAAAAAATATTTTTGCTGTTTCTTCCCAAGTGAATTTTTTTGCAAATTCAAGACAATCATTTCTATTAACTTTCAAAGCTTTATGAGCTGAAACTTTAAGATCATTATCTAAACAATTTATTTTGGAACCCTCAAATATATCTTTAGGACCAGGAACAGGATAAGCAGCTACAGGTGTTCCGCAATTTAAAGACTCACAAACTACAATTCCAAATGTATCTGTTTTACTTGGAAATACAAAAACATCGGAAGATGCAAAATGAGACGCTAATTCACCGTTTGTTTTTTCTCCTAAAAAAATATCTTTAGGAAATTCTTTTTTTAATTTTTTTAAATCAGGTCCCTTTCCTATTATCATTTTTGTACCCTCTAAATCACATTCTAAAAAAGCTCTTATGTTTTTTTCAACTGCAACTCTTCCAACATAAATCCAAATCGGTCTTTTATGTGGTAAATCAATTTTTTTCGGACTCTTAAAAGCTCCATGATTGCCTCCTCTTGTCCAAGTAATCATTTTATTATTATCTATACCTATATCGATTAATTCTTTTCTCATAGATTCTGTTGTTACTAAGATTCTCTCAGCCTTGTTATGAAAGTTTGCTAAGAATTTTTCAGCCCATTTTGCAGGTATAATAGGAAAGTAAAGCTTAAGATATTTATCAAATCTTGTATGAAAACTTGTGGTAAACTTCAGTTTATTCTTCAAACAATATCTTCTTGCCATAGTCCCTATAGGACCTTCAGTAGCTATATGAATTGCATCAGGTTTTATTTTCTTTATTAAGCTACCAACTCTTGGCCAAACATTAATAGATATTCTAATTTCATTATATTTTGGCATCGGAAAAGTTAAAAATAATTCTGGTGTGATATATTCTATTCTATGACCTTGTTCTTTTAAAATTTTACCTGTTTCATGCAAGGTTCTTACAACACCATTTACTTGTGGAAAATATGCATCTGTTGCGATTAAAATTTTCATTAATTACGAAGCTTTTTTTAAGTCTTCATTTTTAATAGGTTTAATTATTTCTTGAGTGTCTAAATATTGTTCTCTTATTTTATCCCAATATAATATTTCAAAGCTACCATCGTAATTTTCGGCTAATGCAGTGCAAGATTCTACCCAGTCTCCACAATTTAAATAATTGACCCCATTAAAATCTCTATCCTCAGCATGATGGATATGGCCACAAATTATTCCATCAAATTTTTTTCTTTTTGCATAATCTGAGAGTGTTTTTTCATATTCACCAATATATTTGACGGCGTTCTTAACCTTATATTTTAAATATTTTGCAAGAGACCAATATTCTTTTCCTCTCAACCTTCTAAAGAAATTAATTATTACATTTATTTGTAACAATAAATTGTAAGCTATTGATCCAAGTTTAGATAGCCATTTAGCATGTTTCATAACACCATCCCAAGCATCACCATGAACAACAACATATTTTTTTCCAGCATTTGTCTCATGAATAACTCTATTAACCATATGGATGTCACCAAAATTCATTGGAATAAATTTTCTTAACATTTCATCATGGTTGCCCATAATATAGAAAACTTTAGTGCCATGTCTTGCTTTTCTTAAAATTTTTTGGATTACATCATTATGTTCTTGAGGCCAAAAAAAACTTTTTTGCATTTCCCAGACATCTATAATGTCTCCTACAAGATAAAGATTTTCAGATCTTGAGTTTTTAAAAAACTCTAAAAGTTTTTTCGCCTGACAACCCTTGGTACCCAAATGCACATCAGAAATAAAAATGCTTTTGTATTTAAGTATGTTAGGCATTTTAAGACCTATATTTTAATACAACTGTAACACGAATCATGTATTTCTTATTTCATTTAAATGTTACAAATTTGTTAAAAATTTTTTAAGGATTAATTATGTTGTATTGTTTAATTTACAATCAAAACTCTTCCTCTGGAAGAAAATCAAAATTCATAAATAGGGTTTTATCTAAGTTAAAAGAAAATAATTCAGTAGAATACTTTGAGACCAAAACAATAAATCAAGCTAAGAAAATTTTTAAAAACTTTAATCAAAAAAATTATGATCGATTAATAGTTGCTGGTGGAGATGGATCTGTTTCTTTTGCAATTAATGAATTAATAAAGAATGATTTTAATTTTAAAGACGATTTTGCTATAGGCTATATACCTGCTGGGACTGCAAATTTACTGCAAGCTGAATTATCAATGAATAAAAAGATTGATGATATAGTCAATGTATTGATTTCTAATAATTATAAATCCTCTAATCTTGTAAAAATTAACGAGAATTATTTCTTTTTAATGGCTGGTATAGGGTGGGATGCAAAAATTGTTCATTCAATTAATTCAAAAATTAAAAAAATTCTTGGAAAAGTGATATTTGGTATCAAGGGTTTTCAATATTTCTTATTTATGAATAATAAAAAATTAAATGTTACTTTTGATGGACAATTTTATCAAGCAGACTGGATATTATCCTCAAATACCAAATATTACGCTGGACATCATAAAATAAATAAAACAAATATTTTTGAAAATAAAATAGTCACATATATATTTAAGGATTTAACTAGGATCAATTTATTATATTCTATATTTTTAATAATTCTTAATGGTGATTTAAGTAAAAATAAAAATGTTATTACTACTTATTCACAAAACATTACTATTGATGGAAATGATTTGATACCTGTTCAAATTGATGGAGATAATTTTGGTTCATATAAAAAAATTCATTTAAATCTATCAAATAAAAAAGTGAATTTTCTTGTAAAATAATTATTTTACTCTGCCATAAATATCTTGATATCTCACTATATCTGTTTCTTTTAAAATCGAGCCTACTTGAGCTTCAATTATTTTAACTGGTTTTTTATAGGGATTTTCTATTCTATGGATTGCACCTAGTGGAATAAAAATAGTTTCATCAGGTTTCATGGTAAAATATTTCTTATTTAAAGTAATTTTAGGTTTACCATGGGTAACAACCCAGTGCTCAGCTCTATGATGATGTTTTTGAAGACTTAAAATACCTTTTGGTTTTACATATAATTCTTTAATCAAGAACTCTTTACCATTAAATAAATTAACATAACTACCCCAAGGTCTATGAAATACATTCTTCTTTTTAAAATAATGTCTTTTATTTCGTCCATACATCTTACAGATTTCTTTCCAAGACCCTAAATCAGACCAAGGAATATCTAATTTAATAGCATTTATATCTTTGGTTTTTTCTAATATCGCATAATCAAAAGACTTTGCTGTTGCTTTGGTAAATGCTTGTTTGTTTAAATAGTACACATTACTTTTATATTTTGCTTTTGTTACAGCTTTGTAACAATTTCTATAAATATTTGGTTGGTATTTCTTAAAATTATTAATGATTGAGTCTTTTCTCAAATAAAACATTCCAGAATTCCAATAACCTTTTTTACTAATTATTTGTTTAGCTTTAGCCTCTTTGGGTTTTTCTACAAATTTAGATACTTTGTTATTTCTGGTTAAAAAATAACCAAATTCACTTGAGGGCATTTTGGGTTTAATCCCAAAGATAAAAATATTGTTTTGAGTAAGTTTCTTTTGATTTTTTTTGATAGCTTTATTGAATAAACCAACTTTTTCTATCAAATGATCAGCAGCCAAAAACATTAATGGTTGTTCGTTTGGAATGTCTTTAATTAAAGCCGTACTTAATATAGCGGGTGCAGTATTTCTTTTTGCTGGCTCCAAAACTATCTTGAATTTTCTTATTTTGTGTTTTTTTAAATGTTGTTTTACTTGTCTTAAATATTTTGCATTAGTGCTTATAATTGGTGCATCATATATAGATGCTTTAACTCTTTCTAAAGTTTTACCCAATAAAGTCCAATTACCAAAATCAATAAATTGTTTTGCTTGATGTTTTTTAGCTTTTGGCCAAAGTCTAGTTCCAGCGCCACCACATAAAATAACTGGGCGAATTTTCATTAAATTTTTGAATATTCCTTAACTTCTTTTTTCTTACCAGGGTGAGTTGGGGCTCCTAAACTTGCTGGCCCGACTGTTTGTGCATATTTCCAAAGAGTTCCTGAGCCAAAATCAGATTTTTTAGCCTTCCACTTTCTTTTTCTTGATGCCAATTGTGCTCTTGTTAAACGAACATTAATTGTTCCTTTTTTAGCATCAATATCAATTAAATCACCATTACGTAAAAGAGCTATAGGTCCTCCCAAAGCTGCCTCTGGACCTACGTGACCAACACAAAATCCTCTTGTTGCGCCAGAAAATCTTCCATCAGTAATTAAAGCAACTTTCTCACCTTTACCTTGACCATAAATTGCACCAGTTGTTGAAAGCATTTCTCTCATACCTGGTCCACCAACTGGGCCTTCGTATCTAATAATTATCACATCACCATCTTTATATTTTCTGCTTTGAACAGCTTTCATTGCACTTTCTTCATTATCAAAACATCTTGCTCTTCCAGTAAATTGTAATTTTTTTAGACCCGCAATTTTTACAATCGCACCTTCTGGAGCTAAATTTCCTTTTAATCCTACAACACCACCATCTGGTGATAAAGGTCTGTTATAAGCTCTTAAAACTTTTTGTTTTGGATTAAATTTAATACCTTTTAAATTTTCTTTCATAGTTTTACCTGTAACGGTCATACAATCTCCATGAATATATCCACCATCGTAAAGAGTTTTTAAAAGCATCGGCACACCACCTGCTAACCACATATCTTTAGCAACATATTTTCCACCTGGTTTTAAATCAGCAAGATAAGGTGTTCTTTTAAATATTTTTGCAACATCCATTAAATCAAATTTAATTCCTGCTTCATTTGCAATTGCTGGTAAATGTAATGCTGCATTAGTTGAACCCCCTGTTGCAGCAACTATTGTTGCAGCGTTCTCTAATGCTTTTCTTGTAACGATATCTCTTGGTTTAATTTTTTTTGCTAATAATTCCATAACCATTCGGCCACTTGCTTTTGCATACTTATCTCTTTCTTCATATGGAGCTGGTGTTCCTGCTGAATAAGGTAACGCTAAACCGATTGCTTCTGAAACACATGCCATTGTATTTGCAGTAAACTGACCACCACACGCTCCCGCTGTAGGACACGCTACTAATTCTAATTTTCTTAATTCTTTAGCAGACATTTGACCTGATGAATGTTTTCCAACCGCTTCAAAAACATCAACTACAGTTACATCTTTACCTTTATATTTTCCCGGAAGGATTGAGCCACCATAAATAAATACACTTGGTACATTTAATCTAACCATGGACATCATTAATCCTGGTAAAGATTTATCACAACCTGCGATACCTACTAATGCATCATAACAATGACCTCTTACAGTTAATTCAGCACTATCAGCTATGACTTCTCTTGAAATTAAAGACGATTTCATTCCTTCATGACCCATGGCAATACCATCAGTAACAGTAATTGTGCAAAATTCTCTTGGTGTCCCTCCTGATGCTCTAACCCCCTTTTTCACTGATTGCGCTTGTCGCATAAGGGCAATATTGCAAGGAGCAGCTTCATTCCAAGTTGATACAACTCCTATAAATGGTTTTGATACATCTTTTTCAGTCTCACCCATTGCATAATAAAAAGATCTATGAGGTGCTCTATCTGGACCTAAGGATGTATGTCTACTAGGTAATTTTTTTTTATTAAATTTCTGCATTATAAACTCTCAATAGTTAAAGATATTTTTTTGATATTATCTTTAAGACTACTATAGTTAGTTTTTTCTTGTTCAACAATATTTTTTGGTGCTCTATCTGTAAAGCCTTTATTAGATAATCGTTGAGAAATCTTATCTAGTTCGTCTTGATATTTGTTCTGACGTTTTTGTAAGTTTTCTTTAATCAAATTAAGATCAACATTTTCATCAAAATAAATCTTAAAAATATCACCAGAAATGACAAGTGTTGCAGAGGGTTTATCCTGTTCTTTATCAAAAAAATTATTGATACGACCCAGTTTTTTCAAAATAACATCATTATTATTAACTAATAGTTTGTTTTTTTTGGCAATTTTATTAATCGCAACATCAACAAATGAACCAGGGCTGACATTTAATTCATTTTTAAATGATCTTAATTCAGAGATAATTTTGATAATTTTTTCAACTTCTTTAAGAGATTGGTCTTTTTTAATTTTTCCAGTAGGCCAATTTTTATACATAAGGAAATTTTTATTAGACTCATCAAATTTGTTCTTTAACCATATTTCCTCAGTTACAAATGGTATGAAAGGATGAAGCATAACCAATATTTGCTTAAAAACATAAGCAGAAACTTCTTTTACCTCTTTTTTTACCTTTTTATCCTCAGAGTAAAGAATTGTTTTAGACAGCTCAATATACCAGTCACAATATGAGTGCCATGCAAATTGATAAGCAATTTTTGCTGCTTCATCAAATCGATAATCTTCAATATTTTTTTGAATTTTATTTTTAGTTTCTATTAACTCAGAATAAATCCATTTATTGATATTTAATGAGATTTTTGGAACTTTATTGGTTTTTTTAAAATCACATTTATTGGTGATTAAAAAATTGTTAGCATTCCATAATTTATTTAAAAAGTTTCTATATCCTTTAACTCTATCTTCTGAAAGTTTAACATCAGTTCCTGGGGATGCCATAGAAAGCAAAGTAAAACGTAATGCATCAGCGCTGTATTTTTCAATGAGATCTAATGGATCAATAACATTCCCTTTTGACTTAGACATTTTTTGTCCTTTTTCATCTCTAACTAACGCGTGGACATAAATATCTTTGAATGGTTCTTTGTTCAAAAATTCCATACCAAACATAATCATTCTAGCTACCCAGAAAAAAATAATATCAAAACCTGTTACCAAAACTGTTGTTGGATAAAATTTCTTTACGTAATCTTTTTTATCAGGCCAACCTAAAGTTGCGAATGGCCATAATCCTGAAGAAAACCATGTATCTAAAACATCAGGATCTCTAGTAAGTTTTACATCTTTTTTATAATATTTTTTTGCTTGTTTAATTGCATCATTTTCATGGATCGCAACAAAGATTTTTTGATCAGGTCCATACCAAGCTGGTATTTGATGTCCCCACCATAATTGTCGTGAAATACACCATGGCTCAATATTATTCATCCACTGGAAATAAGTTTTAGACCAGTTAGATGGAAAGAAATTTGTTTTTTTTGTCTTCACAATTTTTTTAGCTTTGATCGCTAATTTCTTTGCGTCAACAAACCATTGTTCTGTTAAAAAAGGTTCAATTACTGAATTCGATCTATCACCATATGGAACTTTATTTTTGATATTTTCTTCTTTTACAAAAAAGTCTTTTTCTTTTAATTCATTTAATATTTTTTTACGGGCATCAAACCTATCTAAGCCAATATAATCTTTTGGAGCATTATCATTTATTTTTCCTTCTTCCGTAAAAACATTAATTATTTCTAATTTATTTCTTTGACCAACATCATAGTCATTAAAATCATGTGCTGGCGTGATCTTAAGTGCTCCAGTTCCTTGCTCTGGATCAGCATAATTATCTTTAATAATTTTTATTTTTCTACCTACGATTGGTATTGTGACAGTTTTGCCAACATAGTTTTTATATCTTTTATCCTTAGGATTTACCGCAATCGCAGTATCCCCTAGCATTGTCTCAGGCCTCGTTGTGGCAATAGTGATAAATTCTGAAGAATTGTCTATTGGGTATCTAATATAGTAGATCTTAGAATTCATCTCTCTTTGATCTACTTCTAAATCTGAAATTGCGGTTTTTAAAACAGTGTCCCAATTCACAAGTTTTTCAGCTTTATAAATCAATTTCTTTTTATGTAATTCTACAAAAACCTTAATGACTGATTTTGATAAATTTTCATCCATAGTGAATGCATTTCTTGACCAGTCACATGAACATCCTAATTTCTTTAGTTGATTAATGATTATGTCCCCATATTCATTTTTCCATTCCCATACTTTTTCTATAAATTTTTCTCTACCAAGGTCAATTTTACTTAAATTTTCTTTTTCTAATTTTCTCTCTACAAGTGCTTGAGTGGCTATACCTGCATGATCAGTTCCAGGTTGCCATAATGTTTCGTAATTATTCATACGATAATAACGAACTAATAAATCTTGAATTGAATTATTTAAAGCATGACCCATATGTAAACTTCCAGTTACATTAGGTGGTGGAATTACAATTGAAAATTTTTTTGAATTTTTTTGTGGTTTAAATAATTTGTTTTTTTCCCAATAACCATAAATTTTATCTTCAACTTTTGAATGTATATATTTATCGCTTATCATGGGTGTTATTAGTTTATAATTTAATAATCTAAATTAACAATAATCAAATTGGAACGTTATTTAATAGACTAATTGCAAATATTTTATATAAAACTCAGTGTAGCTATCTTCTAAAACATATGGCAACGTGGCGGAATGGTTACGCAGAGGATTGCAAATCCTTGTATCCCGGTTCGATTCCGGGCGTTGCCTCCAAAAAAAATCTTGTTTTAGTGAAAAAAAAAAGTAAGTTGAGATTTTAATATTCCTCGGTAGCTCAGTTGGTAGAGCAGTTGACTGTTAATCAATTGGTCGCAGGTTCGAGTCCTGCCCGAGGAGCCAAAAATTATACAACCTTTGAAATATTGTTGCTTCCTGCCTGTAATGATTTATTAAACTTTAATTTTTGATCAGCATTTAGTTCAGAATATAATTTCACTAAAAAGTTATAATTTACATTCATATGACCTTCTTGTGATTTCTCTAAATTTATAAGATATTCTGAAAAATCCTCAAAAAAATAATTAATTGGTACTTTAAGATAGTTCGATAATTGTAATAACCTTATTGAACTTACCCCATTAGTGCCTTTTTCATATTTTTGAATTTGTTGAAATGTGACGTTGATTGCTTTTGCTACTTTAGTTTGAGTTAAACCTAGTGCTAGTCTTCTAAGCTTAAGCTTATTGCCTAAATGCTTATTAAAATTATCTTCCATTAAGACCCCTCTTAATTTTTTAAAAAACTAATTGAACTAGTTTTTAATACCTACTGCAACAATAAATTTTTATTTTTTTGCCTAAAAACCCGTATTAGGAGAAATATGTCAAGCATTACTTCAGCTATAATTTGAGAAAAATTTCTTGTAATTAGCTTGAACTATAGTATCTGGCTTAGGAAAAGTTTGGTTCTATCACTCTTTGGGTTAGCAAAAAATTCTTTGGTATCAGCTTTTTCTACTATCATCCCTTCATCCATAAATATCATTTGATCTGCAACTTCTTTTGCAAAACCCATTTCATGAGTAACCACAATCATAGTCATTCCTTGTTTTGCTAAATTAACCATAACATCTAAAACTTCTTTAATCATTTCGGGATCTAAAGCAGATGTAGGTTCGTCAAAAAGCATTATTTTTGGCTCCATACATAAAGCTCTTGCAATAGCAGCTCTTTGTTGTTGTCCCCCAGATAATTGTCCTGGATATTTTTGTGCTTGATCAAGAATTTGCACTCTTTCTAGATGTTTTAATGCTAATTCTTCTGCCTCTTTTTTGGGCATTTTTTTAACCCAAATAGGAGCTAGTGTGCAGTTATCCAAAATAGATAAATGAGGAAATAAGTTAAACTGTTGAAACACCATTCCAACTTCAGCTCTAATTTGTTCAATATTTTTTGTATCCTCTGTTAATTCAGTTCCATCAACAACAATATTACCCTCTTGATGCTCTTCTAATCTATTAATACATCTAATTAATGTAGATTTTCCTGATCCAGATGGACCACATACTACGATTTTTTCTTTTGGTTTAACTTCTAAATTTATTCCTTTTAAAACTTGGAAATCACCAAACCATTTGTTCATATCAGTAATTTGGATAATATTATCAGGCATATTTTTTTATCTATCAGTTTTGAATTTTATTTCTAGTTTTTGACTATATTTACTCATACTATAACAAATAATCCAGAATATAATACCTGCAAATACATAACCTTCCATTGCAAATCCTAGCCATTTAGGATTAGTTTTTGCCATGTTAAGCATTCCAACTATTTCTAGTAATCCGACTACAAAAATTAAAGGTGTATCTTTTACCAATGCTAAAAATGTATTTGCGATTCCTGGAATTACTAATTTTAATGCTTGGGGCAAAATTACAAATGTATACATTTTCCAATAACCCATACCTAAAGACTTTGCTGCATCATATTGTCCTCTTGGTAAAGCCTGTAATCCACCTCGTATAACTTCTGCAACGTAAGCAGCTTCAAATAAAGATATTGCGATTATAACCATAACTAATTTATCAACAAACATTCCTTCTGGTAAAAAAAGCGGAAACATTACTGCGGACATAAATAACACTGTAATCAAAGGAACTCCTCTCCAAAACTCAATAAAAGTAACAGAAAAATACTTAATTACTGGTAGTGAGGATCTTCTTCCTAGAGCTAAAAGCATTCCAATCGGGAAACAAAAAATTAAACAAAAGAATGAAACTATAAATGTTAAAGATAGGCCTCCCCATGCACCAGTTTCAACCCATAATAAATTAAATGATCCTCCAGATATTAAAAAATATATTACCAAAAAGGCTATAATTGGATAGATTATAACGTAATATAATGTAATAAATTTTTTTAATTTTCCTTTAACAAATATTCCTATCAAACCTAAGCCAACTACCAGAAAAAAAGATAGATTAATTCTCCAATGTTCCTCATTAGGATACATTCCATATACAAATCTCTTCAACCAAACTTTAATATATGTCCAACATGCTCCTTCACCTGTGCATGCTTCTCTTGAGTCGCCTGAAAAATTAGCCTCCAATATAAACCAATTTATTACTGGTGGTATTGTCACTAGGATTAAAATCAAGATGCATAAAGTTAAAAATCCATTAAAGTTATTATTATTTGTATTTAAATTTATAAAATTAATAAATCTGAGTTTTGATTGTTCTGATCTAATCAAATAAAAGCCTAATATTCCAAGAATAAAGGAAAATAGAAAACCTACTTTTGTAGGAAAAAATTTTAAAATCTCTATATTGAAGAAGGAGTTAAAAAATACGTTCGATAAACAAAATAGAATAAGAATTATCCCAATATAAGTTTTGGTATTATTTGTTTCAATATATTTTTCTTTATTAAGCATTATTTTTCCGTAATAGCAACTTTCTTGTTATAATAATTCATAAAAGCAGAAATCGCTAAACTAATTGATAAGTATGTAGCCATTGTTATTGATACAATTTCAATAGCTCTACCAGTTTGCATCAAAGCTGTTCCAGCAAAGACTAAAACAACATCAGGATAAGCAATAGCTGCCGCTAAAGATGAATTTTTTGTAAGGTTTAAATATTGATTGGTTGTTGGAGGGATAATTATTCTCAATGCTTGAGGTAAAACAACAAGATTTAAAATTTGTTTTTGATTTAATCCAGTAGATGCCGCGGCTTCTTTTTGTCCTTTACTAATTCCCTCTATACCGGCCCTAACATTTTCAGCTATAAATGTGCCTGTGTATAAAGATAATGCTAAAAATAATGCTATAAATTCAGGTGGTATTGCTAACCCTCCAATGAATGTTCCAGAAGTTGCTGACAACTCTTTATAAACTGGATACTCAATTTCAAAACTTGAACCTCCAAATAAAAATGCGGATGATGGTACCAATAATAAAATTACAATTGATATAATCAAAATTGGAAATTGTTTACCATGCTTTTCTTGAATTTTTTTTAAATAATTTTTTAATAAGAAAATTAATATAATTGAAAAAACTATTAAATATAAAAAAATACTTAGATTTTCCCAAACTAAAGAAGGTGTGTAGAGAGATTTTATGGTTATATAAAAATTATGAAAACCTTCAGTTTCATGTGGTAATGGTAATATTCTTAGAGCTGCATAATACCAAAAAAATAATTGTAAAAGTAATGGAAGATTTCTGAAAAATTCAACATAAAAAGCTGCAAATTCTTTTATTAATAAATTTTTTGATAATCTTGCTATACCAAAAATAAGACCCAATATTGTTGCAAAAATAATTCCTGAAAAAGCTACTAAAAGTGTATTCAATAATCCAACAAGGTAAGCTCTTGCATAAGAGGACTCTCTACTATATTCAATTAAACTAAATTGGATATCAAATGAAGCTGCTCTTTTTAAGAAACTATATCCAAATTCCATTCCTCTATTCGACATGTTAACATTTGCGTTATATGTAAAAAATCCAAAAATAAGGAATATTAATAACAATGTTATTGCTTGTGGGATAATTTTTTTCATTTTAGAAACCTATATTTACCAATAATTAAAAAACATTAAATAAAAAAAAAGGGCTAAATAAATTTAGCCCTTTTTTGTATAATTTAAATAATTCTTTATAGAATTATCTTAATGGTGGTACGTATAAAATTCCACCTTGAGTCCACAATGCATTTGGACCTCTACTTCCAGGTAAAATTCCAGTGTCTTGGATGTTTCTCTTATAACTTTCACCATAGTTACCAACTTGTTTGATAATTCTCAAAGACCAGTCATTATCTAAACCAAGTTTTTCGCCCATTCCAGGTTCAGCACCTGTAATTTTTCTAATTGATGGGTTTTCAGATGATTTCATCATATCTGCGTTAGCTGAAGTGACTCCATATTCCTCTGCTTCAATCATAACATTTAATGACCATCTAACTATATCTTCCCAAACAGCGTCCCCTTGACGTACAACAGGGCCTAATGGTTCTTTAGAAATAGTTTCTGGTAAAATTATATGGTCATCTGGATTTGAAAGCACTGTTCTTTGAGCTGCAAGACCAGATTTGTCAGTTGTGTAAGCATCACATCTACCTGCACCATAAGTATCTCTAGCTTCATCTGCTTTTTCAAAACCAACTAATTTATAGTCAATTTTTTTTGCAGCCATAAAATCAGCTAAGTTTAACTCTGTAGTGGTTCCAATGTTTGTACAAACAGACATTCCTGATTTAAAATCAGCTGTTGATTTCATACCAGAGTCTTTTCTTACCATAAAACCTTGACCATCGTAAAAATTTACTCCTACGAATGTTAAGTTTAGATCTGCATCCCTAGTCAATGTCCATGTTGTATTTCTTGATAACACATCTACTTGACCAGCATTAAGAGCAGTAAATCTCTCCTTGGCACTAAGTGGCGTATACTTTACTTTGTTTGCATCACCTAATACTGCAGCAGCTACCGCTCTACATACATCTACATCAACACCCTCCCAATTTCCTGCAGCATCAGCATTAGAGAAACCAGCAAGACCTTGTGATACACCGCATCTAACAAAATCTTTTTTAATAGTGTTTTTCAATGTTTTTGACTTCTTTGCAGCCATAGTCTCTGTTGTAAAAGTAAACAACACAGCTACCATAGCAACTAGAGAAGTTAATTGTTTTAAGTATTTAAACATATTTCTTCCTATTGTTTATTTATTTGTTAACAAATAATTCAAAATTGCTTTTGAATATACTTAATTTAAGCATGATAAAAATAGGTGTTCAAGGGAAATTTAATCTCATTTCGAATTAAATTAAAATCTAGTCAAGATAAATTTTAACCAAAAATGTGCTAGTAATGGCGCGCCCTGAAGGATTCGAACCTACGACCCTCGGTTTAGAAAACCGATGCTCTATCCAGCTGAGCTAAGGGCGCAAAATCTTATTACATATACAATAATTAATTAATTTTTAAAAAGAAATTTTTTAACAAGAAGCAAGATTGTTAATAACTCAATTCGACCAACAATCATAAAAAAAATAAGACAATATTTGGTAAAATATGAAAGATTATAAAAAGTTATGTCACTTAAACCATAAGAACTTGAATTGACAGTATTCATTAATGTTAAAATAGATAACTTAAATGAATTTTCAAAGCTAAATTCGCTTACAGTCAATAATATTGTTAAAATAAAAAGTGATAAAATAAATATGAGAACTGATAAAAAATATTTACTTATCTCACTAAAGTCAAAATTAACTTCAGAGAAAAATAACTTATTCTTATATATATTTTTTGGTCTACTGAATGATAAAATTTGATTAATTGAATATATAAATAAAGAATAAATCTTTATAAATCTCAACCCTGAACTTGTAGAAAAAAAAGATCCTCCAATAATTACCAAAATCAAATAAATGAAATTCAAATTTGTATTTGAATTATCTAGTGTAAAACCAATATTCGACATACTACTTGATATTGACAAAAAATAATTCAAAAAGTTTTGATTAAAACTAAAAAATAAAAAAAAGATAATCAAAACTATAACGAAATAAATTATTAAATTCAGATCTTCGTACAAAAAATTTACATTTTTTTTCTTGAAGAAAAATAAGTTGTAACTGAAAAAAATACTAAAAAAAGATGCCAACATCAAAAATGCCAAAATAATAGTTTGAGTATCTTCTCTAATTATATTGGATAAATTATTTGTAGGTAAAAAACCACCGGAAGAAATTAATGAAAATGCTAAATTTAAAGAGTCAAAAGTTCTTATAGAGAATAAATTTAGTATTATAAAAATTACTAAAGTTATACCAGAATATATTAAAAACACTTTTATTGCTTGTCTGAATACCTCTGAAGTATTAAATGAAAAAAAATTTGTTAATGTTTTTTTAAAATTTTCATCATAAATATCTATTAAATAAATTATAGAAAATAAGAAATATAATCCCCCAATCCATTGGGTAGTTGCCCTCCATAAAATCAGACTTTGATCTATATTTTTTATATTTTCAAAGATAGTAAAACCAGTAGATGTAAAACCTGAAACTGCTTCAAAAAAAGAATTTATAAAGGTTAAGTTATAAATACTTAGGTAAAAAGGAATAGATAAAATTAAAGGTAGTAAAATATATCCCAAAAAAACAGTTAAAATTTTTAGAAAAATTGATGTTTTTTTAGGCGATATTTTTAAATTATAAAAAAGAACTGCCAGGATCGAAGATAAAAATAAACTTAAATAATAAGTATCTAAGTTTAGGTAAAGATTGAAATAGTAAGAATAAATTATATTAAAAAAAGATAAAATAGAAATTAATCCAAAAAAGAAACTTAGATATTTAATTTGCAATCCAAACATCTAATTATACTGAACTTAATCTAAAGATATTTTCGACAAAAGATATAGAGTCTTTTTTAACAATAAATACAACTCTATCATCTTTTTTAAAAACAAAATTGGATCTAGGTATAATTATTTTTTTATCTCTTAATACAGCACCAATTCTTAGTTCATCTGGTAAATTGGAATTTTTTATTTCTTTATTGATTAATTCAGAAGTTTCAATTATTTCAGCCTCAATTACCTCATATTCACCATCTGACAGAGTATATGCATTTTCAATTGTTCCTTTGTGTATATGTTTTAAAATACTTGAAACAGTCGTCATTCTTGGGTCAATTAAATCATCAATTTTTAATGATGATTGAAGAAGTGAATAATTTGGTTTGTTAATTAATGCCATTGTTCTTTTATCATCAATATCTTTTTGGTCTTTAGCGAATTTTTCAACTAACACGCTGACCATCAAGTTATCTTCATCATCATTTGTTAGAGCTAATACAGTTTCAGCTTCCCCTAGATTTGCTTCAGTTAAAACTTCTTCATCTAGACCATCACCATTTATAACAATCGCATCATTTAGTTGATTTGCTAAAAACTCTGCTCGCTCCTTATTTTTTTCAACAATTTTAACCCTAACAGTTTCTAAGGTCTCCTCAATGTTCTTAGCTAAATTAAAACCAATATTTCCTCCACCAATAATTAAAATCTTTTTTGAAATTTTTTCTTCATGACCAAAAGCTTCGAGAGTTTCTGACATTTGTGACGAATTAATAATTACATAAATTTTGTCATCTTTTTTTACGGAGTCTGTTTTTTTTGGAATAAAAAATTTATTATCTCTATTAATTCCGATAATATTTGCCTCTAATTTTGGGTATTTATTTGTGAGTTCATTAAACTTGATACCTATAGATTTACAATCCTCTTTAATGAATATCTCCAATAATCTTATTTTATTATCAGCAAAAGGTACACTATCTAAAGCACCTGGCGCCTCCAATTTTCGTTGAATTGATTTGGAAATTTCTATCTCAGGAGAAATAATCACATCTATTGGTAAATTTTCTTTATTATAAACTCTTGTAAATCTTGGGTTT
The DNA here is from genome assembly GCA_902615425.1 of uncultured Pelagibacteraceae bacterium. GTDB lineage: Bacteria > Pseudomonadota > Alphaproteobacteria > Pelagibacterales > Pelagibacteraceae > Pelagibacter. The sequence continues at coordinate 31,278 of CACMPD010000007.1, forward strand.
AGATAGTCTTGTGATCTAATTCTTGCTATTTTTTTTTGAATATTAAATATTGAAAATGCTATTTGGCAAATGAGCATATTAATTTCGTCATTTCTTGTAACAGCTATAATCATATCTGTTTCAGCAGCATTGGCTTTTTCAAGAATTGATGGATATGTAGCTTTTCCAACGATTGCTTTAACATCCAAACTATCATTGATTTTTTGGATATCCTCACTTGATTGATCAATAACTGTTATCGAATGACCTTGTTCACTCAATAACTTTGCAATAGTAAAACCTACCCTACCAGCACCACAGATGATTATATTCATTTCAGTTAAATTCTTTTATTCCTAAGCCTTTAAGCTTTCTATGAAGCGCACTTCTTTCCATACCAACAAAGTTAGCTGTTTTAGATATATTTCCATTAAATTTTTTAAGTTGAATAGTTAAATACTCTTTTTCAAAATTTTCTCTAGCCTCTTTTAGAGGTACAGATAAGCTATTTTCAGTAATTTTATCATCATAATTGTCGCTTTTTAATGACTCTTTTACAATATTAGAAATTTTGTCTTTTGTATCAGGTTGTAAAATTGCAATTCTTTCAATCAAATTTCTTAGTTCCCTTACATTGCCTTTCCAATCATGATTCAAAATATATGAGTCATTTTCATCAATAGCTAATTCTTTAATATTATAATTTGCAGAAATCATCTTTGAAAAATATTTTATTAACAGAGGTATATCTGAAATTCTTTCGTTTAATGATTTAATATTAATTTCAAAAACGTTTAATCTATGATATAGGTCTTCTCTAAAATTACCTATTTTTATTTCATCTTTTAAATCCTTACTTGATGAACAAATTAATCTAACGTCAACATTGATATCATTATTACCATTTAATCTTTTAAATTTTTGATCAATAAGAACTCTTAATATTTTTGATTGAATGACAAGGGGAATTTCAGAAACTTGATCAATTAATAAAGTGCCTTTATTAGCTTTTTCTAAAGCACCATATGAAATGGAACCATCTATCTTTTCTTCCCCAAATAATTCTTGTTCATATTTTTCAGAGTCAAGAAGTGCCCCATTTAGAATAATAAACGGATTTTTTTCTCTTTTGGAATTTTTATGAATTTTTCTTGCAATTAATTCCTTCCCTGAACCTGATGGCCCATTTATAAGAATCCTACTCTCAGTTAAAGATATCTTTTTTATTTGTTCTCGTATTGTAGATATGTTTTTACTGTCACCTATTAAATCATACGAAGAAAATAACTTATTTTCATAATCCTTATTTTGTTTTTTTAATTGAAGATTTTCAACAGCTCTAGTTATAAAATTTAGTAATCTAGCTTGGTCAAAAGGTTTTTCTACAAATTCAAATGCACCGTGCTTTAATGAATTTACTGCCATTTCAATATTAGCATGCCCTGTAATAATAATTACTGGTACATCTTTATTTATAGACTTGATATGAGATAATAGCTCTATTCCATCATTATCACCTTTATCTAATTTTACATCTAGGATAGCCACATCAGGCATTTTTTTGTTAATTTCTTTTAACGCTTGATTATAATTAGCTGCTACTCTGGTTTTGTAGCCAGCATCAACAATTAATTCATTTAGGATATTTCTTATATCCGCATTGTCATCAACTATTAATATTTCTGTTGTCATTTAAATAAAATCTTATCTGTATCTTTGCACCATTGCTAATTGGAATAAATTGGAGTTCACCTTTGTGATCATTTATAATTTTATTTACTATAGATAGACCTAGTCCAGTTCCATTTTTTTTTGTTGTGTAATATGGGTTTAAAATTTCCTCTATATTATTTTTATCAAAACCAATACCATTATCCTCTATTGATATTAAAATATGGTCATTATTTGATGAAATATCAATTGAAATTTTCTTTTTAAAATCAAGGTTTTTTTCAACTTTTTGTTCTATGCTCTCGATAGAGTTCTTTATTAAATTAATAAAAACTCTTGAAATTTGTTCTTTGTCACATTCAAGTAAAATCTCCTCATCTCCTTTAGTTAAATCTATCTCAATAGATTTATTAATCTCTGATAGTAATTTAATATTTTCATTTAATAACTTTACTAAATTATTTCTCTTTAAAATTGGTTTTGGCATTCTTGCAAAATCTGAAAATTCGTTTACTAAATTTTCTATTTGTTTTATTTGAGAATTTATAATTTTCAAATTTTCTCTAAACGACTCTTGGTCTTCATTTGTTATTTGTTTGGAATATTTATTTTTAATTCGATCTATCGTTAATTGTATTGGTGTTAGAGGATTTTTAATTTCATGGGCTAGTTTTCTTGATAAATTTCCCCATGCTTTATATCTCTCATTTATAATTAATTTTTCTTGCTGATTTTTGAGTCTACTAATCATAGAATTAAAATTTTTATTTAAAACCTCCATATCTTTATCAGTTTTAATCTCTGGTACTTTTGTATTAAGATTTCCCTGGCCTATTTCTGTTGATGCGAAAATAAGATTATTAATGGATCTAAAAAACCTAGAAGAAAACCGAATTGCAATCGTAATAGATATAAATAACAACAATGAAACAATAATAATATAAATTATAAAAAAGGAAATTTTAATACCTGTGCTTCTTTCTTCTACAGTGTAGTAGAAATTTATTGCTTCTTGAGATTCAGCTAAATAGTTTGAAATATTTTTATCCAAAAATTTTACAACATATAAAAACCGATCTTCTGATGATTGCAGTCGCATTATAGCAGCAGAAATATTTGCTTTTGTATTAATTATCTTTAATGGTCTATCATCCTCAAGAACTAAATTTAAAGCTTTATCAACCGGTGGAATATATTTTTCTTTTTTTTCAGTTGAATATAATAGCTTTTTATTTTTATCAATAATATGAATTTCATCAACATCTCTAATAATTTTTTGGGTTCTCAAAAATCTTAGATATTCATTTGCATTTTCATTCAAAAAATTAGCACTTTTATTTGTATCAAAGGCAATCAGAATAATATCAGATTGAATTTTATTTCTTACTTCCTCTACATAATTTTTCGCAAGTTCATAAGAATTATTAACAACTGTTGTAACTTTTTTGTCAAAATACTTTTCCAAAGCAAATGAAAAGAGAAAGAGAGAAAAGATTGAAATTAAGATTGATGGTATAAGGGTAAATAATGAAAAATAAGTTATATATTTTTTATTAGAAGTTAAACCATCTTTATCAATATCGCTCTTTATAGAATTTTTAATTTCAACAAAGATAAATATGAATAATAAAACAAGTAAAAAAATATTTAAAATTAATAAATATTGTAAATTTTTCTGATTTAATTCAATAAAACTTCTATCAATAAATGTTAAAAAAGTTAAAAAACCTATGAATAGTGTGATACTAGATAGAAAAATAATGAATATATTTTTTTTCAAAAATTCTAACATAATTTAGAATTATAACATTAAAACAAATGAACAACTATTTTGTAATATTAGCAGCTGGAAAAAGTAAGAGATTTAGCACAAAAATACCAAAACAATTTTTTGAGTACAAAAATAAAGAATTAATTGATCATTCAATAGAAAAATCTCTCGCGTCAAAGCTATTTAAAAAAATTTTGATTGTTACAAATAATCTTAAACATTTTAAAAAAAAGAAATATCCAAAATCAATAAGTATTATCAAAGGTGGAAAAGAAAGATCAGATTCCTCTTTTGAAGCTTTAAAATATCTAAAAAGATATAAGCCAAAAAATGTATTTATACATGATGCTGCTAGGCCTAATTTCTCAATTAGATTATTAAAAAATATTGTTAAAAGTTTAAAAAATAACAAAGCTGTAGTTCCAATTATCAATTCAAAAGACACAATAAAATATAAAATTCAAAATCGAATATTTAATCTTAACAGAGATAATTTGTTATTAACCCAGACTCCTCAAGCATTTAGATTTAAAGAGCTATATGAAGTAGCAAAAAATCAAAAAAATAAAGTTACTGATGAGGCAACATTATTCATAAATAAAGATTTTAAAATAAAATTTATACAAGGAGAAAAAGGAAATAATAAAATTACATATATTGAGGATATAAAAACACCCAAGACTTTTTATGGTATAGGATTTGATATCCACAAGTTAGTGAAAAATAAAAAACTTTATCTTGGAGGAATAAAAATTCCTTTTCATTCAGGTCTAGAGGGTCATTCCGATGGGGATGTAATTTTACATGCAATAATTGATTGTATTTTAGGAGCTGTGGGAAAAAAAGACATTGGTATATATTTTCCTAATACAAAGAAATTTAAAAATATTAGATCTCCAAAAATGCTAAAACCAATTATATTTGATCTTAATAAATCTAATCTGATTATTAATAACTTAGACATTAACTTAATTTGCCAGAAACCAAGAGTTTCAAAATACAGAAATAAAATAATTAAATCAGTTTCAAATTTAACTGGTCTTAATGAAAACCAAATTAATTTAAAAGGTAAAACAGTAGAAAAATTAGGTTTAATAGGAAAAGAAAAGGCCATTGCTTGTGAAACAATAATTTCAATTACAAAATATGATTAAAACTTTCAATTCCTTATTAGTTACAATGTTTGGCATAGGAAAAATAAAGATTATTCCTGGAACTTTTGGATCTTTAGCTACGATTATTTTTCTTTATTTTGTTTTTCACATACAAAAATTATCACCAAATATAATCTTAATAGGTTTATTTATTATTTTTATTTATTCGTTTATAGCAGTTGCATCACACATCAAGGAGAAAGAAAATAAAGATCCAAAAGAGGTTATTATTGATGAATTTATAGGTCAATCTATACCAATTTATCTCTATGAAATATCTCACGGAACACAAAAAACATCTGATGAAGCCATAATTTTTTATGGAATTTGCTTTGTGCTTTTTAGATTTTTTGACATTCTCAAACCATTTCCAATAGATTATTTTGACAAAAATTATAAAAATAGTTTCGGTGTAATAATGGACGATGTTTGTGCAGGATTATATGTTGTTCTATCATTAATTTGTTTTATGTTAATAAGTAGTTATTTAATTTAATGAAATCTTTAGTCAGACTCTTAACAAAAAAAAAATTAAAACTATCTATCGCTGAGTCTTGTACTGGTGGGTTATTAGCTAGTTCAGTTACCTCAATAAGTGGCGCTTCAAAAGTATTTAATTTAGGACTAGTCACCTATTCTAATCAAGCTAAAATTAAAATTCTTAAAGTAAATAAAAATATTATTAAGAGATATGGCGCAGTTAGTCACCAATGTTGCTTAACAATGGTAAATAACTTATCTAAAATATCAAAAGCACATATAAACGTTTCTATAACTGGAATCGCTGGCCCCAAAGGTGGCACCAAACAAAAGCCTGTGGGTCTAGTTTATATTGGTATAAAAAAAGGTAAAAAAGTACTTATTAATAGGTGTTTATTCAAAAGTAAAAAAAGATCTTCAATTCAAAAAGCGACTGTCAAAAAAACCTTGGATTTAATTTTTAGTATTTCCAAATAATTCTTCAGCTCTTTTCTGAAATGCATCAGCTATTTTTTCTAAGCCAAATTGAAAAGAGACTACCATTAAAGAATTTAAAAATTTATTTTTTATTTCAAAATCAATATCAAAAGTGACCTCGGTAATACCATTATTTTTATCACTAAACGTCCAATTATTTGTAAGATGATTTAATGGTCCCTCTATGTTTTTAACATAGATTGAATCAGTATTTTTATTAAAGGCAACATCACTTTTGTATGTATCTTTAAATGGACCTTTACCAATGGTTAAATCAGCAATAATTTTTTGCAAATCACCATCTTGTTTATTTTCATATATTTTTGCATCAAAACAAAATGGAACAAATTCAGGGTATTTTTCTATATCTAAAACAAGTTCAATTAAGTCTTTTTTTTCACATTCAATTAATCGCTTAACTGAAGCTTTTGGCATTAATGATTGTTAATCCGATTTTGTTGTAGCTTAGCAAAATCTTCATCTGCATGATAAGAAGATCTTGTTAATGGTGATGACGAAACTAATAAAAACCCTTTTGCTTTCGCAATCCTTCCTAATTCATCAAATTCCTCTGGTGTGTAGTACCTATCAAGAGGATGATGTCTAACAGATGGTTGTAAGTATTGACCAATAGTTAAAAAATCTACATCAGCAGCTTTTAAATCATCCATTACTTGTAAAATTTCATCTTTTTTTTCACCTAGGCCAACCATTATCCCTGATTTAGTAAAAATTTTCTTATTTATCATTTTAGCATTTTTCAAAAGTTCTAAAGATGCGAAATATCTAGAACCAGGTCTTACTTTTAGATAAAGACTAGGAACAGTTTCAATATTGTGATTAAAAACATCAGGATTGGCATCTAAAACTTTTTTATAAGCATCACCCTTTCTTAAAAAATCAGGAGTTAAAACTTCAATTGTAGTATTTGGATTTGTTTTTCTTGTTTGGTTAATAACCTCAAAAAAATGATTTGAACCACCATCATCTAAGTCATCTCGATCAACTGATGTTATTACGACATGTTTTAAATTTAATTTTTTTACAGCCTCAGAAATTTTTATTGGTTCAAGATTATCTAGTTTTCCTGGTTTACCAGTTTTTACATCACAAAAAGCACATGCTCTTGTACATGTATCACCCATAATCATAAACGTAGCATGTCTTTTACTCCAACATTCAGTGATATTTGGGCAATTAGCTTCCTGACAAACTGTTACAAGATTATTTTTATTTACAATTGTTTTTGTTAAAAAAAATTCTTTGCTATTTACTAATTTTGATCGTATCCAATCTGGTTTTTTTTTAATTGGATTTATAGGTTTATTCTGCTTTTCTGGATGTCTAATTTTCATTTTTTTTAATTATGTAAATTTTTTCATTTTTTTTACCAAATATGAACCTTTCTCTAATCAAAGATTCTATATAATCAAGATCTAGATTGTCACTTAATAATGAATTCTTAAATTCCAAGTCGGTTATTTGGTTAATTATTGAAGATTCTTGTTTTTTTAAGTTTTTTAAAATCTCCTTTTTCTCAAAATATGAAATTAATCCTCTTTGACCGGATAAAAGATTAAAAAAGAAATAAAGAATCAGAAAAGTAGAAACTAATAAAAGGTAATTTTTTTTTAATCTTTGAAGCATTAATGAATCTTATTCATTCTAGCTTTTTTTCCAAGTTCTTCTTCTATACGAATTAATTGATTATATTTTGCTACTCTCTCAGATCTAGCTAAAGATCCTGTTTTTATTTGGTTTGAGTTAGTACCTACCGCTAAATCAGCAATAAATGTGTCTTCACTATCTCCTGATCGATGTGAAATAATAGTATTAAATCCAATAGTTTGAGCAAATCTTATGACATCAAGTGTTTCGGTAACTGTACCAATTTGATTTAGTTTTATCAAAATTGAGTTTGATGAAACATTTAGAAATCCCTTTTTTAACCTTTCCAAATTTGTAACATAGAGATCATCTCCAACTATCTGCACTTTTTTAGTAGATCTCATTAATTTACTCCACGACGTCCAATCATTTTCAGAAAATGGATCTTCAATCGATTTAATTTTATATTTATTAATCATTTTTTTATATTCTGAAATTGTTTTATCAACAGAAACATATTTTTTGAGTGAATAGAATATTTACCTTTTTTAAATAATTCATTTGCTGCAACATCCAAACAAATTGAAACATCTTTTCCATTTCTAAATCCTGATTTTTTGATTGATAAAACAATTAAATCTAAGGCCTGATTGTTGCTATTAATCATCGGTGCAAATCCACCTTCATCACCAACTGATGTAGCTAAACCTTTTGCTTTAATTAATTTACTTAAGTTTTTTATTACTAAATAACATATTCTCATTGCTTCAGAAACAGATTTTGCTTTATCTGGTCTAATCATAAATTCTTGAATTCTAAGACCATTATTAGCGTGTGCTCCACCATTAATAATATTCATTAATGGATAAGGTAATTGAAAATTTTTTGTTGCATAAAAAGATTTATAAAGAGGAATTCTTTTTACTTTAGCTGATAATTTTTTTGTAGCCATCGATACTGATAATATTGCATTAGCTCCTAGTTTTGTCTTTTGCTTAGTCCCATCTAAATTAATAAGTATTTCATCTATTCTTTCTTGATCATGTATGTTTTTATTTCTTAAAGCTCTAGATATTTTAGAATTAATTAAATTTATTGCTGAGAATACACTTTTGCCTAAATATCTTTTATTATTCGTATCTCTTTTTTCGTAGGCTTCATAAGTACCTGTAGAAGCTCCTGAGGGACATATTGCTTTTGCACTTTTGTTTTTAACATAAACCTCTGCTTCAATAGTTGGATTTCCTCTACTATCAAAAACTTGTCTTGCTTTAACTTTTAGAATTTTACTCACTTAATTTTTAATAAGATTATCTATATCGCTTAATTGTTTTAGAAGATCTTCTAATTTATCTAATGGTACCATGTTAGGCCCATCAGATGGAGCATTATCTGGATCTTGATGAGTTTCAATAAAAACTCCTGCAACTCCAACTGCAACTGCAGCTCTTGCTAGATATTCAACAAACTCTCTTTGACCACCACTTTTTTCTCCAAGACCACCTGGTTGTTGCACTGAATGTGTTGCATCAAAAATTACTGGATAACCATTCTTAGCCATTATTGGTAACGACCTCATGTCGGAAACTAAAGTGTTGTATCCGAAACTTGCACCTCTTTCAGTTACTAATATTTTGTCATTTCCAGACTCTGAAATTTTCTTTGTTACATTAACCATATCCCATGGTGCAAGAAATTGACCTTTTTTTACATTAATAATTTTATTTGTTTTAGCTGCAGCAATTAACAAGTCTGTTTGTCTACATAAAAAAGCTGGGATTTGTAAAACATCAACATGTTTTGAAACGATTGCACATTGCTCAGCATTATGAATGTCTGTTAGGATAGGGACATTTAATTCTTTTTTAATTTTATCAAACACAGGCAATGAAGCTTCTAATCCAGCTCCCCTTTTGCCTTTTAAGCTTGTTCTGTTCGCTTTATCAAATGAAGTTTTGTAAATAAATCCAAGACCAAATTTTGAAGTAATTTCCTTAATTTTTCCTGCCATATCCATTGCATGTTGTTCACTTTCAAGCTGGCAGGGTCCAGAAATTATACAAATCTTATCATTGTTCGAAATATCTATTTTTCCACAATTTACTTTAATGCTACTCATTTATGATTTTTTGATGCTTTGATAAAAGATGAGAATAATGGATGTGGAGCAAAAGGTCTAGATTTAAATTCTGGATGAAACTGTACTCCAATAAACCAAGGATGATTTTTTAACTCAATGATCTCAGGTAAAAAACCATCAGGCGATAAACCAGAAAAACTCATTCCTTTTTTTTCAAATTTGTCTTTTAGATTGATGTTAACTTCATATCTGTGTCGGTGTCTTTCTTTGATAATCTTTTTTCCATAAATTTTTTTAATTTTAGAATTATTTTGTAATTTTGCATCATAAGAACCTAATCTCATTGTTCCACCTAGATTTTTATCAGTTCCCTTGATAGTTTTTCCATCTTTAATCCACTCATTTATTAATCCAATTACAGGTATACCATTTCTATCAAATTCACTCGAAGTTGCTTTTTTTAAATTTAATTGATTTCTCGCAAATTCTATAATTGCCATTTGCATTCCATAACATATCCCAAGAAAAGGAACTTTATTTTTTCTAGCATATTTTATTGACTCTATTTTTCCAGTTGTTCCTCGTTTACCAAAACCACCAGGTATTAATATACCTGAAATGTGTTTAAGTTTTGATTTGATCTCAGAAACTTTTAATTTTTCAGAGTCAATTCTTACTAAATTTACCTTTACATTATTTTGAATACCACCATGAGTAAGAGCTTCATCTAAAGATTTGTAAGCATCTTTTAATTCAACATATTTACCAATTATGGCAATATTCACCTGTTTTTTAGTTTGTAAAATAATTTTAGTTATTTTTTTCCAGGGTTTAAGGTTTACAGGTTTTTTTGATTTAAGCTTGAAATAATTTAATACTTGAACATCAAGTTTCTCTCTAAAAAAACTTATCGGTGCTTCATAAATTGTTCTTACATCAACAGTTTCTATTACATTTTTAATATCTACGTTGCAGAAAAGTGAAATTTTTTTACGATGCTCTAACGGGATGGGTCTTTCTGATCTACATATTATAATGTCAGGTTGAACACCTATGCTTCTCAATTCTTTAACAGAATGTTGTGTAGGTTTAGTTTTAATTTCATCTGAGGACTTTAAATAAGGTACTAAAGTAAGATGGATAAATAATGCATTTTTTTTTCCTATATCATTTGCAAATTGTCTTATGGCCTCAACAAATGGTAGACTCTCAATATCACCAACAATTCCACCAATTTCACAAATAACAAAATCTTCTTTAGATGAATCATTCTTTATAAACTCTTTTATTCTATCAGTTATATGTGGAATAACTTGAACTGTTTTTCCAAGATATTTTCCTTCACGTTCTTTTTTTAATACATCACTATAAATTTTACCTGTTGTGATGTTATCTGACTTCTTTGCAGATACTCCGGTAAATCTCTCATAATGACCAAGATCTAAATCTGTTTCGGCACCATCATCAGTTACAAAAACCTCTCCGTGTTGAAATGGACTCATTGTTCCAGGATCTACATTTAAATAAGGATCTAATTTCCTTAATCTAACTTTATACCCTCTCGATTGAAGTAAATAAGCTAGAGATGCAGAAGAGAGACCTTTTCCTAATGATGAAACCACGCCGCCCGTGACAAAAATAAATCGCGCCATGGAAGTATCTTATAGCGAATAAAAAAGAAAATTAAAAGTATTAATTATTATTTTCTGGAATAGCAGGAGTATCCTCTGCTTTTTCCTCAATAGTATCCAAAACAGATGATGTAGGTGTTAATTCTCCTCTAGATACAATTGTAAGTGCTAAACTACAAATTATAAATAAAGTGGCAACAACTGCTGTTGCTTTGGTCATAAAATTACCTGCTGATCTGGAAAACATGAAACTTTCCTGAGAAACTCCAATTCCTAAAGCACCACCCTCAGACTTTTGCATCAAAACTAGTAATACCAAAATTAAACCAAATATGATGTTCAAAATTAACAATATATTTTCCATGAAGGGTTAATTATATGTTTTTTTAATTATATCAATAAATTTTTTAGGATCTTGTGATGCCCCACCTATTAAGTAACCATCAATATTATTTATAGATTTTAATTGATTAATATTTTTTGGATTTACTGAGCCACCATAAAGAACTTTGCAATTCTTTTTTTCTTTTTTAATAAAACTGATTGTCTTAAATAAGTCATCAGATTTTGGTATAATTCCTGTACCAATTGACCAAACTGGTTCATAAGCGATAATAATTTTTTTATTATTTTTAATATTTTTTAGACCTTCTTTAATCTGTTTATTTAAAACACTTTTAGTAATTTTTTTTTTTTTTGCTTTAAGCGTCTCACCAATACAAAAAATTACCTTCAGCCCAGACTTTAATGCGCTTTTAATTTTTAGATTTATTAATTTATCAGTTTCACCAGATTGTCTATTTTCGGAGTGGCCAATAATAATATATTTAGCACCAACACTTTTTAACATAGAAGAATTGACTGAACCTGTAAAAGCACCAAAAACCTCCTGCTCATGACAATTTTGAGCACCAATTTCAATATTTGATCCTCTCAATTTTTTTGACATTGGCTCTATTAAAGTGCTAGGTGGGCAGTAAATTATTTTCAAAGACTTTCTTTTTTTGAAGTTTTTAAAAAATTTAACAACTCTATTCAGCGTATTTAACGAATTTAAAACACCAAACATTTTCCAATTAGCAATAAAATACATATATTTATTTGTCATGAGGCTTATTTTAATTTATAGGTTTGCTTTTTATAGATCAATAAATTTATAGTAATGATTAGTAATTTAAGAAATTTTGCAAAAACTAAGTTTGCTGGTTTGTTAGTTTTTATAATGATAATTCCATTTGTATTTTGGGGTATGGGTGGAATGTTCAGTAGTGGTAATACTAACAATGTTGCTAAAATTAATAATAATAGTATCTCCACTGAAGATTTTATTGATTACATAAATAAATCAGGAATCCCTGAAAAAACAATCAGAGAAAATTTAGAGCAAAACATTATTGAAGAAATTCTGTCTGGTTTAGTTTCTACTACTTTACTGGATCTAGAAATAAAAGATTTTGAACTAAGTATCTCAGAAATAACTTTATTAAAGAAGATAAAAGAAAATAAAAATTTTCTTGATGAAAATGGAGTTTTTCAAAGAATTAAATACGAAAAATTTTTATTAGAAAATAATTTATCTGCTCCGGGATTTGAACAGAGACTTAAATTACGAGAATTGCAAAGAAATCTTTTTGATTATATTGGTGCTGGTACAACCTCCCCTCAATTTCTTACAACAAAACTATTTAAAGAAGAAAATCAAAAACTTGAAATAGAATTTATTGATTTAAATGATTTTTATGTAAATAAAGATGATATTACAGATAAAGAATTAGAAAATTTTATTAAGGATAATAAAGATGAGTTAAAAATAGAGTACTTAGATTTCAGCTACACAATCATAAATCCTAAAAATTTAATTGGAGTAGATGATTTCAATCAGTCTTTTTTTGACAAAATTGATGAAATTGAAGTTGCAATATCCAATGAAATTGATTTTAAAACAATCACATCAAATTTTGATTTAAACTCGGTTGATATTAGTAATTTTAGATTTTCTACAGATAAAAATGAAATTGAAAAAAAAATTTATGAATTAAGAAATAATAAATTTGATATTTTTGAAAATAAAAATGATTATATCCTATATAACATAAAAAATATTACCCAAAAATCACCAGATTTAAGTGATAAACAAATTAAAGAAGAAGTGCTCGAATTAGTTTTTCAAAAAAATAAATTTGATTATAACCAAAAATTATTAAATGAAATAACCAATAAAAAATTCAATGACAACAATTTTTTAGAGATGGGAAAAGATAAGATCCAGGTAATAAATTTGAATTCAGTGCGAGATAATAAAAAATTTGATATTAATGCTGTTGAAGTTTTATATAGCTTACCTGAGAAATCATTTACTTTAATAAATGATGAAAATAACAATATTTACCTAGCAAAAGTCAAAAAATTTGAAAAACAAATCATAGATACAAATAAAGAAGAATTTAAACAATATATTACAAAACAAAATTCTAACAACAAAAATTCATTATTAAAATCTTATGATACATTTTTAAATGATAAATATGATGTTTCTTTAAATCAACAGACTATTGAACGAGTTAAAAACTATTTTAAATGAAAATTAATCGAAGCTTCAAAGAATTCAAGTTTCGACATAGAAACAACGAAAATCAAATAATCTATACATCAAAAAAAGTAAAAAATGATGAAGAAATAATTAATTTAATTGATAACTTTTTAATTGAAAAAAATAGCTTTATTTTTGAGTCAGTAGAAAAAGGTAAGATTAGAGGCAGATATACTATATTTGGTAAAAATCCTGATAAAATTTGGGAATTTAATAATAATAATTCTTATTTAATAAAGAAAAATAAAAAAATTAAGTTAAGGGATAAACCAAAATATTTGATTGAAAGAATAATTGAAGATTTTAAGTTTAAAACTCCTTATAAATTACCGAAAATTTGTTCTTTGATTTCAGGATATTTTTCATACGATGCAATTAGGTACATCGAAAAAATCCCAAACAATTGTAAAGATGACTTAAAATTACCTGATGTTAGATTATTACGTCCAAGAACACTTATTATTCATGACAATTTGAAAAAGGAAATATTCTTTATCAATAATATTTTTAAAGATGAAAAAATTACAAATTACAAAAATAAATATAAAGATATCCAATCTGAACTTTTCACGCTCTCCTTACAATCATCAGTCAAAAAAATAGATAATGTAACAAATAATAAGTCAAAAAAAATTATAATTAATTCAAATACCTCTAAAAATAAATTTTTATCTATAGTTAATAAGGCAAAAAAATACATTAAATTAGGAGATATATTTCAAGTCGTTTTAAGCCAGCGTTTTGAGACTAAATTGACAAAAAAACCAATCGATATTTATAAAAAATTGAGAATAACTAATCCATCTCCATTTATGTTTTTTTTTAATTTTACTGATTTTCAAATAATAGGTGCAAGTCCCGAAATATTAGTAAGGTTAAGAGATGGCGAAATAACTGTAAGACCCATTGCCGGGACAAGACCTCGAGGAAAAACGCTTAAAGAGGATCATTTTTATGAGAAAGATTTACTTAAAGATAAAAAAGAGCTTTCTGAACATCTAATGTTATTAGATCTTGGAAGAAATGATGCTGGAAAGGTATCTAAGACTAATTCTGTTAAAGTTACTGAAAGTTTTATAATTGAAAGGTATTCACATGTAATGCATATAGTTTCGAACGTAATAGGTAAACATGATAAAAGATTTTCTAAATTTAAGTCTCTTTTAGCGGGTTTTCCAGCTGGAACTGTCTCTGGAGCTCCCAAAATAAGAGCTATGGAAATTATTGATGAACTAGAGTCTACAAAAAGGAAGGTTTATGCTGGTGGCATTGGGTATTTCGCGGCGAATGGAGAGTTTGATACATGTATTGCTTTAAGAACAGCTGTTGCAAAAAATAACAGATTTTATGTCCAAGCTGGAGCTGGGATTGTTGCAGATAGCAAACCATTAAAGGAATACGAAGAAACAGTAAATAAAGCAAAAGCTTTAATTAATGCGTTGAAATGAAAAAGATAATTTTAATTGATAATTACGATAGTTTTACTTTTAATCTCTACCATTATCTGTCTTCATTAAAAGTGAATGTTGAAGTAATTAGAAATGATCAAATAACATCTCACGAAATTTTAAAAAAAAGATATCATAAGATTGTAATTTCACCTGGACCTGGTAACCCCAATCAATCAGGTAATTGTCTTAAAATCGTTAAATCTTTATATAAAAAAATACCAATTCTCGGAGTTTGTTTAGGCCATCAAATTATAGGTCAAGTATTTGGCTCAAAAATTATTCAAGCTAGAAAGCTAATGCATGGAAAAACTAGTAAGATTTTTTCAAAAAAAGTTGGTATTTTAAAAAATCTCCCTAAAACGTTTGAAGCCACTCGATATCACAGCTTAATTATTGATAAAAAATCATTATCTAAAGATCTTGAAATTACTGCTCAGACTCAAGATGGACTAATAATGGGAGTACAACATAAGAAATATCATATACATGGAGTGCAATTTCACCCTGAAAGTATTAAAACTAAATTAGGAATTAAAATTTTAAAAAATTTTATAAGAATTTAGAATTAATGAAACAATTCATTGAAAAAATTAAGAAAAAGGAAAATTTAACTTTTGATGAAAGTAAATCTGCTTTTGAATTATTGATGGAGGGTAAAGCAGAAGAACAAGAAATATTTGATTTTTTGACACTTTTATCAGCAAAAGGTGAATCTTCTGATGAGGTAGCTGGTGGAGTTTTTGTTCTTAGAAACAAATCTAAAAGAGTAAATGTAGAAAATTGTGTTGATACTTGTGGAACTGGTGGGGATGGTATGAATACACTTAATATATCAACAGCTGCAGCATTATTACTTTCGAGTATGGGTGTTAAAGTAGCTAAACATGGAAATAAAGCTGTATCCTCAAAATGTGGATCTGGTGATGTTCTAGAGGCTTTAAATATAAAAATAAATTTAGAACCAAAAGATATTGAAAATCAAATTAATGATAATAATTTCGGATTCATGTTTGCACCCAACTATCATAGTGCAATGAGATTTGTGGGACCTACAAGAAAAAAAATTGGAAAAAGAACTATATTCAATATGATCGGACCTTTGAGTAGCCCTGCTCTTGTAAAAAGACAAGTTATTGGTGTTTTTGATAAAAAACTATTAAAAATATTTGCTAATGCTTTAAAAAATTTAGATATTAAATTTGCTTGGATAGTTAATAGTGAAGATGGATTAGATGAAATTTCACCTTATGCTAAAACCAATGTAATTCAATTAAAAGGTGGTGTCATCTCTGAGATTATTATTGATCCAAATAAGTTAAATATAAATGCAGATAAGTTTGAAAATCTCATTGGTAATGATGCAGCTTATAATGCAGATAGAATGATTAATATATTTAAAGGTGAGGATAATGATTTTTCTAAAGCAGTTTGTTTAAATGCTGCAGCAGGATTAGTTGTTAATGAAACTCATCAGAATTTCAATAAAGCTTATGATGATGCTAGAAAACACATTTTATCAGGTCGAACATTTAAACAATTAGAGAAAATTCAAAATGACTGAAAATGTTCTTGAAAAAATAATAAATACTAAAAGTGAAAAAATTTTAGAACTTAAAAAAAGTATAAGTCTTGAGACACTCGAAGAATTAATTAAAAAAAATATTTCATACGTTGATTTTAAAAATACAATTAAAAAGAATGTTGAAAATAAAAAATTCTCAATTATTGCTGAAATAAAAAAAGCGAGTCCCTCTGCAGGGATAATTATTAAAGACTACGATCCTGTAAAAATAGCTAATATATATAAATCAAATAAAGCAACCTGTTTATCTGTTTTAACTGAAGAGGATTTTTTTTTAGGAAACTTGCTACATATTAGTAAAATAAAACGAGATGTTAATTTACCGATTCTTTGTAAAGATTTTTTTATAGATAAATTTCAAATTCCTTTAGCTAAAAGTTATGGTGCTGATGCTATCTTAATTATTTTAGCAGGAGTTTCAGATAAATTGGCAGATGAATTATATGAAGAAGCTTTAAAATTGAATATGTCAGTTATTGTAGAGGTACACACTGTTAATGAAGCTAAACAAGCACTTAGATTTAAAGATGCTTTATTAGGTATTAACAACAGAAATTTAAAAACTCTAAAAACTGATATTAATACAACTTATGATATCCACGATGTTTTGGTTAATCACCCTGGCCCATTGATTTCTGAAAGTGGAATTAAAACTAAAGAAGAATTGTTGGAACTATCAAATAAAACATCCATCAAAACCTTTTTAATTGGTGAATCACTCTTAAAAAATTTAAACGATAATTCAATTTTTTCCGTTTTATAGTCAAAAAAGTCAGTATTTTCATAACTTTTTAACTATTGTTAATTCTGAAGAACTTTTATAGAACATTGTTTGTACGATATTTGTTCTTATGCTTACAAAAAAACAAAAAAACCTGCTTTTATTTATCAACAAGAAGTTGAGAAGTTCTGGTGTATCCCCTTCTTATGAAGAAATGAAGGAATCCCTAAATCTTAAATCAAAATCTGGAATTCATAGATTAATTAGCGCCTTAGAGGAAAGAGGTTTCATTAAAAGGCTTGCTCATAAAGCTAGAGCTTTGGAAGTTATAAAATTACCAGAGACCGCTTCTGCAAATGATATTTACAATAATTTTTCCCCAAGTGTCATTAAAGGAGGTTTGGATGAAGAAAAACCTTTATCCGACGATGCAGAGGTGCCAGTTTTAGGTAAAATAGCAGCTGGAACACCTGTTGAAGCAATTCAAAATGAAGTTTCTAGAATTCCATTACCAAATAACTTAGAAAAAAATGGAGATTATTTTGGTCTTAAAGTTCAAGGAGATTCAATGATTGAGGCTGGTATTCATGAAGGCGACACAGTCATTATCAAAAGAACCGATACAGCTGATAATGGAAAAATAGTGGTGGCTTTAATTGACGAACACGAAGCTATGCTTAAAAGGATTAGAAAAAAAGGTAAAGTAGTAGCATTGGAAAGTGCTAATAAAAACTATGAGACTAAAATTTTTGGCCCAGATAGAGTAAAAGTTCAAGGTGTTTTAGTATCTTTATATAGAAACTTCTAAAAAAATAGTCTAAACCATTTTTAATGAAAAAAGTAGCAACTAGATTTGCTCCATCACCTACTGGACCTTTGCATATTGGTGGGGTGAGAACAGCCTTATTTAATTGGTTATATTCAAAAAACCAAAACGGTAATTTTTATCTTCGGATAGAAGATACAGATAAAGAAAGATCAAAAGAGGAATACAAAAATCAAATTATAAAATCTTTGAAATGGATAGGCATTCATCATGATGGAACAGAATATATACAATCTCAAAAAATTGATGATCATATAAAAGTTGCAAATGAACTATTAAAAAAAGGTAGTGCTTACAGATGCTATTGCTCAACTGAAGAAATTGAAACACAAAAAAAGAGAGCTAAACAAAAAAAAATTCCATACGTTTATGATAGAAAATGGAGAGACAGAAATGAAAATGAAGCGCCTAAAGATATAAAACCAGTAATTAGGTTTAAAAGTAAAATTGACGGTACATCAATTTTAAAAGATAAAGTACAGGGAAACGTGGAAATTGAAAATAATACGATCGAGGATTTTGTAATTTTAAGAAATGATGGTACACCAACTTATAATTTATCTGCTGCTGTTGACGATCATCAGATGAATATGACACACATTATTAGAGGTGATGATCATAAAATCAATACGTTTAAACAAATTCAAATTTATGAAGCAATGGAGTGGGTTTTACCAACATTTGCACATATACCATTAATTCACACAATTGAGGGAAAAAAATTATCAAAAAGAGATAAGGCATCTACTTTGGAGGACTATTCTAAAATAGGTATTATGCCAGATGCTTTGAGAAATTATCTTTTAAGATTGGGTTGGTCATATGAAGATAAAGAAATTTTTACTTTAGATGAAAGTGTAAAATATTTTAATCTTGAAGGTATTGGAAAATCTCCGTCAAAATTAGATTTAAGTAGAATTCTATCTATGAATGAACACTATATAAAAAGCATTGATGAAAACGAACTTTTTAATCAACTCATTAACTATTGTGAAATTTTTAAAAATAAGATTATTGGGGAAAAAAAAGATAAAATTAAAAAATCTTTAAGTTTTCTTAAGAATAAAGCTAAAACACTAGAGGATATATATAATAATAGCCAATATATTATTAACGATGAAGTTAATTTTAATAAAGAAGATCTAAAATTAATTGATACTAATGCACAAAAAATTATCTCTGAATTTAAAGATAAAGTAAAAGAAATAAGTAACTTTACAAGAGAAAATTTAGAACCGATAGTTCAGGAACTAATCAAATCTAATAACACCAATTTTAAAGGTGTTGGTCAGCCCTTGAGAGTGGCTTTAACAGGGTCAAAATTTGGTCCTGGTATTTATGATATAATTATATCTTTGGGTAAAGAAGAGGTTGAAAAAAGATTATCCAATAAGACTATTTCTTAAGATTGTGGCCACTTCATTAGATGATGAAGAATTCGATCTAATTCCCTTTAAAGTTTGATTGCATTGTTCTAATTGTTTTTTTCCAATCTCTGGATTTTTAAGCATATATAAAACAGAATTATAAATTTCTTTTGCATTGCACTCACTTTGCAACAATTCAGGAATGACTTCTTTATTATTAATTATATTGATGATATTTGCAAATTTAACATTTACCAATAATTTAAAGATCATAAAATTTATAAAATTTAACTTATAAATAATTATTGAAGGAACATTAGCATTACAAACTTGAAGAGATATTGTTCCTGACTTACATACAGCAAAAATTGAATTTGATAAAATTTCCCTTTTCATATTTTCATCTGAAATTACATCAATATTATTAAAATTCTTATCTTTAAGATACTCAACAATGTTTTTTTTGTTTTCTTCAGTAGCATGAAAAATAAAATTGTAATTTAAATTTCTTTTGTTCATCATATTTATAAAATCAATCAATATTGGTAATAAAACATTTGTTTCTGATTTTCGACTACCTGGAAATATAGAGATTATTTTTTTATTGTTAGAAATAAAATTATTGATATCTGTTTTATTATTTTTGTTATTTTCTATTAAGGGATGACCTACAAAAGTAGTATTCATATTCTCTTCATCAAAAAATTTTTTTTCAAAATCAAATAATAAAAGAATATGATCAATAAATTTTTTAATCTTTTTTACCCTTCCTTTTCTCCAAATCCAAACTTGTGGAGCCACATAATGAATTGTCTTAATTTGAGGATTAATTTTTTTTACCTTTTCTGCAACTCTTAAAGTAAAGTCTGGACTATCAACACTAAACAAAATATCTGGATTGAACTTCAAGATTTCTTTAACAGTTTGATTAATTCTTTTATTAATCTTAAAAATATTGAACAAAACACTCGTAAAACCCAAATAAGTTATTTCTTTCAAATCAAAGATAGACTCTATGCCAATTTTTTTTAAATTTGACCCACCCACAGATAAATATTCAATATCAGTGTAATCTTTTTGAAGTTTTGAAATTGCTGTAGAAGCTAATTTATCCCCAGAGGGTTCTCCTGTAAGCACAAATATTTTTTTCATTTTATCAAAATAAAAATTTTATTTTTATCTGCAAATTCAATACTTTTAGATTTATCTAAAAAGATATTTTTTTTTGATTTAAGAACTATTCCTTTCAATCCATATTTTTTACAATCTTTAATGGTTTGTATCCCTATTGTTGGTAAATCCATTCTCAAATCTTGTTTTTTTTTTGGAAATTTTATTAAAATACCACCAAAATTATTCTTCTTTAATTTAGTCATCATTTTTTTGGTACCTCTATTGTCTTCTTTTGCTATTATCTTATTATTTTTTACTACTAGTGCTTGAATATGATCATAACTATTAGTTTTAGCTAAATATTTTATACCTCTATTGATTGATTTAATATCAGCTCGAGAAGGTTTTATCTTTGTATGTAAACCTTTTTTACCAGTTAACTCAGGATTGAAATGAATTGAACTTATAACATCAATTTTTTCATTTTTAAGGATTTCAATTATGACTTTAATTATAGCTGCATCTCCTAATTTAGCAGCTTTTATAATACTCGGCATGTAATAAATGCCTTTCAAATCTAATCTTAATGTAGAAAATTTTGGTTTAGCGATTTTCCCAGCAAAAAGAACTTTATTTGATTTTTGTTTTTTAATTAGGTCTATTATTTTTCCAAATTTTCCAATACTAATTCTGTAAGAATTTTTTTCTTTAGCAAAATCATTATTATTGGAAAGATCGATTATAAAGTACTTTTTTTTTTGTTTTTTTATTTTTTTTAGAACGATTTTTGAAAAATCTGTATCACCTAAAAACAAACCTATCATTTTATTTTGAAAAAGGTGTGCATATTGGTCTTTTTTTATCTTTTTCTAAAAATTCAACGACGTCTTTTACAAGACCATTTTTTTTAAACTCAGCATTTAAATTTTTCAAATTTTCCGTCAAATTTTCATTTTTAAAGATTTCTTTATATGCTTCACTTAAAACTAAGATTTCTTTATTGGGTATATTTTTTCTTCTTAAACCAATTAAATTTAAACCCTGAAGAACACTTCTATTTCCATGAACCATCGCATATGGAATGATATCTCTTACTACCCCACACATTCCACCTATCATTGTAAACTTACCTACTCTAGTAAATTGTTGTACAGCTGAATTACCTCCGATTATTACATTTTGCTCAATATGTACATGTCCACCAAGAGGAACATTATTTGCAAGTATTACATTATCCTCGACTAAGCAATCATGTGCTACATGTGAAGAAACCATAAATAAACATCCATTACCAATTTTAGTAATTCCACCGCCACCTTTAGTACCTGGATTTATTGTTACATATTCTCTAATTTTATTGTTATCTCCAATTTCTAATACAGTATCCTCACCATTAAATTTAAGATCTTGAGGATCGTTTCCAATAGAAGCAAATGAATATATCTTATTTTTCTTCCCAATCTTAGTGTTTCCCACAATACTAACATGAGATTCGATAATAGTATTTTCTCCTACCTCAACATTTGGTCCAATTACTGAATAAGGACCTATCTCGACGTTAGATGATATTTTAGATTTTGGATCAACGATAGCAGTTTTATGTATCATCTATTATCTTTCAAAAATTCTCTAATACTTTTTGCTGGATAACCCATAACTTTTGCATTATCAGGTATATCTTTTATAACACCACTGCCACCACCTATTTCAACATTATTTCCTACTCTCAAATGTCCGGATATTCCAGCTTGACCGCCAATTTTCACATTATTACCAATAATCGAACTTCCTGCAATTCCGACTTGTCCAGCTATAATTGTATTTTCACCAATTTTAACATTATGAGCTATATGAATTTGATTATCTAAAAAAGTATTTTTACCAATTTCTGTATTAGATAAAGAACCGCGATCTATTGTAGATCCACATCCAATTTCAGAATTTTCATTGATTATAACGATACCTATATGAGGGTATTTCAAATTTTTACTCTGTGATGGAAAAAAACCAAATCCTTTTTTTCCAATTACACAATTATCTAAAATAGTTACGTTATCTTTTATCACAGAATTTCTTAAAATTGTGTTAGATCCAATTTTACAATTATTACCAATTTGAACATTACGTTCTATAATTGAGTTATGTCCAATTAAACAATTTTTTCCAATTTTGACGTTCTCTCCAACTAATACATTTTTTCCAGCAGTTACTATATCTTTTAGGGTGGTATCTTTAATATCAACAGCGGTGGCATCATACTCATCCTCAATTGAATTTGGATAAAACTTTTGAGTAATAAGTGAAGTTGAAATTAATACATTTTCTACCACAATAGGAGCACAATTTTTTGGAAGATAGTCTTTTAAATTTTGTGTTGTGATACAATATGAAGCTTTGGTTTTTTTTGCTATTTGATTATATTTTTTTGAGTGAAAAAACGTAATACACTCTTTGTCTGCATTATATAAATCCTGAATATCCTTTACTAACAGATTTTCCTCAGTTTTAAGTTCAATTTTTAAAATTTTGAAGATTTCTGAAATTTTAAATGGTCCATTATTAATAAAAAATGGATTAGACATAATTGCTTTTATCAAAGCACAGGTTGATGTGTTATCAAGAATTATTGCTAATTATTTCTTGTCGACAATAGTAGCTGACCATATTGCATCTGCCATTTTTTTATCATCAACAAATGCTTCACCTTTATATTTCCAAACACGCCCATGAGACCTAATTGCCTCAATTTTTAAAATTAATTTACAATCAGGTATGACTGGATTTCTAAATCTTGCTTTTTCAACACCCATTAAAAATACCAATTTATTTTCATATGTTGATTTATCTAAACCATGAGCAGTTAAAGCTGCTGCAGCTTGACCAAAAGACTCAACAATTAATACACCTGGCATAACAGGTTGTCCTGGAAAGTGACCATTTACAAAAAAACTGTCTTTTTTTACATTAACAACTGCGGTAGCTGAATGAAGTTTTTTAATATCATAAAGTTCATCGATCAATAACATTGGTTCACGATGAGGTAGTAATTTGATTATTTGTTTTTTATTTAAAAATGTACTCATTTAATTTTGGAGTCTATAATTTTTATAATTTCTTGAGTAATATTTTTATTTTTACTCGCTACAAAAATATTCTTTTTATCAAGAAGTATTTCAATATTTTTTTCAACTAAGTAACTCTCAATAATTGGAGTAATCTTTTTAAAAAATTCCTCAAATTCTACTTTTCTTTTTTGATTGAAATCATCTATTGCTTTTTGTCGATTCTGACGAAAATTATTGACCTCATTCCTAAATTCAACAAGTTTTTTTTTAAATTGATCCTCAGAAATAATATTTTTCTGTTTTTTAATTTCATCCTCAGTTTTTTTAAGTTCATCTTCTTTTTTTTTGAATCTTAATAATGTTTCATTTTTTGACTTCTCTAATTTATTAATAATTAGTTTACCCGCTTTTGTATTATTTATGACTTTATCTAATTCTAAATAAGCAATTTGATCCTGGCTGTATGAAAAAGTTATTAAACCAAGAAACACTATAATTATAGTGAAAAGATTTCTAATCATATCTCTTAAAAACTAGTACCTATATTGAATCTAAAAGTCTCCTCAATGTCAGACGGCTCTTTTGTAATTGGATGTGCAAATGAAAAAGTAAGTGGACCAACTGCTGTTAACCAATCTATTCCAATACCAACAGAACTTCTAATACCATTTTTGTCTAAGGAGCCATCATAGTCTACACCCCATATATTCGCGGCGTCTGCAAACATCACAACATCCACACTTTGAACATTTTCTAAAATCAAAGGTATAGTTGTAGTTGCATTAATGCTAGAAACGTAATTTCCACCAATGTAATCGCTACCATCCTTAGGCCCAATCTTACCTGACTCAAATCCCCTTAATTTTTTTCCAGGAATATATAATCTTTCAGAGAGTTTAATATCTTCGCCACCTAAAGAATTAGCGCTCTTAAATAAGAATGAAAATGTTGAAACATTATTTTCATATAATTCTTTGAAAATTTTGTAATTATAGGTGTTTGTCAATGTATTGGTATCACTAATAACTGGCATACTAACACTATAATTACTAAAAAACCCGCTAGTAGTTTGGTATTTTTGGTTTCTTTTATCATAAAAAAAATCCACACCAATAAAACTATCAAAATAATTTCCATCTTGTTTTTTTTGTCTAGTAGAGGCACTAGAATCAACTGATATCTTTTCGATTGCATTTCTACTTGATAATCCAAATCTTAAATCATCTAAATATTCAAAATTCGTTCCAATACTAAATCCAGTCACATTTGATTTATAACCAGACGTGCCCAGTCTATCGATGGATATGGCTTCTAATGATAAATTAACACTTTTGTCAGAATTTTTATAGTTAGGATTTGAGACTAAGAATTTACCTTTAACTCTTTCTTCAGAAACATTTAGATTGGTGTCAACTTTAATCCCACTTCCTAAATAATTATTTTCTTTTACACCAAAAGAGAAATTTGAACCGCTAGTTCCCGTTCCAACACCAGCAAAAATTTCTCCAGTGGCTTTTTCGGTTATTTTTATATTAATAATCTTTGTATTAAATTGATTTCCGTCTAAAATTTCACCATTTACTTCATCAAAAAAATTCAATGACTTAATATTATTTAAAGACTTTGCATAAAGAATCTCATTAAAAGGATCACCTTCATCAATTTCAATCTGATTTCTAAGGACTGACTCTTTTGTAATATTATTTCCAAAAATATTTATTCTTTCAACAAAAAATTTTTCTGTTTCTTCAATTTTAAAATCTATATTAATCTTATTTGAAATTATTTTTTCATTTAAACTTGCTTTTATTGACTCATATTGTTCATTGATAGTAATTGTCTCAATTTTTTCTACGATATCTTCAATTTTATTTATAGAATATGGTTCATTTTTCAATTTTTTAAAAAATTTTTCAACCTCTTCATAGTTAGATTTTGAAAAATCAGTTGGTAAATCAATTTTCAGATCACCAAAGAATAATTTAGATTTTGCATCAATATTAAAAATTAATTCAAATGATTGACCATCAATTATTTTTGCAAATGAGGAATTAACCTCAACATTGTAATAACCTTTGTTCAGATAAAAATTTTTAAGCAATCTTTCATCATATTTTATCAATGATTCATTCAAGTATCTTTTACCTGATAAAAATTTCCATGCCTTGTATTCCTCGCTTAATATGACTCCTCTTAATTTTTTATCTTTAAAAATTTTGTTACCAATAAAAGAAATTTTATTAATTTTCGCTTTATCACCTAAGTTAATATTATAAATAAGATTAATCTTATTATCCTCTAACTCTTCTTTTGTAATTTCAATTTTTGGAAAATAGTAACCTATATTTTTAAGAAAACTTTTGATCTGTTTTTTATCTTTTTCTAACAAAACCTCATTGAAAGACGACCTCGATTTTAGTTTATTATTTTTTTTTAAATCAGCTAAAATTTTTGAGGATTTAACTCCTTCAAAAGTAATATTCTCAATAATTGGGTTTTCTGTGACATTAATAACTAATATATCATTTAAAATCTTTACAGAAACTAAATCAAAAAAATTAGTATTATATAATTTCTTGAGTATTTCATTTAAATCATTTTCA
>CACMPD010000008.1 GCA_902615425.1 uncultured Pelagibacteraceae bacterium
GAAAAGATAATCAAAATTTTCGATCTAGAGGATAGTTCAAAAATGGAGGCTATTTCTTTGATTAAATCTATTTATAAAATGTTTGTTAAAACAGACGCAAATATGGTTGAAGTTAATCCATTAATTTTAACAAAAGAAAAAAAAATTGTTTGTCTAGACGCAAAAATAAATTTTGACAGCAATGCTTTATTTAGACATCCGGAGATTTTAAATCTTAGAGATCTAAATGAGGAAGACCCTATAGAGATCGAAGCTAGTAAACACGATTTAGCTTATATAAAATTAGATGGAAGTATTGGTTGTATGGTAAATGGAGCTGGTTTAGCAATGGCTACAATGGATATAATAAAGTTATACGGAGAAGAGCCAGCGAATTTTCTAGATGTTGGTGGAGGAGCGTCAAAGGAGAAAGTTTCTGCAGCCTTTAAAATAATTTTGTCAGATAAAAATGTTAAAGGTATTTTAATCAATATTTTTGGTGGCATCATGAGATGTGATGTTCTTGCCCAAGGTGTGGTTGATGCAGCAAAAGAAATCAATATCAATGTTCCTTTGGTAGTGAGATTAGCTGGCACAAATTTTAAAGAAGGAAAAACTATATTAGACAATTCTGGATTAAAGCTTATCTCTGCTGAAAATTTAGATGATGCAGCAAATAAAATTGTTAAGGCTATAAAATAATGTCAGTTCTTGTAAACAAAGAAACTAGATTAATTTGTCAGGGTTTTACTGGGTCACATGGAACATTTCACTCTGAGCAAGCAATTAAATATGGAACAAAATTAGTAGGTGGAGTCACTCCTAAAAAAGGAGGACAAAAACATTTAGGATTACCAGTTTTTAATACAGTTAAAGAGGCTAAAAACTCTGAGGGCGCCAACGCCACGATGATATATGTGCCAGCGAAGTTTGCTGCTGCAGCAATCATTGAGGCAATAGAGGCATCAATCGAGTTAATTGTTTGCATTACTGAAGGAATCCCAATTCAAGATATGTTGAGAGTTAAACAGAAATTACTAAAATCAAATTCCAGATTAATTGGACCTAATTGTCCAGGAATAATAACTCCTGATGAATGTAAAATTGGTATTATGCCAGGCAATATCCACAAAAAAGGTTCAGTTGGTATTGTCTCTAGATCTGGGACTTTAACCTATGAGGCAGTTGCTCAAACCACAGAAAATGGATTAGGTCAATCTACTTGTATAGGTATTGGTGGAGATCCAATAAATGGTACAAATTTTATTGATTGCTTAGATTTATTTTTGAATGATGACGAAACAGAGTCTATTTTAATGATAGGAGAAATTGGAGGAACAGCCGAAGAGGAAGCAGCAGAATTTATTCGAAATCACAAAATAAAAAAACCAATTGTTGGCTTTATAGCTGGTATAACAGCACCACCAGGTCGTAGAATGGGCCATGCTGGTGCAATCATTTCAGGGGGCAAAGGTGGCGCTAAAGATAAGATTAAAAAGATGGAAGATTGTGGGATAACAATGGCGAATTCTCCATCCAAAATTGGAAAAACACTGTTCGATAAATTGTCTGATTGAAAAATTTCTTAGTCAGTTTATATTGACTTTACATAATGTCTTCTTCTAAAAATTTAGAATTAAAAAAAACAGCATTTCTCAATAAATCAAACAGCGCTTTCATCGAAGAAATGTACTTAAAATTTGTAAATAATGATCCTGAATTACCTGATAGCTGGAGAAAATATTTTAAGGAAGTTGGCGATGAAGACGATATAATTGTAAATGAAATCAATGGTCCTTCGTGGAGTCCTTCTAAGAAAGTTTCAATAAATAAAAAGCAAAATTTTGAAAATCAAATCACAGAGCAAAATGATGATGATATAATTAAATCAAATACAAATTCAATTAAAGCTGTTGCGATGATCAGGTCGTATAGACAAAGAGGTCATCTTATTGCAAAGTTAGACCCATTAGGATTGTTAAAAACAGATTATTTAGAGGAACTTCATCCAGAGTCTTATGGATTTAAAAAAGAAGATTATCAAAAAAAAATTTTCTTAGACAATGTCATTAATAAGCAATACTCAAATATTAATGAGATATTAAAATTCTTAAAAGAAAAGTATTGTGGTTCTTTAGGTTATGAATATATGCACATTTCAAATCCCACTGAAAGAAAATGGTTTAGAGATCGTGTTGAAAAGACTGATGATTTCAATTTTACACAAAATGGTAAAGAGGCAATTCTTAACAAACTGATTCAAGCTGAGGGTTTTGAAAAATTTCTTCATACAAAATATGTTGGGACCAAAAGATTTGGTCTTGATGGTGGTGAAAGCTTAATTCCTGCACTTGAACAAATAATTAAAATTGGCGGTCAGTCAAATATTAGAGAAGTTAAAATCGGGATGTCTCATAGAGGTCGACTTAATGTATTAGCTAATGTTCTTCAAAAATCTTATAAAAGAATATTTAATGAGTTTGCGGGAGAAATAAGTTCAAAGTCTAAAGATGATACTGGAGATGTCAAATATCATTTAGGTGCTTCATCTAATAGAGAGTTTGATGGAAATTCAGTTCATGTTAGTTTGACCGATAATCCTTCACATTTAGAAGCAGTAAATCCAGTCGTCTTAGGGCAAACTAGAGCGAAACAATTTTTTCATAAAGATAAAGAGAGAAAAAAAGTAATTCCGATTCTTATTCATGGAGATGCAGCTTTTGCTGGACAAGGAGTAGTTGCTGAATGCTTTGCAATGTCTGGTCTTCCAGGACATAACACTGGTGGCACAATTCATATTATCGTAAACAATCAAATAGGTTTTACAACAAGCCCAAGATTTGCGAGATCTTCGCCATATCCATCTGATATAGCTAAAATGGTTGAAGCTCCAATTATTCATGTTAATGGTGACGACCCGGAAGCAGTTGTTTATGCAGCAAGAATTGCAACAGATTTTAGATTAAAATTTAATAGAGATGTTGTCATTGATTTAATTTGCTACAGAAGATTTGGACATAATGAGGGTGACGAGCCTTCATTTACTCAGCCTTTAATGTATAAAAAGATAAGATCTCATCCCTCAACTATTAAAGTTTATGGTGAAAAACTGGTAAGTGAAGGATCAATTACAAATGATTATTTAAATAACTCTATAAAAAAATTTAAAGATCTTTTAGATGATCAATTTAAAAATGCAAAAAATTATAAACCAAAAATAGAGTGGTTCGAGGGAACCTGGTCAAGATATAGACCAGAGCGAGGAAAAGACAAAAGAGGAGTAACAGGTTCTGACACCAAAAAATTAAGAAATATTTCCGATAAAATAAATACAATACCGACTGAAATCAATATTCACAAAACAATTACAAAAATTCTAGAGAATCGTAGAATTTCAGTTTCTAATGGCAAAGACATAGACTGGTCTACTGCAGAGTCTTTAGCTTTTGGTTCACTGTTGGAGGAGGGTTATCCAGTAAGACTTGTAGGTCAAGATTCAGGAAGGGGAACATTTAGTCAAAGACATTCTGTTTTAAGAAATCAAATAGATAATTCGAGATATATCCCTTTAAATAATATTTCTAATAAACAAAAAAATTTTGAAATAGTAGATAGTTTTTTATCGGAATTAGCTGTTTTAGGGTTTGAATATGGATATAGTTTAGTTGAACCTAATACTCTTACTATCTGGGAGGCTCAATTTGGAGATTTCGCTAATGGTGCGCAAGTGGTTATCGATCAATTCATAGCTTCTGGTGAACGAAAGTGGTCAAGAGCGTCTGGTCTAGTAATGCTGTTACCACATGGATATGAGGGACAAGGACCCGAGCATTCATCAGCAAGGTTAGAAAGGTTTTTACAATTATGTTCAAATGACAATATGCAAGTCATGAATTGCACAACTCCTGCAAATTATTTTCATGCTTTAAGAAGACAAATGCATAGAGATTTTAGAAAACCATTAATTATTATGACCCCTAAATCTTTATTACGTCATAAATATTGTGTTTCCAATTTGGATGATTTTAGTAAAAAAAATTCATTTCATAGAGTTTTATGGGATCATGCCATCGATCCGAAAGTAAAAGGATTTATTAAACTAAAAAAACCAAAAGATATTGAAAAAGTGATTCTTTGCTCTGGAAAAGTCTACTTTGATTTACTTGAAGCGAGAGAAAAAATAAAAAAAGACAACGTGGTGTTATATCGGATTGAACAACTTTACCCTTTTCCTGCAAAAGCACTTGCTAATGAGCTCAAACCATATGCAAAAAAAGCAAAATTTTATTGGTGTCAAGAAGAACCAAAAAATATGGGTGCTTGGTTTTCAGTCAGAGACTATATCCAATGGACATTAGATAATATAAAGGCTAAGAATAGTATAATTTCTTATATTGGAAGAAGTCCAGATGCATCACCTGCAACAGGATATGCCAAAAGACATGTTTCTCAACAACAAGAAATTATAAAGAAAGTTTTTGAATAAATATTAATGAGTGAAAAGATATTAGTTCCAGTTCTTGGGGAAAGTATCACAGAGGCAACTGTCTCTAAGTGGTTAAAAAATGAAGGCGACTCCGTTGAAGCTGATGAACCACTTGTTGAACTAGAAACTGATAAAGTAAATTTAGAGGTTCCTTCTCCAGTATCTGGAGTTCTTACAAAAATAAATTCAAAAAATGGATCGGTCGTTGAAGTTGGTGCTGATTTAGGATCCGTTTCAGAGAGCGAGAACAAATCAAAAGAAAATCAGGAAATTAAAAAAATACAACCCACTGTAAAAGTGGATAAAGATAATTTGATAGATGAAGATGATAAAGATGAGGAGATGAAAGTTTTTCAAGATAATGTTGAAGAAGAGAAGCCATTAGTTCTTACAAAAGAGGTAGCACCTTTAAAAGTAGAAGCTGAAATAAAAATCGATGAAACTTTGTCTCCAGCAGTAAGAAAAATTGTTACTGAAAATAAAATAGATATCAGTTCTGTCAAAGGTTCAGGAAAAGATGGCAGAGTTTTAAAAGGCGATCTAATAAATTTAATGGGCGTCAATCCTCCTCCATCTGAAAGAAAAATAAAATATGGTCAAGAAGAAAGAATTAAAATGACCAGGTTAAGACAAACTATTGCTAAGAGATTAAAACAAGCACAGGATAATGCAGCCTTACTGACAACATTTAATGAAGTTGATATGTCAAATGTAATGGCAATGAGGAAAGAAAATCAAGATGATTTTCAAAATCGCTATGGGGTAAAATTGGGGTTTATGTCCTTTTTCGTTAAAGCAAGTATAGTAGCATTAAAAAATTTCCCAGCGATAAACGCTGAAATTGAAGGTGATACAATTGTTTATAAAAATTATTATAATATAAGTTTTGCAGTTGGCACTGAAAAAGGATTGGTCGTACCAGTCCTCAAAAACGCAGATGAACTGTCTTTTGCAGATATTGAAAAAAATATTAAAGAAATTTCTGAAAAAGCAAAAAATGGGAAATTGACAATTGAAGATCTTCAAGGTGGAACTTTCACCATAAGTAATGGAGGTGTTTATGGTTCAATGCTTTCAACCCCTATTCTTAATCTTCCACAATCAGGTGTCTTAGGTATGCATAATATAGTTGATAGACCTATTGTAGTTGATGAAGAAATTAAGATCAGACCTATAATGTACTTAGCGTTATCATATGACCATAGAATTGTTGATGGTAAAGAGTCTGTTTCCTTTTTAAAAATGATAAAAGAAAATTTAGAAGAACCAAGAAGGCTATTTTTGGATATTTAAATGACAGATAAATTTCAAGCAGTAGTAATTGGTGGAGGACCTGGAGGTTATGTTTGCGCAATAAGATTGGCACAATTAGGCCTTAAAACTGCATGTATAGAATCTAGAGGTTCACTAGGTGGTACTTGTTTGAATGTTGGATGTATTCCTTCTAAAAGTTTATTAAATTTATCTGAGGAGTTTCATAACGCACAAAGTCTATCAAATAAGGGAATTGAAATTGGTGAGGTAAAATTAAACTTGTCAAAAATGATGAAGAATAAGGACAAAGCGGTTACAATTTTGACTAAGGGAGTGGAGTTTCTTCTTAAAAAAAACAAAGTCACCTATTTTAAAGGTACCGGAAGTTTCAAATCTAAAAATGATATTGTAATCAAAGATAACGATAATAGAGAGACAATTATACAAACTGAAAATACTATAATTGCAACTGGTTCAGTTCCAGTATCATTGCCAGGAGTTGAAATTGATGAAAAAGTAATTGTTTCATCCACTGGAGCACTTAAATTAGAACAAGTCCCCAAAAAAATGGTCGTAGTTGGTGGAGGGTACATAGGTTTAGAAATGGGATCTGTATGGTCTAGACTTGGTTCAGAAGTCCATGTAGTCGAATTTCTAGATCATATCACACCAGGTATGGATAAAGAGATTTCAAGTGAGTTTATGAAAATTTTAAAAAAACAAGGTATCAATTTTCATATGCAGCATAAAGTAGAGAAAATTAAAAAGAATAATAATAATGCAATTGTTTCAACTTTAAACGAAAATGGTATCAAAAAAGATTTTGAATGTGATGTAGTATTAATATCTGTTGGTCGAAAGCCAAATACAGAGGGACTAAATCTTCAAAAAATTGGAGTGGAATTAGATGCAAAAAAGAGAGTAAAAACAGACAAAAATTTTAAAACTAATCAAAATAATATTTATGCGATAGGAGATGTAATAAGTGGTCCCATGTTAGCTCATAAAGCTGAAGATGAGGGAATTGCAGTTGCAGAAAATATAGCAGGTCAATCAGGTCATGTTAACTATGATACTATTCCTGGTGTGATTTATACGAGTCCAGAAGTTGCCTCTATTGGAAAAACAGAGGAACAATTAAAAGAACTGAAAATAAATTATAAAATTGGAAAATTTTCATTTATGGCTAACTCTAGAGCAAAAGCCATTGATGACACCGAGGGTTTTGTAAAAATTCTTGCTGATGAAAAAACTGATCAAGTATTGGGAGCACACTTAATAGGTCCACACGCTGGAGAATTAATTGCTGAGATTGGAATTGCGATGGAGTTTGGAGCAAGTTCAGAAGATATAGCGCGTACATGTCATGCTCATCCTACTTTTTCAGAAGCAGTAAAAGAAGCAGCTTTATCAGTAGAGAAAAGAGCTATACACTCTTAATTGGTAAATTTTTGGTAAAAAAATAATGAAAAAAGCTAGGGTAGGTATAATTGTTGATAACCTAAACTCATCGAAACAAATTTTTGACTTTATTACGGCGTCACAAAAATCAAATAATTATGAAGTAAGCCATATTATAATTCAAAAAATTAGTTCAAAAAAAAATCAAAATTTTTTTGAAAAATCATCAGAGTATATAAAAAGAAGAGGTTTTAAAAAATTTGTATCTGCTGCTGGATTTAAAATGTTGACCATATTAGAGTCAATGATTTTAAAGAGATTTAAAGTTTTTTCAGATTTCTTTGATGAGTATTCTCTTAAAGAATTTAATATTGAATCAATTGAAGTTGAACCAGAAATATCAGAAAATGGTCTTTTTTATACTTATACTGAAATTGATTTACAAAAAATTAGATCACTAAATTTAAATCTTTTAATACGTGGTGGATCTGGAATTTTAAAAGGAGAAATTTTAGAACTTTGCAAAAATGGCATAATTTCATTTCATCATGGTGATAATGATTTTTATCGTGGTGGACCACCGGGATTTTGGGAAATAATCAATAAAGAAACAAGAACTGGATTTATAATACAAAGACTTGGAAATGAGCTTGATAATGGTGAAGTATTATTTAAAGGTTATTTTACTACTCATTGGATTTATACAATAAATTTAATTAATCTCTTGGAAAAATCTAATATTTTTCTACATCACACAGTTGATGAAATAACATCACATAACCCTAAGGAAAGACTTAAATTTGAGAAAAAAACTACAGGGAAAATTTATTCAATACCTTCACTATATATTTTATTATCCTATTTATTTTCTACTTTAAAAAAAATTTTAATTAAGATTTTAAATAAAAATTTTTTGCATAATTATAAATGGAATATTGCCTATAAATTTACGAATGAATGGCAGGGTGTAAACCTTAACCAAACAAAAATAATACCTAATCCTCCAAGCAGATACCTTGCAGATCCTTTTATTATCAAAAAAGGAGATAATCACTATTGTTTTGTTGAGGATTATAATTGTAAGACTAATAAGGGTTGTATTTCTGCTTACGAAATTAATAATGATTCATTCAAAGAACTGGGGGTAGTGCTAGAAGAAAATTTTCATCTTTCTTATCCATTTTTATTTCATCACGAAAAAGAATTATATATGTGTCCAGAAACACATGAGGCCAAAGATATAAGATTGTATAAATGTGTCGATTTTCCTCTAAAGTGGAAATTTGCTAAAACTCTAATAAAAAATGTTTCAGCAGTAGATACTAATATTTTTTATAAAGATAAAAAATGGTGGTTGCTTACTACTTTATCAAATAGTTCTTTATTAGATCATAACTCTCAATTACACGTTTTTAGCAGTGAAAATATTCTTTCTGATGATTGGAAACCTCATAAAAAAAATCCAGTAATATTTGATCCTTTTTTTGCAAGAAATGCTGGATTAATAATTGAAGATAATAATTTTTATAGAGTTTATCAAAAACCGGGTTTCAATAGATATGGCGAATCATTGGGGGTAGCAAAAATTGAAGAATTAAATGAAGATAATTATAAAGAACAGAGTAAATTTGAAGTTTCACCTAATTTTTTAAAAGATATTGAAGGCACGCATACATACAATTTTTCTAATGGTCTTTTAGTTTTAGACTTTTTAAAAACTTCAAAAAAATAAAACTAAATAATAAATATTTATAAGTTGTTATATAATAAACTATGCAATTTCCGATTCTTTTGCCTAATATTTTTAATTATCCTTTTACATATGAAAGTAACTTAAATTTAAGTGTAGGAGATTTTGTAGAGGTACCATTTGGTACTTCAAAAAAGATTGGTGTTGTATGGAATGAATTTGAAAAAAAAAACGAAAAAAATTTTAAGATAAAAAGAATAATTAAAAAACTAGACATTCCAAAACTAAATATAAAAACTTTAAATTTCTTAAACTGGTTTTCAGAATACAATCTTATATCTAAGGGTATGGCTTTAAAAATGACTTTGTTAAGTGGCAAACCTATTGGGAAATTTGAAGATAAATTTTATAAAGTATTTCAAATTGAAAAAAAAAAAAATTTATATCGGCTAACAAAGGATCAGAAAGTCTCTCTAAATGAAATAAATAATTCAAATCAAAATTTTAATGTTCATGTCTTGCAAGGTACTACTGGATCCGGAAAAACAATAGTTTATTTTGAAGCCTTAAAAGTTATTTTAAAAAAAGGTTATCAAGGTTTAATTATGTTACCAGAGATT
This sequence comes from uncultured Pelagibacteraceae bacterium, assembly GCA_902615425.1. Classification (GTDB taxonomy): domain Bacteria; phylum Pseudomonadota; class Alphaproteobacteria; order Pelagibacterales; family Pelagibacteraceae; genus Pelagibacter. The sequence continues at coordinate 9,431 of CACMPD010000008.1, forward strand.
GGTTTAACCAACCAATTTGAAAAAAAATTTTTAGAATTTTTTGGTATAGAGCCGGCAATCTGGCATTCTGGTATTTCAAAAAAGAATAAAGAAATAATTTGGAGCGGTATAGTAACAGGAAAAATAAAAGTTGTTATTGGTGCTAGATCTGCACTTTTTTTACCATTTAAAAAATTAGGATTAATAATCGTCGATGAGGAACACGATCAGTCATACAAACAAGATGAAGGTGTAATTTATAATGCACGTGATATGGCAATTTCAAGGGCATCTTTTGAGAATATACCCGTAAATTTAATAACCGCTGTTCCATCAGTTGAGACTTTTCAGAATATAAAAAAAAAAAAATATAAATTATCAAAGCTAGAAAATAGATATCAAAACGCATCTCTGCCTAACTATGAAATAATTGATTTAAATAATGCTAAGATGGAAAAACAATCATGGATATCAAATGAAATTATTGAAAAAGTAAATATTCATTTAAAAAAAAAAGATCAAATTTTATTTTTTTTAAATAGAAGAGGATTTTCACCTAATGTGCTATGTAAAAAATGTTATGATACATTTTCATGTCCAAATTGTTCTATAAATTTAGTTTACCATAAGATAAAGGGAAATTTATTATGTCATTATTGTGGGTACAAAACCCATTTAGAAAGAAATTGTAAAAAAGATGGAAAATGTGACTTTATATTTAGTGGTCCGGGTGTAGAGAGAATTTCTGAGGAAGTAAAAAAAAAATTCCCTAACAAAATAGTAGAAATTTTTTCTAGTGACACTATGAATAAAAAAAGTTCAAAAGATAAGTTAGAAAAAATCACAAATAATGAAATTGAAATTTTAGTTGGCACTCAATTGATTTCAAAGGGGTTTCATTTTCCAAATTTAAATTGCATTGTAGTAATAGATATTGATTTATCATCTAATGGTCATGATTTAAGAAGTGCAGAAAAAAATTTACAACTCTATCACCAATTGTCGGGCAGAGCGGGTAGAACTGGAAAATCAGCCACAATCTATTTTCAATCTTATAATATCAATAACAATATGATTTCAGATATTACTAATAAAAATCCTGAAAATTTTCTAGAAAAGGAAATTAGAATTAGAAAAATAAATAATCTTCCTCCATTTCAAAGATTTATTTCTTTAATTTTGACTGGTGATAATGAAAATAAATTAGAAAAAGAGGCCTTAAGATTTAAATTATTTTTAGAAAATAAGATTAGTGGAAAAATATTAGGTCCAGTGAATGCACCAATATTTAGATTGAAGAGAAAATATCGTGTTAGGCTTTTAATAAGAGGGCTTAAAACATTAAAGTTACAGAATTCATTAGCAAAGTTAATACCAAAATATAAATTTACCTCTGGAATAAAACTTTCAGTTGATGTTGATCCAATTAGCTTCAATTAATCCAAAAAAACTGCTTTTTTTGACAAACGTGTTACTTGAAGACCAATTGGTCATATGTTAATTAACTCGAGAATTATTAATAAATCTTCAATATTTAATAGGTATAAATTTGAGTAAAAATAAAGAATTTTCCAGCACTTCAGCTAGTAGATATTCTTTAGCTTTATACGAGCTTGCCGAAGAGGCAAATTTACTTTCACAAATCGAGGAAAATTCTTTGGCATATTTAAGCTTAATCGATCAAAGCAAAGAATTTAATAGTTTTTTAAAAGACCCCACTTTAAGTCAAAATATTCTAACAGATATTAATAATAAGATTTCTAATAACTTTAAATTAGAAAATTTATTTAAAAATTTTTTAAATTTTTTAATTTTAAAAAGAAGATATTTTTATATTGAAAAAATTCTTAAAAGTTTTATCGAAATATGTTCAGAGAAAAGAGGTGAGTTAAAAGCTGAAATTAAATCTGCAAAATCCTTATCTCAAGATGAGATTAAAAAAATTACAGATGAGTTATCTAACAATTTTAAATCAAAGATTAAATTGAATTATAAACAAGATGAAAGTTTAATTGGAGGTTTGATTGTGCAAGTTGGAAGTACTATGATTGATACTTCTATAAAAAGTAAATTACAACAAATTGAAAATAGAATGATAGAGGCATAATATGGATATAAATCCCTCAGAAGTCACAAAAATATTAAAAGAACAAATCAAAAATTTTGGTGAAAAGGCTGAAATTTCTGAGGTTGGTCAAGTTTTGTCAGTTGGAGATGGTATAGCAAGAATTTACGGCTTAGACAATGTCCAGGCTGGTGAAATGGTAGAATTTTCTGACGGTTCAAAAGGTATGGCTTTAAATTTAGAAAGTGAAAATGTAGGTGTTGTTATTTTTGGAGATGATCGAAACATTAAAGAGGGAGATGTAGTAAAAAGAACGGGAAGTATTGTTGATACCCCTGTCGGAAAAGAATTATTAGGAAGAGTCGTTGATGGATTGGGAAATCCAATAGATGGAAAAGGACCATTAGAAAAAAGTGTTAAAAAAAGTAGAGTTGAAGTTAAGGCTCCCGGTATTATTCCAAGACAGTCTGTAAGTGAACCAATGCAAACAGGTTTAAAATCAATTGATAGTCTAGTTCCAATTGGAAGAGGTCAACGAGAATTAATTATTGGAGATCGTCAAACTGGTAAAACTGCAGTCGCAGTTGACACAATCATCAACCAAAAAAAGATTAATGAGTCTGGAGATGAAAAACAAAAACTTTATTGTATTTATGTTGCGGTTGGTCAAAAAAGATCAACGGTAAGACAAATTCAAAAAACTTTAGAAGAAGCTGGTGCAATGGAATATACAACTATAGTAGCAGCAACAGCATCAGACTCAGCTCCACTTCAATTTTTGGCTCCTTACACAGGGTGTGCAATGGGAGAATATTTTAGAGACAATGGAATGCATGCTCTAATTATTTATGATGATTTATCAAAGCAAGCAGTTGCCTACCGACAAATGTCACTAATCTTAAGAAGACCACCAGGCAGAGAAGCATACCCAGGTGATGTATTTTATCTTCATAGTAGATTACTGGAAAGAGCTGCTAAATTAAGTGATGAACATGGTGGAGGTTCATTGACAGCTCTTCCGATCATTGAAACTCAAGGGGGAGACGTTTCTGCTTACATTCCAACTAACGTAATTTCAATTACTGATGGACAAATTTTTTTAGAAACTGAGTTATTTAACCAAGGTATAAGACCAGCAATTAATGTTGGACTCTCTGTTTCTAGGGTTGGATCAGCAGCGCAAACAAAAGCTATGAAAAAAGTATCAGGATCAATGAAGCTTGAATTGGCACAATATAGAGAAATGGCAGCTTTCGCTCAATTTGGATCTGATTTAGATGCCTCAACTCAACAGCTTTTAAATAGAGGATCTAAATTAACCGAGTTATTAAAACAAAAACAATATTCACCAATGACTGTTGCTGAACAGGTGATATCTGTATTTTGTGGAGTAAAAGGATATTTAGATGATATTGATTTAAAAGATATTGCTGATTTTGAGAATAGAATTATTGAACGATGTAAATCTGATAAACCAGAGTTAATACAATCTATTTTAAGTTCTGGTAAGTTAGAGGAAGAAACTGAAAAAACTTTAATTGAAGTAATTACCAATCTTAAGAAAAACTTTAAATCTTAATTAATTTATGGCTAGTTTAGACGATCTAAAAAAAAGAATTACAAGTGTAAAATCTACACAAAAAATTACAAAAGCTATGAAAATGGTAGCTGCAGCTAAACTAAAAAGAGCTCAAGATAGTGCAGAAAAAGGAAGGCCATATTCTGAAAAAATGAATAATATAATTTTAAATTTATCTAGTGGCATCTCTGATAAAGAAACAGCTCCTAAATTACTATCTGGATCAGGGAAAGAACAAGTCCATCTTTGTGTTGTGCTGACGTCAGATAGAGGTTTATGTGGTGGTTTTAATGCGAATATAATTAAAAAAGCTAAAAGTTATTTTGCTAAATTGAATAAAGAGGGTAAGGAATTGAAGATTATTACTGTTGGTTCTAAAGGTAACGATCAGTTAAAAAGAGTATATGGAAATAAAATTATTGAGAACATTTCTTTTAAAAATTCAAAAAACGCAAATTACTTTGATGCAGAAAAAGTTGGAAAAATTATAATTGAAAAGTTTCAAAAAGAAGAATTTGATATTTGTACCATTTTTTACAATCAATTTAAAAACGTAATAACCCAAATACCTCAGGCTCAACAAATCATCCCGTTAAATACAAAAAGTGATGATCAAAATAATTCAGAAGATAACTACGAATTTGAACCAGATGAGGATGAAATTTTAAGTAATTTATTACCAAAAAATATTTCGACGCAAATATTTAAAGCAATGTTAGAAAATTCAGCTAGCGAGCAGGGTGCAAGAATGAGTGCGATGGATAATGCAACTCGAAACGCAGGTGAAATGGTTGATAAACTTACTATTGAATATAATAGAAGTCGTCAGGCAGCAATTACAAAAGAACTAATAGAGATAATATCAGGAGCAGAAAGTTTATAATTATGAGCAAGGGAATAATAACACAAGTTATAGGAGCGGTTGTTGATGTAAAGTTTGAAGGTGATTTACCAGAGATATTAACAGCTTTAGAATGTAAAAATGGAAATAATAGATTAGTGCTTGAAGTGGCTCAACATCTAGGAGAGTCGACTGCAAGAACAATTGCAATGGACGCTACCGAAGGACTAAAAAGAGGTGATGAGGTAATAAATACAAATGCTCCAATTAAAGTACCAGTAGGACCTGAAACTTTAGGAAGAATTATAAATGTTGTTGGAGAGCCTATAGACGAAAGAGGAGAAGTAAAAACAAAAGAAAATTGGCCAATCCATAGACCAGCTCCAGAATTTAACGATCAATCAACAGAAACAGAAATACTTGTAACTGGTATCAAAGTTATTGATCTTTTAGCTCCATATGCAAAAGGAGGAAAGATAGGTTTGTTTGGTGGTGCGGGTGTTGGAAAAACTGTTTTAATCATGGAATTGATAAACAATGTTGCTAAAGCCCATGGTGGCTTTTCAGTTTTTGCCGGCGTAGGTGAAAGAACTAGAGAAGGAAATGATCTTTATCATGAAATGATGGAGTCAGGGGTAATAAAATCTGAGGGCCCTGGTTCTAAGGCTGCTTTAGTTTATGGACAAATGAATGAACCTCCGGGAGCAAGAGCAAGAGTGGCACTTACAGGATTAACTGTAGCAGAATATTTTAGAGATCAAGAAGGACAGGATGTTCTATTTTTCGTTGATAACATATTTAGGTTTACTCAAGCGGGTTCTGAGGTATCAGCATTATTAGGAAGAATACCTTCTGCTGTAGGATATCAGCCAACATTAGCAACTGATATGGGAAATTTACAAGAGAGAATCACAACAACTAATAAAGGTTCTATTACATCAGTACAGGCAATTTATGTGCCTGCTGATGACTTAACGGATCCTGCACCAGCAACCTCATTTGCTCATTTAGATGCAACAACTGTACTCTCAAGACAAATAGCTGAAATAGGTATTTATCCTGCAGTTGACCCATTAGACTCAACTTCAAGAATTCTTGACCCTAGAATTGTTGGTGATGAGCATTATAGAGTAGCTCGTGAAGTACAAAAAATATTACAAACATATAAATCGTTGCAAGATATTATAGCTATTTTAGGTATGGATGAATTATCAGAGGAAGATAAACTAGTCGTAGCAAGAGCTAGAAAAATTCAAAGGTTTTTATCTCAACCTTTCTTTGTGGCTGAGGTATTCACAGGATCACCAGGAAAACTAGTTGATTTAGAGTCAACGATTAAAGGTTTCGATGCAATCTGCAAAGGAGAATATGATCATCTACCGGAAGCAGCATTTTATATGGTTGGAACCATTGAAGAAGCCATCGAAAAAGCTGAAAAAATGTCTAAAGATGCAGCAGCTTAATGAGTGATGAATTTAAAATAGAAATAGTTAATCCAGAGAAATCCTTCCTATCAAAAGAGGATGTTAATGAGGTAGTTGTTCCTGCATTTGAGGGAGAAATGGGAATACTGAAAGATCATATTTCTATAATTTCGTTTTTAAAACCGGGTATTATTACCATTCAAGCAAAATCTGGTGAAGAAAAGTATTATGTTGAGGATGGAATTATCGAATTTAAAAATAATACTTTATCTATTTTAACTAGCTATATCCTTAATTTAAAAGATATTGAGAAAAATAAATTGCTGGAATTATTAAAAAATGCAGAGGAAGAATCTAACAAACCAGAAATTAGTGACCAATTGAAATATTTGGCTGATCAAAAAGTTGAAACTTTAAAGTCTATCAATTAATTATTATTTTTATTTTTTCTTTAAGTTCTTTATATACATGATATTTGAAATCCACTACCACTTCAGTTATTTTATCTAATTCAATCCATTTCCACTCTAAAAATTCTGGTTTATTTGTTTTAATATTTATATCTTCATCTTTACCCAGGTATCTCATTAAAAACCATTTTTGTTTTTGTCCCTTGTATTTACCTTTCCAAATAATACCCAATAAATTTTTTGGAAGTTCGTAGGTAATTGTGCCTTCTATTTCTTTCACAAGTTCTACATTTCTTATACTAGTTTCCTCTTCTAATTCTCTATAAGCAGCCGCTAAAAAATCTTCCCCGTCATCTACACCTCCTTGTGGCATTTGCCAAAAATTTTTTGGATTATCAATTCGTTTTGCTACAAAAACTTTATTCTCTTTGTTAAGGACAACTATTCCCACTCCACTTCTAAGTGGTAGATTTCTGAATTTTTCTTCCATCTTAGCCTTTAAGAAGTTTGATGGCGTATTCTAACTGATTGTCAGTTTCAGTTTTGATTCTGAAATCATCGTTTTCCTCATCAATTTCTATATCTGGAGATACACCAACTTCAGAAATAGATTTTCCGGAAGGAAGATAATATTTAGCCACTGTAAGCCTTATTGCTCCATCATTTTTAAGGGGGATGATCGATTGCACTGAACCTTTACCATAACTATTTTCACCTAATAAAATTGCTCTTTTGTGATCTTTAAGGGCTCCTGCAACTATTTCTGATGCTGAAGCTGATCCATAATTAATAAGAACAATCAAGACTTTTCCATTTGTAAGGTCACCTTTTTTTGCAAACCATTTTCTATTTTCAGAAGGTTTTCTACTTTTTGTGGATACGATCTCTCCATTATCTAAAAAAAAGTCGGAGATTTTTATTGCTTGAGAAAGTAGTCCGCCAGGATTGTTTCTTAGATCTAAAATGTATGACTTAACATCTTTATTTTTTTCTAATTTTTTAATTTCTCTTTCTATTTGTTTGCCGCTGTTTTCATTAAAAGAAGTTAGTCTTAAATAACCTATATTTTTTTCTAAAATGTCAGTTTTAACAGATTGAATTTGTATAATCTCTCTTACAATATTAAATATTAGAGCTTTTCTCTCTCCACGCCTTCGAATTGTGAGTTCAATTCCTGATCCAACTGGCCCCCTCATTAAATCAACAGCTTCGCTGAGAGATTTGCCTTGAACTTGGACATCGTTAATTTTGACAATATAGTCACCTGCTTTAATCCCTGCTCTAGAAGCTGGCGTGTCATCTATAGGAGAGATGACTTTTACAACACCTGACTCCATACTTACCTCAATACCAAGACCCCCAAATTCACCACTAGTTTCAGTCTGCATTTCGTTAAATATTTCTGGAGACATGTATGCCGAGTAAGGATCCAGAGATTGTAGAAGGCCATTGATTGCAGAGTCCATACTCTCAGATTGATTAATTTCATCTACATATTCTTTATTGATCTTTTCAAGGACTTCTCCAAATAAATCAATTTTTTTGTAAATATCATTTTCAGCAGAATTGACATGCTGAAATAGAAAACAAAATAAAAATAATGTTAATACTTTTTTCATTAGATAATTAACTTTTCTTTAGGTATTAGTTCAGACCACATTTTTTCAAGTTCATAAAATTTCCTTTTTTCTGGGTGGAAAATATGAACAATTAAGTCTATCCCATCAATTAATTTCCATTCACTACTATCTGCACCCTCAATTTTTGAATTTTTAATGCCATTATCTTTAAATTTTTCCAAAACTTGCTCAGATAAAGATTGTAAGTGCCTAGATGAAGTGCCACTCGCAATAATCATAAAATCAGCCATAGAACTTTTGTCTTTGAGATCTATGCTTATAATGTCTTGAGCCTTGTTAATATCCAATGTTTTGATGATAGAATTTTTAAGATCTGAAATTTTATCCATTAATTAATTTGAGACTATCAAATTTTCCTCAATTGAGAAGACGAAATATTGACTTTATTAAAATTTACAAATTTAAATCTCTCATTTTTAAGGGTTTTATACGTCTTTGAATTTAATGATTTTTTCTTATATCCATATCTATCGAAAACTAAAATATTACATTTTTCTGAAATCTGTTTCCATTTATGCCATTTATGGAAATTAACTAAATTGTCTGCACCCATTAAGAAAAAAATTTCATTTTTTTTATTTTTGTTGAAGTAATTAATTAAATTTATTGTTTTATTTGATCTAATTTTATTTTCATAAAATTTGACCTCAATAAATTTATTTTTTTTAATAATCTTTTTACATCCTTTAATTCTAGATTGTAGGCTTAAAGAACTTTTTTTTTTAAAAGGATTTTTTTTTGTAATGGCCCATATAATCTTTTCAAGTTTAAATCTTTTTGCTGCTTCTTTAGATATAGTCAGATGACCATTATGAGCAGGATCAAATGAACCACCTAAAATTCCAATTCTTTTTTTTTTCAAATTCAAATTACTTCCTTACTTGGCCTTTGCTGGTGACTTGATATTTATAGGAAATAAGTTGATTAAGTCCTACGGGACCTCTAGGTGGAAGTGTGTTGGTTGAGATTCCCACCTCACCGCCAAACCCAAATTCCCCTCCATCTGCAAATTGTGTTGAAGTATTGTGCATAGCTATTGAGCTTTTTACCTCATTCAAAAATTTTTTTGCTGCTTTTTTGTTTTGAGTAATAATACAATCTGTATGCATGGTTCCATATTTATTAATATGCGCTATAGCCTCATCTATATTTTTTACTGATTTCACTGATACAACAGGTGACAAATATTCTTTTGACCAATCTTTTATCGAAGCTTTCTGAATTTTTTTATCATAAAGTTTTCTTATCTTATTATCACCAATAATTTTACATCCATTTTCTTCTAAATTTTTTAAAATTTTATTTCCAAATTTCTTGATTATTTTTTCGTGTAAAAGAATTGTTTCGGTTGCTCCACATATTGCGGTATTCCTCATTTTAGCATTTTGCACTATTTTATTTGCAATCTTAGGATTTGCATTTTTATCTACGTAAGAATGACAAAGACCTTCCAAATGACCAATTGTTGGAACAGATGACAAATCCTGTACTTTTTTAACTAAACCTTTGCCACCTCTTGGAATTATTACATCAATAAACTTACTCATTTTTTGTAGAAGAAAGTCAACAACACTTCTTTTTTTAAGTGTTAAAAACTGAACAAAATTTTCATCAACATTATTTTTCTTAAGTGATTTTCTAAAAAATTTTGTGAGAATTAGATTAGAATAGTATGCTTCAGATCCACCTTTTAAAATGACGGCATTTCCAGACTTAAAACATAACGATGCAACATCTGCTGTAACATTGGGTCTACTTTCGTATATAACGCCGATTACACCAATAGGTATAGATACTTTTGATATTAACAAACCATTTGGCCTTTTCCATTTTTCTAAAATTACATTTGTAGGATCCTTTAAACTAATAATTTTTTTTATAGAATTAGCTATCTCAATTATTTTTTTGTCATTTAATATCAACCTTTGGATTAAATTATTTTTAACACCTTTTTTATAGGCTTTCTTAATATCCTTTTTATTTTCATTAATTATCAACTTCTTATTTTTTAATATTAGAAGACGATAATCTTTTAGAACTTGGTCTTTTTTTTTTGTACTTAACCTATTATTAATAGCTTTTTTTGATTTTTTTCCGATATCAGTTAGTATCTTTTGCATTAAACCTCTACCATATCATCTTTATGAACAACTTCGGATTTTGTTATGTATCCAAGTTTTTTCTCAATCTCATTTGAGTGACAACCCATTATCTTATTTATTTCTTCAGAAGAAAAAGAGCTTAAACCTCTCGCAAACTCTTTATTTTTGGTATCTAGAATTTTTATATGGTCACCTTTGTTAAACTTTCCTGATAAATTAATAATCCCTGCTGCCAATAAACTTTTACCACCAACTAGTGCTTTTTTGGCACCATCATCTATGACAAGAGTCCCTTTTGGTGAAACAGAACTTATTATCCATTTTTTTCGTGCATGTAATTTAGATATTCTTGACTCAAATAAAGTACAAATATTCTTTTTTTCAATTTGTTGTATTGGATTTAAATATAATCCGTTTGCAATAATCATATTACATCCAGCCAAATTACAAATCTTAGCAGCTTCAATTTTGGTATTCATTCCACCCTTACCAAACTCTGTTACCCCTTTTATGTAAATTTTTTTCATATCTTTGTCTAGATTATTGACTTTTTTTATTAATTTTGCGTCTTTAAATAATTTTGGATTTTTTGTGAAAAGACCATCTACATCAGATAATAATATTAAAGTATCGGCATTAGTTATCTGTGCAACACGAGAGGCAAGTCTATCATTATCACCATATTTGATTTCTGACGTTGCAATTGTATCATTTTCATTAACGATGGGTATGTAATCCAATTTAAATAAGTTCTCAAATGTCCTTTTTGCATTTATTGATCTTCTTCTCTCCTCTGTATCATCTAAAGTTAGCAAAATTTGTGAAATATTAATCTTTAATTTTGAAAAAGTTTGAGAAAATAAATTCATAAGTTCGATTTGACCTACCGAGGCTATTGCTTGACTTTTATCAAGCTTTAAACTTGATTTATTGTAATTCATTTTTTTACATCCAAGTGCAATTGCTCCAGAACTTACAATGATAATCTTTTTATTTTTAGATTTTAGTTTTTGGATATCTTTAGCAAAAGAAGATAGCCATTTTTTTCTTATCTTTTTTTTTCTATCTACAATCAGTGATGACCCAATTTTTATAACTATAATTTTCGAATTTTTAAGATGCATAACCAACTAATTTTGCTTTAATTTTTGAAATGTATTTTTTCTTTATTGTAGAAATTGTAATAATTTCTGATTTAGTGATTTTTTTCAAACTTTTCTCAATTTTTTTCATTTCTTTATCATCAATTAAATCGGTTTTATTTAAAACAATAAGCTCTCTTTTTTTTGCAAGTTTAGAACTATAGCTCTTTAGTTCTTTTTTTACTTGGTTGTAACTTTTTTTTATATCATCGTTTGTTATATCGATCATGTGTAAAAGAGATTTACATCTCTCTATGTGTTTTAAAAATTGTATTCCTAAACCAGTTCCTTTATGCGCTCCCTCTACTAATCCAGGAATGTCTGCAATTGTAACTTCTTTATCATCATAGCTTGCTACACCAAGATTAGGATTTAATGTTGTAAATTCGTAATTTGCAATTTTAGGATTAGCATTCGTAATAGCTGCTAGTAAGCTTGATTTACCAGCATTAGGTAATCCTATTATTCCAACATCTGCAATTGTTTTTAATTGAAGCCATATAGTAAATTCTTCACCTCGAGTACCCTTAGTAAATTTTCTAGGAGCTCTATTTGTTGAACTTTTGAATCTAGTATTGCCTAAACCACCTTTACCACCTGCAGCAGCCACAAATTCTTCTCCAATTTTTATAAAGTCAAAAATTAAGGTTTTATTATCTTCTTCAAAAACCTGAGTCCCTAATGGAACTTTGAGAATGAGATCATCTCCACTTTTTCCAGTCCGATTTTGTCCAGCACCATTGTCACCTCTTTTTGCTTTATGATGTTGTTGATATCTAAAATCGATTAAAGTATTTAAATTTCTCTCAGCTTTTAATATTACAGAACCACCTTTACCACCATCGCCACCGTCTGGTCCGCCATACTCGATAAATTTTTCTCTTCTAAAACTTGGAGAGCCATCACCACCATTGCCAGCTTTAATATAAATTTTTACTTGATCTAAGAATTTCATAATACAACGCTATTTTGGGTTGTAATATTAATTGGGTTTTACTGAAACAAAAGTTCTATCGGATTTTGTTTTTTTAAAAACAACTTTACCTTTTATTACTGAAAAAATTGAGTGATCTTTACCCATACCCACATTTTCTCCTGGAAATATCTTAGTACCTCTTTGTCTAACAATTATGTTGCCAGGAATAACATTTTGACCACCATATTTTTTTACACCAAGTCTTCTGCCGGCACTATCTCTACCATTCCTTGATGATCCACCAGCTTTTTTTGTAGCCATATTTTATTCCTTTATTTACTTAATTCCTTTTTTACAGGATCTTTTTTTGTTGGTTTTGAAATCTTCTCTGCCTCAGATAAAATTTTACCATCTTTTGAAAAAATTTTATTTATTCTAATCATAGAATATTCTTGTCTATGACCATTTTTTCTTCTTGAATTTTGTCTTCTTCTTTTTTTGAAAATAAGTACTGTTCTATTTTTACTGTTTTTTATTAGGTTCGCCTCTACTTTGGCGCCCTGAATGGTTGGTGAACCAATTTCAATCACTTTATTATCACCATAGGCCAATATATCATTAAACTCAATTTTAGTGTTGGATTTTGAATCTGGTAATTTTTCAATTTTTAAAATCTCACCAGACTTCACTTTATATTGTTTTCCACCTGATTGTATAACTGCGTATGACATAAAATAGATTTTTTTATCAGGCAATATAGTCAGGGCATTTTTTTAGTCAAGCTTATTAACTAAAAATTATCCTTTAAATCTCTCAATTTTGAAAAACTTTCTAAATCTTTTGCTTTAAGAAATATATTACATTCTAATTCATCAGCTAAAATACTTGGTATTGTTGGTAATGCATTCTTAAGTTTTTTGTTAATCTCTAGTATTTTATTTTTTAATTTTAAATTACCAGAGTCATTGGCGATACAAAAATTCGAGTTTTGTAAAGTGTATTCATGGCCACAATATATTTCAGTATCTTTTGGTAATGATTTGATTTTTTTAAGTGAATCATACATTTGTTCATAGGTACCTTCGAAAATTCTGCCACACCCTAAAGAGAATAGAGTATCACCAGTAAAAATTTTTTTTTCCTTAAAAAAATGAAAAGCGATATGTCCAGATGTATGACCTGGTACATGATAAATTTTTGCCTCAAAATTATCTTGTTTCCATATTTGGTTGTCCTTTAGACATATATCAATCTCGGGTATACGATTTTTATCTCCAATAAATCCAACTACCTTAGAATTATATCTATTTTTTAATTCAAGATTTCCACCTACATGATCGTAATGATGGTGTGTATTGAGTATAAATTTTAAATTTATTTTTGACTTATTAAGATAATTGATTATTGGTGCAGACTCGCTAGGGTCAACAACACAAGCGGTTTGATTTTCCTCATCAATAATTAAGTAGCTATAATTATCATGCAGACATTTAATAATTTCAATTTTCATTTATTTTTCTATTAAAAATATACCAAGTTCCCCAAATAAATTTTTTAAAATAAGATTTGATTTATTAATATCAGAAACATTTTCATTAATTAATGCTAAAGATTTAAAAATTTTAAAGTCAATAATCTTAGAAAATCTGAAGAAATCTTTTATGGTGCACATATGAATATTTGGTGTGTTATACCAATCATGAGGTAAAGAGTTTGTAATTGGCATTGTTCCTTTAAACAATAAATTTAATCTTACTTTCCAATGCCCAAAATTTGGAATAGTAACTATAGCTTTGTTGCCAACTCGTAAAAGTTCTTTAATTACAATTTCTGGATTTATAAAAGCTTGTAAAGTTTGTCCAAGAACAACATACTCAAAAGAATCATTTGGAAATTGCTTTAAATCAAATTCTGCATTTCCCTCTATAACAGTTAGCCCTTTAGCAATACAAGTTTGTACCTTTTCTTTTGAAATTTCAATTCCTCTGATATTAACATTTTTGTTTGTTTTTAAAAATTCCATTAAAGTTCCATCGTCACACCCCACATCAAGAACTTTTGCATCTTTTTCAATTAAATCTGAAATAATTTTATATTCTGGTTTCATGAAAGTTTTTCTGCATAAGATTTATCTAAAAAATTTTTAAGAGCTTTTAAGAAATCGGGAACATTAAGCAAAAAAGAATCGTGACCTTTATCAGATTCAATTTCAACAAAACCCACATTTGCACCAACTGCGTTCAAGGCAATTACAATGTCTTTATTTTCATGTGTCGGATAAAGCCAATCTGAAGTAAAAGATATTATAAAAAATTTCGCTTTAGTATTTTTAAATGCCTCAGATAAATTTCCATTAAATTGTTTTACTAAATCAAAATAATCCATTGCTCTGGTAATATATAAATAGCTATTCGCATCGAACCGATCTACAAATACCGAACCTTGGTATCTAAGATAACTTTCAATTTGAAAATCAGCATCAAAACCAAATTTTAAATCATCTCTTTCTTGAAGTTTTCTACCAAATTTTTCTTGAAGCCCTTTTTTTGATAGATAAGTAATATGTGCAGCCATTCTTGCTACAGCCAATCCTTTATCTGGTACAATATCTTTTGAATTATAATTTCCTTCTGACCAATTATGGTCTGCCGTAATGGCTTGTCTGCCAAGTTCATTAAAAGCAATATTTTGAGCAGAATGACTTGAAGTACAAGCAATTGGTATTACTGTTTTAGCTTTATCAGGATAATTACTAATAAATTGTAGGACTTGCATTCCACCCATTGAACCACCTACAATTGAAAAAAGTTTTTTTATTCCAAAAAAATCCAACAAATTAATTTGTGCATTCACCATGTCATTAATTGTGATGACTGGAAAATCTGTTCCATAAATTTTTTTTGTCTTGGGATTTTCATGGCTAGGCCCAAAAGATCCCATACACCCGCCTATTACATTTGCACATATTACAAAATACTTATCTGTATCTATCGATTTGCCAGAGCCTACCGCATAGGACCACCAACCATCCTTTTTGGTCACTGGATTTATACCTGTTACAAATTGATCACCTGTTAAAGCATGAAATACTAAAATTGCGTTATCTTTTTCATTATTGAGTGAGCCATAAGTTTCATACGCTAAAGGAAAATTATTAATAGTCTGACCACAATCCAATTTGAGTGGTTTTTCAACAATTAACGTTTTTATATTTTGTTTTATATTCATAATAAAAGCTGAAAGTTGAATTGTGAGAAAAAAAACTTTTTTAGCGGTTTTTTTAAAGCGCTCGCAATTCAGTTAAATCAGCGCATAAATTTTGTACTAGAAGTTATTTAGTATGTCAATTTTTAAAAATAATTACACTTAAACTATATAAAAAAATGTTTTTTTATTTATAAAGAGCATAAAATTTATAAAAGTTGGCTACCATGAGATTTAAAAGATTAAATATTGAAACCTATGAGCCTGGTAAATCCAGTGTTAAGAGACTCCATCAAGTTGTAAAGTTATCTGCGAATGAATCGGCCTTAGGTGTCAGCTTAAAGGCTAAAAAGATTTTGTCTGATAAAAATTTAAGTTTTTTTAGGTACCCAGATGGCAAGTCTAAAGCCTTAAGAAGACAAATATCTAAAAAGTTTAAATGTGATGAAGATAGAATTATTTGTGGCGCTGGATCTGATGAGGTTATTCAAATGCTATGTCAATTATTTTTAAGTCCTAAGGATGAAGTTATTCTTCCTCAGTATAGTTTTTTAATGTACAGGATATATGCAAAAATAGTTGGTGCAAAAGTTATTTTTGCTAGAGAAAATAATTTTAAAGTATCAATTCCTGAAATTATTAAAAATGTTTCAAAAAAAACAAAAATTGTTTTTTTAGCAAATCCTAATAATCCAACTGGAACATACCTAACAAGTTCTGAGCTTTTAGAACTTAGAAAAAAGTTGAGAAAAAATATTCTGCTTGTAGTGGATGATGCATATGCAGAATATATGAAAAATAATGATTATAAAAGTGGATTAAAATTATTTAAAAATAAACAAAATGTCTTTATTCTAAGAACATTTTCTAAAATATATGGTCTATCTTCTCTTAGAGTAGGGTGGGGATATGGTTCAAAAAAAATTATTAAAGCACTTAATGTTATTAAGCCACCTTTTAATGTTAATGAGGTAGCACAAAAAGCTGCCATTGAATCTCTTAAGGATACTAAGTTTATAACTCGTTCAGTTAAACACAATATTATTTATGCAAAAAAATTGAAAAATTTTCTTAACCAATATGAAATAAATTCAAATAATATATCAGCCAATTTTTTGTTATTAGATTTTGGGAAATGTAAATTTAAAGCGAAATATTTTTATGAAAAACTTAAGATGAAAGGAATTATCTTAAGATCAACAGAAAATGGCTACAATATGAAAAATATGCTACGATTAACTATTGGATCAAAAACAGATAATTTAAAATTTATGCGAGCGGTAAAAGGATTATTTAATTGATGAAAAATGTACTCATCATCGGCTGTGGCTTGCTAGGATCTTCGTTAGTTAAAAGAATTGCAAAAAAAAAATTTGCAAAAAAGATTTTCATTTTTGAAAAATCTAAAAAAAATATATCAAAGATCAAAAGATTAAAGTTACCAGGAACTCTTGTAAATAAACTACAAGAGGTAGTTACAAAATCTGATCTAATTATTTTTTGTACGCCAATGAGTGAATATAAAAAGATGATTTTAAGATTAAACAATAATTTTAATTCAAAACAAATTATTACTGATGTTGGTTCGGCAAAAATAGAGTCCTCAGAAATAATTAAAAGAAATTTAAAAAAAAGAATATCTTGGATTCAAAGTCATCCTATAGCTGGATCAGAGGTAAGCGGGCCTGAGCATGGTAAGGAAAATCTGTTTGAAAATAAGTGGTGTGTATTGATTAAAAATAAGAGAATAAATATGAAACATTTAAAATTTTTAAATTCTTTTTGGAAAAAAATGGGTTCAAAAACTATAATCATGAATGCTGAAAGACATGATCAAATATTCTCAATTACAAGTCATTTACCACATTTAATAGCTTACAATTTAGTTAAATCAGCTCAAGATTTTGAAAAAAAGCAAAAGTATGACTTAATTAAATATAGTGCGGGTGGGTTAAGAGATTTTTCAAGAATTGCTGCATCAAATGAAATCATGTGGAGAGATATTTTTTTTGATAATAGAAAAAATATTTCAAGAGCAATTGATATATTTATCAAAAACTTAAAATCTTTTAAGACAGATATTAATTCAAAAAATAATAAATCAATTCTTAAAAAATTAATCCAAACAAAAAAAGTTAGATCTAAAATTATCAAATTAAAACAGGATGTAAATAAACCTGACTTTGGTAGAGATTAATAATTGTTAATTTTGCTTACTTTTTTAACTTTTAAATTTGCAGTTTTATCAATTAATTGAATTGTTTGTTTAGTTGGCATTACTACCACCTTCTTTTTCGGTCCATAAGCATGAATAAATTTAGATTTACTTAGACAAATACCGACATGTCCTTTCCAAAATATTATATCTCCTTTACAGAAATTTTTACTTTTTTTTCTTTTACAAAACTTTATTTGATCTTTTGTATCTCTTGGAAAAAATGTTCTGTTATAATAAAAATAAATTTGAATTAAAGCAGAACAATCAATACCATCATAGGTTTTTCCACCCCATAGATATTTACTATTTTTAAATAATCTCATTATTTTTGAATAGTTTTTTTCAAAATGGTCAATTTTAATAATATCTCTTTTTTTTATCCATCTATTTTTTTTAAACTCAATTAGCTCCTTATTTTTGTTTAAAACTGATATCCCAGATGCAAAGTAAAGATAACTTTTTGTTGGTAAGAATTTATTTTCTTTTTTAATAAAAATTCTAGATTTTATCTTTTTTATCTTAAAAGTTGGATTAAAATTTTTGTTGAAAGTATTTTTTCTAATAAAACCAATATAATTATCAAAATTAGTCTTAATTTTAATCCAGTTTTTTTGAGCTTTTAATACCTTAAATTTTTCACCATATAAGATTTGAGATAAAGTTTCAGAATTATTAGAAGGTTTTGAATTTATATTTCCAAGTGAAAAATTATAAAAAAAGTTATTTTTCATTTATCTTTAATTTATTTCTTATTATCCATAATATAATTAAAGAAGGTATCACCATTATAGCAGTCAAAATAAAAAATACTCCCCAGTCTCCATTTAGCCAATCAACTAAAGCACCCGATGATGAGGCCAATGTAGTTCTCCCAGCAGTACCTATTGAAGCTAATAGAGCATATTGAGTTGCTGTGTAAGTTCTATCAACTAATAATGATATGAATGCAACAAATGCAACAGTGGCAAAAGCTGCTGCCATGTCATCAAAGATTACAGCTATTGCAAAAAGTATTTCGGATTTTCCACTCCACGCTAAAAGACTGAACAAAAGATTTGTGCTCGCCATTAAAATTCCTGCTAAAAACATTGCTTTTAAAACACCAGATCTTATTACAAATAGTCCACCTAGTAGAGTAAAGATGACAGTCGTTATCCATCCCAAAGTTTTTGAGTAAATAGCAATATCTGATTTACTAAAACCAATTTCTTTATAGAAGATAATAGACATACGCCCTAAAAAAGCCTCTCCAACTTTGAATAAAAAAACAAACCCTAGTATCCCCAAAGCAATTTGAAAGCCATTTTTTTTAAAAAAACTTATTATAGGTCCACTGATAGTTCCACTTATCCAAGTTATAGTTTGAGTAAGAAAATTTGAATTTTGAAATTTATTGGCAATTAATTGATCATTTTCTTTCTGGTTAATTTGTCTTTCAGTCGAGTCAGTTTCATTGACAAACATCAATCCAATATTCATTAGAATTATTAAAATTCCTAAGATTAAAAAAGTTAGTTGCCAATAATTTTGAAAACCCAAATTTTCTAAAAAATCTGCGGAAAATAATGATAAAACTCCGCCTAATTTATATCCGCTCCACCACCCAACGACAGCCATTGCTGCGCCTGCAGCCATTGATTTACCCTCGTTTTCGCTAATTTGCTCAATCCTTAAAGCATCCACAGTAATATCTTGTGTTGCTGAGGCAATTGCAATGAGTAAACCTACTGATATTACAAGGGCTAAATTTTCTGAAGGATCAATTACACTCCATAAAAATAATGAAATTAAGATTAATATCTGCATTAGGACAATCCATCCTCTTCGATGTCCAATTTTCTTTGTTAGATACGGTATTTGAATACGATCGATTAAAGGAGCCCATAAATAATTGAATGCATAAACTGCAAATATAAGACCAGCCCACCCGACTGTAGATCTGCTTAATCCATCTTCCTTTAACCATAAACTTAAACTACTACCTATTAATACCCAAGGAAAACCAGAGATAGCACCAAGCAATAATATTTTTAACATTCTTTTATCGAAATAAACTGAAAATGTTTCTGAAAGGGATTGTTTTTTAATTTCTATCATTTTTTAATTTCTCCAGAATGAAGGTAAAAATAACACTAATATAGCAAATAACTCCAGTCTTCCCAAGATCATACCGATTGTTAAAATCCATTTGGAAAAATCTGGTAATGAGGAGAAATTCCCGTTAGGTCCAATTATTGATCCTAAACCAGGACCAACATTTGAAATAGAGGTTGCAGCACCTGAAATAGCAGTTATAAAATCAAGTCCATTCAAGGATAATAACGCAGATAATAAAAAAAATATTATTAAGTACATGTAAATAAAAGAGATTATTGATGCTATGAATTTGTCATCAATTGGATTTTTATCATATTTCAACACAAAAACACCTTTAGGGTAAATAATTTTTTTTAATTGATTAATTACAAATGAATAAAGAATTTGAAAACGAAATATTTTTATACCACATGTTGTTGAACCAGCACAACCACCTATGAACATTAAAGCCAAAAATAATACTATAGGAAAGCTACCCCAATTGTCAAATTGGGCATTGA
Source organism: uncultured Pelagibacteraceae bacterium (assembly GCA_902615425.1). Classification (GTDB taxonomy): domain Bacteria; phylum Pseudomonadota; class Alphaproteobacteria; order Pelagibacterales; family Pelagibacteraceae; genus Pelagibacter. The sequence goes on from CACMPD010000008.1 coordinate 29,548, forward strand.
CGTAACCAGTTCCAGTTAGAATAGAAATAACATTAAAGAAAATTGATCTTAAATCAAATGAACTTGAATTATTTAAAGTAAGATAAATCGACAAAATAAAAATTGATATAAATATTATCTTAATAAAAGTTTTGATTTGAGTATCTGATGTAAAAATAGACCTATTGCCATTTAAGAATTTGATGTATACGATAAATGGTAAACTCCCTAAAATAATAAATACCATAGCCGTAGTTTCTATTGCTAAGCTATTAAAAAAACCAATTGATTGATTATAGTTAGAGAAGCCACCAGTTGCTATAGTTGTCATTGAATGTGTAATACTATCAAAAATATTCATCCCGAAAATATTGTAAGTGATTGCACATAGCGCTGTTAATCCAGAGTAAATATAAATCAATCTAAGAGCAACCTCTTTAGACTTTGGAAGAATTTTTTCAGATGAATCATTATTTGAAATTTTAAATAATTGCATTCCTCCAACATTCATGATGGGCATTAATGTAATCGCCATCACTATAACACCAATACCCCCCAACCATTGAAGTATTGCTCTCCAAAATAATATCCCTTTAGGCATGTTTTCTAAGTTTGATATGATTGTTGAACCAGTTGTTGTAATACCTGACATACTCTCAAAAAAGGCATTAGTGACTGAAAATTCTAAATTAGAGAATATAAAGGGTAATGAACCAAATATAGCAATACTTAACCATGCTAATGCAGTTAGAAGGAATGCTTGTTGCAAATTAAGTTTTTTTTCATGATCTAGATTGGAGAGAAAAAATAAGGTTCCAAAAATGATTGTAACAATTGCTGCCCCAAAAAAAGAAGAATCTATTTGACCATAAATAAATTGTACAATTATTGGAACAAGCATAAAAATACCAAGAATTATTTGAAGAATTCCAAGAGTGAAAAAAACTGTTTTATAATTAGACATTTTGAAAGAACATTATTTTATGGTAAATAAATTTCAACTCTATAAGAATTAAGTAGTTCGTTAATTAATGATTTTGTTGAATTATTCATGATAAAAAAAGCAAACTTAGAAAAAACAAGCTCTTGGCCAATCGTAGAAGCAAAAAAGATGCTCAGAGAAAGAAAATCTTTTTTAGAAAAAAAAGGTAAAATTACATTACAAACTGGATATGGCCCAAGTGGACTCCCTCACATAGGAACATTTGGAGAAGTTGCTAGAACTTCTATGATGGTTAATGCATTAAAACAATTAACTGATCTTCCAACAGAAATCATTACTTTTTCTGATGACATGGATGGTCTTAGAAAAGTACCAGACAATGTACCTAATAAAGAATTGTTAGAAAAAAACCTTCATAAACCTTTGACAGACGTGCCAGATCCCTTTGAAAAATATAATAGTTTTGGTGAACATAATAATGAGAAATTAAAAAAGTTTTTAAATAATTTCAATTTTAAATATAATTTCAAAAGCTCTACTCAATTGTATAAATCAGGTTTTTTTAATCCAACACTTCAAATTATTTTAGATAATTATGATGGAATAATGAATATTATCATACCTACTTTAGGAAAAGAACGTCAAAAAACTTATTGTCCATTTCTTCCTATTTGTCCAGAAACAGGACATGTTTTAGAAATTCCAGTTAAAGAAATTGATAATTCTAAGTCTAAAATTGTATTTGATAATAAAGGTAAAGATTTAGAAACAAGCATATTAGATGGTCATTGTAAACTTCAATGGAAAGTAGATTGGGCCATGAGATGGTATGCACTAGATGTTGACTTTGAAATGTATGGAAAAGATCTGATAGAAAGTGCAATATTATCCACTAAAATTATTAAACTAATTGGAAAAAAAAACCCATCTGGTTTTGCTTATGAACTCTTTTTGGATGAAAAAGGGGAAAAGATTTCAAAATCAAAAGGAAATGGAATAACAATCGAGCAATGGTTAGAGTACGCCTCACCAGAAAGTTTATCATTATACATGTATCAAAATCCAAAAAGAGCTAAAAAACTTTATAATGAGATAGTTCCAAAAGCGGTCGATGAATATTTGGAATTTATTGAAAAGGCTAAAACCCAAAATGAGCTTCAACTACTGATGAATCCAGTATGGCATGTTCATAATGGTAGTGTTCCAAAAGAAAAAATGATTATGTCATTTTCTATGTTATTAAATCTTGTTGAAACAAGTAATGCTGAAAACAAAGAATTATTATGGAAGTTCGTAAAAAAATATAAAGAAAATATTTCTGAAAAAGATCACCCAATTTTTGATAATTTAGTTGGTTATGCTATTAAATATTTTAATGATGTTATAAAAGCCAAAAAAAAATATAAAACACCCGATCAAATAGAAAAAAAAGCGCTAGAGGCTCTAATATCAGCCTTAGATAAATGTAATGACAAAATGTCCCCTGAGGAAATTCAAACTTTAATTTATTCAACAGGAAAAGAAAATGGGTATTCAGAAAATTTGAGAGACTGGTTTAAATTAATTTATGAAGTTGTATTTGGAGTCGAAAATGGCCCTCGGATGGGTTTTTTTATAAGTTTTTTTGGTGTTAAAGAAACTAAAGATCTTATAATAAATAAAATTAAATAATGTTTTCAAATTTAAGATCTCTAATTTTTAAACTTGATCCAGAGACAGCCCATGGTTTGGCAATAAAGTCGTTAAAATTTAATTTTGTGCCAAATGTTTTGGATAAAAATAAAAATAGCCATTTATTTAAGACTAAATTATTTGAAAAAGAAATAGAAAATCCAATTGGAATGGCAGCAGGATTTGACAAAAATGCTGAAGTTTATAATTCTTTATTTAAATTGGGATTTGGTTTTGTGGAGGTGGGTACAGTTACACCTCTTAAACAATATGGTAATCCCAAACCAAGAGTTTTTAGATTAGTCGAAGATGAAGCATTAATTAATAGATTGGGTTTTAATAACCTAGGTGCAAAAAACATTGTTGATAGGATTTCAAGTAATAAACAAATTGGTTTACTTGGAATTAACATAGGTCCTAATAAAGATACAAATGATAGATTGATGGATTATGTTGAATGTTTAAAAACCTTCCATGAATTTGCTGACTATATTACAATTAATATTTCATCTCCCAACACTGAAGAGCTGAGAAATTTTCATGATCAAGAAAAATTGAATAGTTTATTAAATATAATCAATAGTGAAAAAACAAAACTAAATTCAAAAATTCCAATTGTAGTAAAAGTCTCACCAGATATTAAAGATCAGGAAATACCTAAAATTTCTGATGTTCTTTTAAGCAACAATATAAAAGCAGTTATTTTATCGAATACCTCTGATTCTACTCGAGATAAATTAAGTGACATTCAAAAGCATCAAAAAGGAGGATTATCAGGTAAACCAATAGAGGAAAAATCTACAATACTGATTAATAAATTTTATAAAACTCTTGGTAATAAAATCAAAATTATTGGAGTTGGTGGAGTAGACTCTGGAATAAGTGCATACAATAAGTTTTTAGCTGGAGCGAGTTATGTTCAACTTTATACAGGTATGGTATACAGAGGACCAAATATTGTAAACCTTATTAAAAAAGAGCTAAGGGAATTATTGATAAGAGATGGTGTTAAACATTATAGTGAAATCATAGGAAAAAAAACAACTTCTTAAATTTTATAAACTTGACGCAATCATTAACTCACTTTATATAGTCGAAAATATTATGTCAAAAAAATGTGAACTTACCGGCAAAATTCCTCTTAAAGGTCATAATGTTAGTCATGCTAATAATAAGACCAAAAGAAGATTTTTACCTAATTTAAAAAAAGTAAAATTTACCAGTGAACTTTTAAAGAGAAGCATGAAAATAACTGTAAGCAATGCTGGTGTAAGATCTGTAGATAAAAAAGGAAGTTTTGACGAGTTTTTAAAGACTGTAAAAAATAAAAATTTATCTCCAAGGTTAAAGAAGATGAAGAAAAGTTTATTAATTAAGTCTCCATTTCAAAAAAAACAAGTTCAATCTAAGACAGCTTAATGAATAAAATTTTTTTTATACTCTCGTTTTTAATGGGAGCAGTTGTTTTAGTATCTAATTATTTAGTTCAGTTCCCTATAAAACATTATGGTTTAGAAGAAATATTAACTTATGGAGCATTTAGCTATCCGATTGCTTTCTTGATCACAGATTTAGCCAACAGATCTTTTGGCAAGATAGTTGCTAGAAAAATTGTTTATATTGGTTTTGCTATAGGTATTAGCTTTACGCTTTTATTCTCAACAAACTTCACGGACTTGATATCTATAAGAATTGCTATTGGATCGGGCACGGCTTTTTTAGTTGCTCAACTCTTAGATGTTCAAATTTTTGATAAATTGAGAAAAAAAGAATGGTTTGTTGCACCTTTAACGTCATCTTTGATAGGTTCAACAATTGATACATTTATATTTTTTTCAATATCTTTTTATGGAACAGGCATTCCTTGGATCACATTGTCTTTAGGAGATTTAAGTGTAAAAATTTTTGTTGCTTTAATGATGCTAATCCCTTTCAGACTACTGCTGAAAACACTTAAACCAGTTTAGATTTAATATAAATATTTATAAGATAATATTTTATAAGCCAACTTTGCTACTAGAAAATTGTAGGAATTAAATCCTTTAATCGGTGCGAGCTCATTTATATCTGCGCCTACGATGTTTGAGTTTTTGGCTGCAATCTTAATTATATCTAAAACTTCATCCCATAGTAAACCACCAGGTTCAGGTGTTCCAGTTGCAGGCATGATACTCGAATCTAAACCATCTACATCGAAAGTTATATAAACAGTCTTATTTTTAATTAGTTTTTTAAATTTTTTTAAATTCCATTTTGCCTTATCTTTTGCCCAAAAAATACTAATTCTAGATTTGTTTTTTTTTAAAAAAGGTATCTCCTCTTTAGAAATATTTCTAATTCCAAATGAGATTATTGAAACATTCTTATAATCTAAGCATCTTCTGATTGCAGACGCGTGTGAAAATTTCTCACCATTGTAACTTTCTCTTAAATCTGCATGAGCATCAAAATGTAAAAGGCAGATGTTCTTGTGTTTTTTAACAAATGGAACAATGCATCCTGGTGTGATTGAATGTTCACCACCAAAAGTCATTGGAAAAAGTTTATTATTAAGAATTTCTTTATTTACTTCAGCTATCTTTTTTAGAGCTTTTTTAATATTCTTATCAATCTTAAAAGGTTTTAAAGTTTTAATACCTATTTTTTTGTAAGGTTCACAATTCAATTCCTCATCATATAATTCAACTTGATGTGAAGCTTTAATAATCTCTTTTGGGCCATTTTTAGTTCCACCACCATAACTCACTGTTTTTTCTAGACCAAAAGGAACAATTACAACTTTTTCTTTAAAATTGAATTTATTTTCTATTCCAAGAAACCCTTTTTTATTTGAAAGATATTGCAATGTTTTATCCAAAAATTTTTGTAAAGTTTTTTCTATCTCTATTTTTCCATTCACCTTTATGATATGCATCACTTGCAATTAAAGGTAATACACTTGTTGCCTCAGCAAAAACCATTTGTTCTTTTGTGACATCAACTTTGCCCCATGAACTTGCCTCTTTTAAAGTTGAACTGCTACACGCACCATCTCTTGAGTCTGCTACAGTAATTTGCACTGCATATTTATGCATTTCAACATCTTTACCTAAAAGTTCAGCACATATGACTGTGTCCTGAATAAAATTTTTTGGCACTCCGCCGCCTATCATAAATAATCCAGAACCTTTTGATTTAATTTTTATTTCAGTTAATTCTCGAAATTCTCTTATAGAGTCTATTGTAATATGAGATTTCGGGTTCTTTTCTTGATGAATTACTAAACCAAAACCAGCGCTAGAATCTGTAAAAGCAGGACAGAATATTGGCACATTGTGATCATAGGCAGTTTCAATTAAAGAGTCTTTCTTTACTGAGTTTTTTTTAAGATATTTTCCCATTTCGTAAATAAATTCTCTAGAGGTATAGCTTCTAGGCTCCAAGTTATCAGCTATTTCACAAATTTTCTTATCACAAATTTGCAATTCATCTTCGTCAATGTACGTATCGTATATTCTATCAATATAATTTTTTCTAAGTTCAGTATCATCTTGAAATTGAGAACCTTGATAATGCTTAAATCCTAATGCCTCAAAAAAATCCATATCAATTATCGAAGCACCAGTTGCAACGATTGCATCTACCATATTGTATTTGACTAAATCTTTGTAAATATTCATACAACCAGCTGCTGAGGTCGAACCAGCTAAAGTTAGAAAAATTGTACAATCTTTATCTTTTAACATTTCATTATAGATGTTTGCTGCATTTGCAGTTTCTCTTGATACAAATGACATTTTCTCCATTGATGAAATAATTTTTCTAGTGTCAAAAGATGTAATATCTATATGTTCAACTGGATTTTTAAGAAAGTCTTTTTTACTATTATGGCCTAGATTTTTGTTTTTTGACATTAAGCAACTAAAGTATCTTTGTTGCTGTCTTTGTTATAGAGGCTCATTATAGCATTATCTTCAACTTCATAAATTTTATCAGAATAGAAACCGTTAAACTGTGTTCTAAAGGTAAGGCCGTATGAACCTAATTGACCAAGTTCTATATAATCATTTTCTTTAATATTATTAGGTAAAAGGAAAGGACCTTTCATATAATCCATGCTGTCGCATGTTGGTCCATAAAAATCAAATGGAGTTAATTTTTTTGAAATAATTTTGTTTGAATTATCTTTTATCATTTTAGATGGAAAAACAATATTTGGTGTTCCTGCATCAAAAAGTGTTCCATAAGTTCCATCATTTATATAAAGTTTTTGTTTTTTTCTTAAGTTAACCCGAACTATAGTTGAACCACTTTCAGCAACTAAGGCTCTACCTGGTTCACAAATTATTTCTGGTAATTTTTCAATCTTTAAATTTTCTAAACCTTTCTTAATTTCATCAAAATAACTCTCTAAAGAGGGTGGAATTAAATCTGGATAGATAGTTGGAAAGCCGCCTCCTATATTTAAATAATCAGGAACAATTTTCGTTTTCTTTATTATATTTGCAATTTCGGAAATCCCTTTTGAGTATGAAATTGGATGCATACATTGCGATCCTACATGAAAACTTAATCCAATCTTTTTTGAATGTTGTTTTATTAATCTTAAAAGTCCTGCCGCCTCTGAATTTATAGCACCGAATTTTTTTGATAAGTCAATTTCAGCATGTTCATTTGATACAGCCACTCTTACAAATAATTCTAAATCTTTTGCATTGCTGGTGCTTTCAATAATTTTTATCAATTCATCTTTAGTATCAAGTGCAAATGTTTTGACTCCATATTTGAAGTATGCTTCACTTATATCTTCTCTACTTTTAATTGTGTGCATGAAAGAACACTTAGATACTTGATCAAATTTTCTGACTGCTTTTATCTCCTCCACTGAGGCAACATCAAATTGATTAATACCGCTTTTTAATAAAGTTTTAATTACCTCAGGATGAGGATTTGTTTTGACAGCATATAGAATTTTACCTGGAAAGTTTTTTTGAAAAAATTTGGAAGCTGAAAGAATTGATTTCTTTCTAATACAATAAACCGGTTTGTCTGGTCTCAGTTGATTAACTAGTTCCTCAACCGACTTAAATTTTTGCATTTTTCATGCCCCCCAAAAAAAATTTAACAAAAAAAAGTCTTTTTATTTAAAAAAACTTTAATGAATCGAGCAATTAATTCAATACTTACCTAATGTAAAGCAAATAATGACCTATTGAATTGTGGAAAAAAATTCCCATATTGATCTTATGAAAAACGAAGGCGCATTACAAAATTTAGCTGATTTCAACAATAAATCACTATTAATTGTTGATGATGACAATCCATTTAGAGAAAGATTAGCTAGGGCTATGGAAAAAAAGGGTTTTGAAGTTATTCAAGCTGAGGGTGTGCAAAAAGGAATTGATACAGTCAAAGCAAAAAAACCAGGATTCGCTGTTGTTGATTTGAGGTTGGGCGATGGCAATGGTTTAGAAGTTGTAAAACAAATTCAGACCTCTAATCCTGAAAGTAGAATAATAATGTTAACAGGATATGGAAATATTCCAACTGCTGTTGCAGCAATAAAAGAGGGTGCAATAGATTATTTGGCTAAACCTGCAGATGCAGATGATGTTGAAAAAGCTCTTTTAGCTGATCCTGCTAAAAAAGCGGCTCCACCTGAAAATCCAATGTCAGCAGATAGAGTAAAATGGGAACATATACACAGAGTTTTTGAATTGTGTAACAGAAATGTTTCAGAGACAGCAAGAAGACTAAAAATGCATCGAAGAACTCTTCAAAGAATTTTATCTAAAAGATCACCTAAATAAGTTTTCTAAATTTAAAAATTTTCTTAGCAATAAGCACAAGTAAAACTATTTTAAATATTTCAGCTAATAGAAAAGGCTTAACACCTAAATCGAATATAGGTTTGTCCCATCCAATTAATGTCCCTAACCACAAAATACCAAAAATATAGATTGTTGATACTGCAAGTATAAGTTTAGAGAAAATGATTAAATAATTATCTCTTAATTTTACAAAAGAAGCTAAAAAACAAGCTGAAAGAAATCCCATTAGATATCCCATTGTTGGACCTGTAAAATAAGCTAAACCTATTCCTCTTTCTGGAGAATTTGAAAACACAGGAAGACCTGCAATTCCTTCAATCAAATATAAACCAATTGTCGCAACACCTATTTTATATCCAAAGCTTATTCCAATAAAAAGAACTACAAAAGTTTGCATTGTCATTGGAACTGGATAGAAAGGAATTTTAATTTTTGCTGAGACAGCAAGTAACAAAGAACCTAAAAAAATTACAAGTATTGATTTAATTATTTGGGCTTGTGTATTTTGCTTTATAAGTTCCATAAAAAATAATACTCTTATTTCTGTCTATAATCTATATTAATTTCTAATGGGAAAAATTAAAAAAACAGATCATTTTTATTTAATTGATGGATCAGGTTACATTTTTAGAGCGTATTATGCGTTACCACCATTAACGCGTAAAAGTGATGGATTACCGACGGGTGCAGTGAGTGGTTTTTGCAGTATGCTTTTTAAACTTCTAGAGGACTCAAAGTCAAATCAAAATTTACAAAAACCAACACATTTTGCAGTTATATTTGACTCTGCTAGAAAAACTTTCAGAAACGAAATTTATAGTGATTACAAAGCTAATAGAGCTGAAGCACCTGATGATTTAGCTCCTCAATTTGATTACATCAGAAAATCAGTATTAGCTTTTAATTTACCTTCATTGGAATTGATAAATTATGAAGCTGATGACTTAATTGCAACGTATGTTGAAATGATTTTAAAAGAAGGTGCAAAAGTAACAATAGTGTCCTCAGATAAGGATTTAATGCAATTATATAAAAAAAACGTTCGAATTTATGATCCAATGAAAAACAAGTTTATTTCAGAGGAAGATATTAAAAATAAATTTGGTGTAGGTGCAAGTAAGGTAATTGATGTCCAGGCTTTAGCTGGTGATAGCAGCGATAATGTACCAGGAGTTCCTGGAATTGGTGTTAAAACAGCTGCAGAATTAATTAATAAATATGGAGATCTTGAAAAACTTTTAAAATCTGCTCATGAAATTAAACAAAACAAAAGAAGAGAAACACTCATTGAGAATAAAGATAAGGCTTTGATAAGTAAAAAACTAGTGACATTAAAAAGTGATGCTCCCGTAAATAAAAATCTAACTGATCTTGAATTAAAAAGTATTGATAAAGATAAACTCTATAAATTTTTGAGGGAGATGGAATTTAATAGATTGTTGAGTTCAGCTATCTCTGCATATGGAGAACCAAATTTAACAAGTATCAAAAACGAGGTTAAAATTGAAAAAAATCAAAAAGCAATCAATAAAAAAGAATATTATCTAATTGAAAATTTGGAACAAATCGACAACTGGATAACTGAAGCTGAGGAGTTAGGTGAAGTTGCAGTAGATACCGAAACAAATTCATTAGATCCTCATCAGGCAGATCTAGTCGGTGTTTCATTAAGCTCAAAAATTGGAAAAGCTTGTTATATTCCTATCGGTCATAAATCTAACAAATGTATCGAAAAAGATTTAGTTTTAAAAAAGTTAAAACCTTTACTTGAGGATCCTAGTATCAAAAAAATAGGTCAAAATATAAAATTTGATTTTATAGTTTTTTTCAAACACGGAATTAATATGACTTCAATGGAAGATACTATGCTGATGTCCTATGTTCTTGATGCAGGAAAAAATAGACATAATATGGATACATTGTCAGAAATTCATTTAAACCATAAAACAATATCTTTTAAAGATTTAGTTGGGACAGGAAAAAAGGAAATTAATTTCAGTGAGGTAGATGTTGAAAAAGCCAAAGATTACGCAGCTGAAGATGCTGATATCACATTTAGATTATACAAAAAATTTCAAAAAAGTTTAAAGGATGAAAAAATGATAAATATTTATGAGATATTTGAAAAACCTTTATTAAAAATTCTTGCTTTTATGGAAATTGAGGGAGTTAAAATAGATAATAAATTTTTAAAATCATTATCCAATAAATTTGAAAAAAAGATTATTAAAATTCAAAATGATGTTTTTAAAATATCTAAAAAGGAATTTAATATTGCATCACCAAAACAACTGGGAGAAATATTATATAATGATCTTAAAATTGCAGATTTAAAAAAAACAAAAAAAGGAAGTTTTGCAACAAGCGCTTCGGTTTTAGAAGATTTAGCATTTAAAGGTCATAAGTTTCCCCAATTAGTATTAGATTGGAGACAGGTATCTAAATTGAAAAATACCTACTCAGATTCCTTGCCGGAACATATCAATCCTAACACACAAAGGGTACATACCTCTTTTTTATTAGCAGCTACTACAACTGGCCGATTAGCATCAAGCGATCCAAACTTACAAAATATTCCAATTAAATCTGAAGATGGTAAAGATATTCGTAAAGCATTTATAGCTAAAAAAGATCATGTTTTAATTTCTGCAGATTATAATCAAATTGAGATGAGAATTTTAGCTGATTTGGCTGACGTGAAGGGATTAAAAAAAGCTTTTAATAACAACGAAGATATTCATTCACTCACAGCTAGTCAAATTTTTAATGTTGATATAAAAAAAGTAAATCAGGATCAGAGAAGAAAAGCTAAAGCTATAAATTTTGGAATTATATATGGGATTTCACAATATGGATTAGCAAAACAAATTAATGTTACAAATCATGAGGCTGAGGAATTCCTCAATGCTTATTTTTTGAAATTTCCTGAAATTAAAATTTATATGGACCGAACAATAAAGTTTTGTAGAAAAAGTGGATTTGTGAATAATATTTTTGGAAGACGGTCACATTTTATTAATATCAATGATAAAAACTATAATATTAGAAATTTCCAAGAGCGCGCAGCAATAAATGCTCCAATTCAAGGCTCAGCTGCAGAAATAATGAGATTAGCCATGATAAGACTTGATAAAAAATTAAGTGATCAAAAAAATCAAAATACAAAAATGTTGTTGCAAATCCATGACGAGTTAATTTTTGAAACTCCCAAAGAAGAAGCAAAAAGAATCAGTAAAATTATAATTGATGAAATGTCTAGTGTTGTTAAGAGTGAACAGCATTCTTTTTCCATACCTTTAACGGTTGATCTAAATACCGGAGAAAATTGGGGTACACTTCATTAATTTAATTGCCCAAATTAGAACAATTTAGTATTTTTATAATTGAGTATGCAGAAACAAACAATTGCCCTTGTCGATGATGATAGAAATATTTTAACAAGTCTGAGTATAGCTTTAGAGAAAGAGGGATTTAAAGTTCAAACATATATTGATGGAGAAAGCGCTTTAATTGGCTTAACTAGAACCCCACCGGATCTTGCAATCGTTGATATTAAAATGCCAAAAATGGATGGAGAAGAGCTACTTAAAAAGCTAAGAAAAAAAACTTCATTACCAGTTATTTTTTTGACCTCTAAAGATGATGAAATTGATGAATTGCTTGGATTAAAGTTAGGAGCAGATGATTTCATAAAAAAATCTGGAGGCTTTTCAATTAAAGTGTTGATTGAGAGAATAAGAGTGCAACTCAGAAAGAAAGATTCAAAAGAAATTATAGAGGAAAACAAAAGTATAATATCTCATGGTAAATTAAAACTAGATCCTTCACAATTAGAGTGTGAATGGAATGGTAAACAATTGCCAGATAAACTTACAACGACCGAATTTTTATTAGTTAAGGAATTAGCAAAAAGACCAGGTATAATCAAAGAAAGAGCTCAGTTGATGGATATAGCCTACAGGGAAGATACCGATATAGAAGACAGAACAATAGACAGTCATGTGAAAAGAATAAGAAAAAAATTTAAAAAGGTTGATCCTGAATTTTCAGCTATAGAAACTAGATATGGAAGTGGATATAGGTGGAATGTTAGCTAATGTTAAGCAACCTTCTTAAAAACTTATCTATATTAAAAAAATTTTTATTTATTAATTTTATTTTTTTTACAATTATTGGAATTTTTCTTTTTATTTACTTAAAAAATGTTCAACCAAATTTAATAAAAAAAAAATCATCTAATCACATTGAAGTGATTAATAATACTATTGATAATTTGACAAGACTAAATGTCGAATTTGTAGAAGATGATATCAGAAAATTTCTTTTTTCCACAAGATTTCTTTTTCAAAATTTAGATAGAGTGATATTTTTTGATAATCAACTAAACTTAATTGGGGATACAGATACCTTAGATCTTGATCCTAGATCGTTTTCACAAAGATTAGATATTGTTGAATTTGAAGTGTTAACTGAAAAAAAAACTAAAGAAATTACTGAGAAAAAAAATATTGATGTTGGAAATAATAACGTTGTTTCTCTTAATGATGTACTTTTAAATTACGCATCTTCTAAAAATTTTGGAACACCTTTTACTTTTACCCAAGAAGAGTTCAATAAATTTAAGCTGACAACAATTAAAAATGTAATGCAAAAAGGTGAAAACATTGGCTATTTAGCTATTACAGAAAATGCAAATGATGTTAAAGCAGCTATAGATGAAAGAAAGACTTTTGTAATTAGAACAGCTTTAGCTATTGGTTTAGTAATATTAATTTTCTCATTTGTTTTAAATAGATATTTCTTAAAACCAATTAAAAATTTAGTAACATACACTGAAACAATCAGAAATAAAGATCCGAAAGTTACTAATCTTGATATTTTAAAAAAAAGAAATGATGAACTAGGATTACTCTCAAAATCACTAGATGATATGACAAATGAATTAACTAAAAGGATTTCACATGCTGAAAATTTTTCAACAGATTTAGTTCATGAAATAAGAAATCCTCTAGCTTCTCTCAAGAGTGCGTCTGAAATTTTACATGATACGACTGATGTTGAGCAAAGGGTTAAATTAATTGATATTTTGAGTCATGATGTTCAAAGAATTGAAAGATTAATTACAGATTATTCACAAATGCTAAAAGATGAAGTTGCGTTAAGTAGAGAAAAAATTAAAAAACTTGATATCGAGCCAATTATTAAATCAGTCGTAGATGATTTTAATAATATTTATAAATTAAAAAGAGGAATAAATATTTCTTATTCGAACGATGGAAAAAACAAATATTTGATAAATGGAATAGAAAATAGAATTGAACAAATAGTTGCTAATCTTTTGGATAACGCAATATCTTTCAGTGGTGATAACAAAGATGTAATTGTTAAGGTTTCAAAATTAGAAAATGATAAAGTTTCAATCAATATTTTAGATGAAGGACAAGGATTTAAAGAAAAAGATACCAATAAAATATTTAAAAGATTTTATAGTAATAGACCTGATAAATTTGGACAACATTCAGGACTTGGTTTAAATATAGTTAAAAATTTAGTCGATTTACATAATGCTACAATAAGAGCATCTAACAGATTAGACAAAAAAGGAGCAAGTATGGAAATTATATTTCCAAATGCTTAAAGAGTTATATTGATTAATTAATTCTTTATTGCTAGAAGACGCACCATGGAAGATTTCAAAGTTAAAGATTTGACCCAAGCTGAGTTTGGAAGAAAAGAAATTTCAATAGCAGAGAGTGAAATGCCTGGCTTAATGGCTTTAAGAGAAGAATACTCTGGAAAGTCACCGCTAAAAGGAGCGAAAATTATTGGATGTCTGCACATGACTATTCAAACAGCTGTTTTAATTGAAACACTTGTTGCTTTAGGTGCGGAGGTAAGATGGTCATCTTGTAATATTTTTTCGACCCAAGATCATGCAGCAGCTGCAATCGCCAAAGCTGGGATTCCAGTATATGCTTGGAAGGGAGAAACTGAAGAGGAATATATTTGGTGTATTAAACAAACTATTGAGGGTAAAAAAGATTGGGCGCCTAACATGCTTTTAGATGATGGAGGAGACCTCACTGCAATGATGCATCAAGAGTATAAAGAATTACTTAAAAATGTGAAAGGTGTTTCAGAGGAGACGACAACAGGCATTAAAGCTCTTAATAAAATGGAAAAAGATAAAACTTTGTTAGTGCCTGCAATAAATGTAAATGATTCTGTCACCAAATCTAAATTTGACAATCTCTATGGATGTAGAGAGAGTTTAGTTGATGGCATAAGAAGAGCTACAGATGTTATGATGTCTGGAAAAATTGCTATAGTTGCTGGATTTGGAGATGTCGGTAAAGGAAGTGCTGCATCTTTAAGACAAAGTGGTGCTAGAGTATTAGTTACAGAAGCTGATCCAATTTGTGCATTACAAGCAGCAATGGAGGGTTACGAAGTGGTTTTGATGGAAGAGGCAATTAGCAAAGCTGACATCGTCGTTACAGCAACTGGTAACAAAGATATTGTTACAGCTGATCATATGAGAGAAATGAAAGATAGAGCAATTTTGTGTAACATAGGACACTTTGATAACGAAATTCAAGTTGAAGCTTTGAAAAATTATAAATGGACTGAAGTAAAACCCCAAGTTCACGAGATAGAATTACCAAGTAAAAAAAGGATTATTTTATTAGCAGAAGGTAGATTAGTTAATTTAGGTTGTGCCACAGGTCATCCAAGTTTTGTAATGAGCGCATCGTTTACTAACCAAGTGATTGCCCAGATAGAGCTTTGGAATAATCATAAAAACTATGACAACAAAGTTTATGTTTTACCAAAACATTTAGATGAGAAGGTTGCCACACTTCATCTTAAGAAAGTTGGAGCAAAATTAACCAAATTATCAAAAGAACAGGCGGACTATATAAGTGTCGGAGTCGAAGGTCCTTTTAAACCTAATGCCTACCGCTATTAAAAGTGATAAAATAGATTTATCTTCAGAAAAAGAAACAGAGGAACTCGCCAGTACATTTTTAAAAAAAATCAAGCCTGGATGCTTTATTTTTTTATATGGTGAAATCGGGGTAGGAAAAACTACTTTTATTAGATATCTTATTAATCAATTTCAAAAACTTAATAAATTGGAGATAACAGAAGTTACGAGTCCCACTTTTAATTTGTTAAATGAGTATCAAATAAATGATTTCAAGATAAATCATTATGATCTATTTAGATTAAAATCTACTGAGGAAATTAAAAATTTAGATTTATTTGAGGATAATAAAAACACAATTACTTTAGTAGAATGGCCACAAATAATTAAAGAAAAACCAAAAAATTTGATAGAATTAGTTTTCGAGTATGGAAAAGATCACAAAACTAGATCTGTTCAAATTAAAGGTTTATAGCTTCTATTCCTGAATGCCAAAATTAATAAAAATAAAGGGAGATGCATCTTTTAGAAGTTTTTTTAGAAAAAAAGTAAATGGTAAATCCTCTATCGTTGTTTATGCCAAAAAAGAAAAATTTAAAAATTTACTTGTATACGATGCAATGAATAAAATTTTAAACAAGAACAAAATTTTAGCACCACGATTATATACCCAGAGATATGATAAAAATTTCATTGAAATACAAGATTTTGGAAATGAAACTGTTTTCAAAACATTAAAAAAAATGGGCAAAAATAAACTAAGCTATTTTAATCGAATAATTAAATTGTTAATACAAATACAGTCCATCAAACATAGAAAAGTAAAAAATTTTAGAAATCAAAATTATATAATTCCAAAATATGATAAAAAGATTTTAATAAATGAAGCTAATTTATTTTGTGATTGGTATGCAAAAAATAATTTATCAAAATTAAGAAAAAAAAGATTTTGTAAAAAATTTAAAAAGATTATTAAAGAATTAACTTTGAAATTAAAATTAAAAGATAATATTTTCGTCCACAGAGATTTTCATGTTTCAAATTTAATGTCAGTTAAAAACCAAATAGGTCTTATTGATAGTCAGGACGCATTAATTGGTAACAAAGCTTATGATTTAGCTTCTTTAATAGATGATGTGAGGCTAAAAACTTCTTACTCTTTTAAGGAGAAAATTTTTAAGTTTTATATAAAAAAACAAAAAAACTTGGATATTAAAAAATTTAAGAATGATTTTGAAATATTATCAGTTTTAAGAAATCTTAAAATTATTGGAATATTTACCCGCCTAGCACTCAGGGATAGAAAAAAAAATTACTTAAGATTTATTCCTTATACATGGCAACTGATTAATATGCGAATTGATCAAAATCGGATATTCATCGATTTGAAAAATTTATTAAGTCAAAATTTTAAAAAGATTAAATGAGAATTAAAACAGCTTTGATATTATGCGCAGGCTTCGGATCGAGGTTAAATCCGCTTACTTTAAAGACACCTAAACCTCTTTTGAAATTAAATGATAAAACAATGTTAGAAGTCTGCATAAATTTAACTTTGAAATTGGGTGTTCAAAAAATATTTATCAACACATTTCATTTAGGTGATCAAATCTCAAAATTTATTGAAAATAAAAAGTTTCCAATAAATATTCAAATAATCAAAGAGGAAAATGAGATACT
This sequence comes from uncultured Pelagibacteraceae bacterium, assembly GCA_902615425.1. Taxonomy (GTDB): domain Bacteria; phylum Pseudomonadota; class Alphaproteobacteria; order Pelagibacterales; family Pelagibacteraceae; genus Pelagibacter. The sequence continues at coordinate 46,559 of CACMPD010000008.1, forward strand.
TAATACAGGTGGAGGAATATTAAATTTGATCAATAATTCAGATGATAACGACTTTATAATTTTTAACCCTGATACTTTATGGCACAAAGATTATCTTCATGAAATCACTCAAATGCAAAATTTTTATTTTTCTAATAAACTAAATAATGTTCTCCTGCTTTCAAATAAAGAATTGAGTTTTGATGAAAATTTTTTAGGTGATTTCACATTGGAAAATGATTTGATAAAAAAAAATGAAAAAAACGATTTGATATATATTGGTTGTCAAATTCTAAACAAAAATTTATTTAAAGAATATAGAGTCTCAAATTTTTCTATTACAAAAATATGGGATAATTTACGAAAAGAAAATAAATTAAATGGTTTTCAAAGTAAAAAAAAATTTTATCATTTAACAAATTTAGATGTCTTCAAAAAACTAAAAGATCTTTAGCTCTTTCCTTATCAAGATATTCACATTTCGCTATTGCAAAATTTTCTCTAAATTCTATCAACATAGGGTTTCCAGTGGGTATTTCTAAATTAGAAATTTGTTTATTATCTAAATTAAATAAATTCTTACATAGAGCCCTAATAGAGTTTCCGTGTGCAGATATTAAAACATTATTTTTTTTTAAATTTTCTTTCACGTGTTCTTCAAAAAAATTTATAACTCTTGCATAAGTGTCTTTTAAAGACTCAGTGTCAGGTAATAATTCTCTCGGAATTTGTTTATAAGTATCAATATTAAGTGGATGAAATGGACTTTCCTTTTTTAGTGGATCTGGTCTTAGATCCCATGATCTTCTAAACTCATAAATTTTATCCTCGCCAATTTTTTTACTCATTTCAATTTTATTCAAACCAGTTAGTGCTCCGTAATGTCTCTCATTCAATTGCCAAGCTTTAGTAAAATTTTTTTTATCATCTAATTCTTGTTGAATTATTTTAAGAGTATTATTTGCTCTTAATTGAAGAGAAGTGTAATAAAAATCAATTTTGATGTTTTTGTTTTTCAATAAAAATCCTGCTTTTTTTGCCTCCAATATACCTTTTTCGGTCAAATCAACATCAACCCAACCAGTAAATTTTTTCTCTAAATTCCAAGTACTTTGTCCATGCCTCACTAATATTAAAAAACTCATATAATTATGTTTAAATTAAATTTATAAATAAAACTATCAAATTAAATGATAAATTTTTTTTCAAAATTTAAAATATTTTTTTATGTAATTAATTTATTATTAATCATCTTATATTTATTCCCTGGGAGTTTATTGGGATGTGTTTTTTTTGATAATTGTAAAGTTCAACCACAAATTACATCAGATTTTCTCCAAATATCCTCTAACCACTTTTACGCTTTCGGATTGGTTACTTTTTTAGGATATTTAACTTTTTTAAATTCAGAAAAATTAAAATTAGTTTTATATTATCTTTTAGTAATTTCAGTTTTATTAGAGGTGTTTCATATGTTAATTCCTGAAAGGAGTTTTCAGTGGTCAGATCTGTTTGGAAATTTATTAGGGGTGATAGTTGTAATTTTTGTTAAGAATCTTATAAATAAATATGGGATCACTAAAAAATAAATTTGTTATATTATTTATTTTTTTCTTAACAGGATGCTCATCAATTCCGTCAAATACTGCAAATAGTTGTTCAATATTTAATGAGCGTTATCTCTGGTACAAGTATACAAAAAAAACAGAGCAAAAATGGGGTACTCCTATTTATATTCAATTAGCTATTATAAAAATGGAGTCAGATTTTGACTGGTTAGCTAAGCCAGCTAGACAAAAAATATTTAAAGTAATCCCTTATAAACGCCCATCAAGTTCATTTGGATACTCTCAGGCAGTAAAAGGGACTTGGGAACAATATAAAAAAGAAACAGGAAATAAGTTAGCAACAAGAGCTAGATTTAAAGATAGTGTTGATTTCATTGGTTGGTATACTAGTAAATCAGAAACAATTTTAAAAATTTCCAAACAAGATGCTTTTAAACAATATTTGGCCTATCATGAGGGCTGGGGAAATTTTAAGCATTATAAAAAAAATAAAAAAGTTATTGGATTAGCTAAAAAAGTTGAGAAACAATCTAATATTTATAAAAAACAATTATTGAGTTGCAGCAATTCTTTAAATAAAAATAAATATATTATTTTTTAGAGAGTTCTTTTTTTAACTCCAGGTCTATTATATCAATCCTTTTGGTGTTTTTTGCTAAAGCTAAATACATAGATGGAGTAACATATAATGTGAAAAAAGTTGAAATTATCATACCACCCAAGATGGTTGCTCCCACAGCTAATCTTGATCCTTCACCTGCGCCTGGGCCAATATTCCCTATAACCAAAGGTATCATTGCTATCATTGTACTTAATGATGTCATAATGATAGGCCTAAATCTTACTGCACAAGCCTCTTTCACAGCTAATTCAATACTTTTTCCTGTAGTCCTTATTCGATTGGCATAATCAACAATTAAAATACTATTTTTAGTTGATATACCGATAAGTATTATCAAAGCGATTTGAGAAAAAATATTAACTGAACTATTTAAAAATAAAATAAACACTAACCCACCAAAAATTGCCAAAGGAACTGTCAAAACTATAATGAATGGATGAATGAATGAATTAAACGTTGCTGCCATTACCAAGTAAGCTGTGAGCAATGCGAGGGCAAAAATTATAAATAATTCATTACTAGTCTCTTTAATTTCCTCGGATTTACCTTTCCAGGTAATTTGATTTTTTGGAGCCAAATCTGCCATGATACTCTCAAAGAATTTTATCGCCTCAGTTAAAGTGTATCCTTCATTAATATTTGCAGATATCGTGACTGCTCGTTGTCTATTGTATCTTGCAAGTTGTTTCGCTGAACCCTCCTCTTTAAAACTAACTAAATTTGATAAAGAAATTAGTTTTCCATTTGTTTCAGAACGAACAAAAATTTTTGAAACTCCTTCTTTATTCCTTCTATCAGATAAATATTGCTGAACTACAATTGGGTATTCTTTACCTAATTTATTGAAAGTTGTAATTTTTTTCCCCCCATAAAGAGTTTCAAGTGTTTCTCCTATTGCTTTTGTTGATACACCTAAATCTTTAGCTTTATTTTTATTAATAACTAATTTCACCTCAGGTTTGTTTCGATTGTAATCAGACTCAATTCTTGAGAGACTTTTATTTGATCTTAATTTTCTAATTACTCTTTTTTGAATTTCTTCAAGTTCCTCATAGGTACTTCCATAAATAACCATTTGTACTGGCTTATTATAATTAGATACCCTGATTGATTGTGGAGATATTGGAAATGCAAGAGCTTGAGGTAATGTAACAATTTTTCCAATAGCCTCTCTTAAAACAACTTGCTGTCCTTTTTTCCTATTTTTCCAGTCATCTAAAAGTGCAATTATGATAAAACTATTATATGAGTTTGCAGAACTACCAAATCCAGGTACTCTCATAATAAATCTTGAGTATGGACTATCTTCAGCTTGTAAAAGTGGAATTAATCTAGCTTCTACCTTTTGTGCTTGTTCTTGTGTGTACTCAAAAGAGCTTCCTTCATCTGTTGCGCCAATGATTAAATAAGCACCACGATCTTCCATCGGCAATAATTCTTTTTTAGAGAAACTAAACAACAATACAGAGCAAATAATTATAAATACAATAAAAGAACCCACTGATTTTGTTTTGTGAGCAATTACATCTAAAGTCTCTCTATAGAATTTTGAAAATCCTAAAAATACTTTTTCAAATTTTTGAATCAAAATCCTCTTTGAAGTCTTTTTATTTAAAAATTTACTAGCGAGCATTGGCGACAAAGTAAGAGCAACAAATGATGAGACAACTATTGAAAATGATAATGCAATTGCTGTTTCTCTAAATAATGTTCCTGAGATTCCCTCTATGAATATCAGTGGTAAAAATACAGCTACTAAAATTAGTGTGGTTGCTATGATTGCAAATGAAATTTGTTTGGACCCTTTATAAGCAGCAACTAGTGGAGTTTCTCCATTTTCTATTCTTCGATATATCGCATCAGTCATAATCACGGAGTCATCAGTAATTATTCCAATTGCTAGAATAAAACTTAAAAGAACAAATATATTTATGGATAACCCAAAAATATAAAGACCTAAAAAAGATGCTATTAAGCTTACTGGAAGAGCAATCGCTGGAACGACTACAGCTTTAAGATTACCAAGAAATAAATAAATTATTAGTACCACTAATACAAAAGCAATCAAAAGGGTTTTATATACCTCTTCAATAGCAGCCTCCACGTAGTTTGCTCTATTAAATGAAACTCTTAAATCTAATTCACTTGGTAAAGATTTTTTAACTTCTACTATCTTTTTTTTGATTTCATTCGAAAGTTCGACTGTTGAAGCTCCACTTCTTGCATAAATACCAATACCCACTGTCCTTAAATTAACCTGATCTTTTGTTTGAGCTTTAAAAAGTGTTTTTTCTGAAACAGGTCCAAATTCAATATCAGCAACATCAGATAACAAAATGACTTTATTATTTGTTTTTTTGATTGGTAATTGTTTTATCGAATTTATGTCATTGTATGATTTATCTAAATTTAATGTCAGGTCAATATTATCTGCCTCAAGAGTACCAGCTGGTAGACTTATATTTTCTCCACGCATCGCAAGTTCGACTTCCTTAATAGTTAAATCATTTGCAGCAAGTTTAATTGGATCTATCCAAACTCTGATACTTAATTCTCTTAGACCACCAACAAGAATTCTTCCAACATTTTTAATACTAGAAAACTGATCCACTAAATATCTTTCTGCATAGTCTCCTAATTCAAGATCACTCCAAGTTGCAGATGATAACGACAACCACATAGTCGTAGTAAAACCAGCTGCCCTTTTTAATATTTGAGGAGGATCAGACTCAGATGGTAAATTATCTACAACTCTCGCAACTCTCTCTCTTATATCGTTTGCAGCATTATCTAAATCAATACTAGTATCAAACTCTACATTAATTGTGCTTCTTCCATTTTCAGATTTTGAGTCTATATTTTTTATACCTTCAGCACCTCCAATTACATCTTCAACGACTTGAGTAACTTCTTGATCCACAATTGATGCTGATGCAGATTTATAATCTACTTGGACTTGGACTACAGGCGGTTGTATTCCATTTGGTAATTCTCTAACTGGTAATTTCCAAAAGACAAATAAACCAAAAATAATTAAGATTAAAGACATTACCCAAGAAACAGCTGGTCTTTTTATGCTTAGTTCAGTAATAAACATTTATTTTGTAATAGGTTTTATTTTTCCTCTAGGTCTTACTTTTTTTAATCCTTCCGCGACGATTATTTCCCCTTCACTTAATCCAGAAATTACCTCGATGTTTTTATTACTTCTTAGACCTGTTTTAACCTCAGTTTTATTTGCAACATTATCGCCATTTATTTTGTAAACATAGGATTTGTCGCCTTCAATCATCACACTTGTATCAGGTACACTTAATGAGTTTCTAAGATTAAATTTAACGCTTACTTCTAAAAGAGATCCCGAGATTAGTTCGAGATCATTATTTTGCACTTTAATTCTGGATAATATACTTCTAGTATCGGCGTTAATCCTGCTTGATACAAAATCAACTTCACCTGAAAAAGTTTTATCTTTAAAACTAGATAATTTTACGTCAACAGGAAGACCTTTTTTAATAGATGCCGAATAATTCTCTGGAATTTTAATGTCTGAGTAAATAGTTGAATTATCATCTAATGTTATGATGAATATATTATTAGATACAAGAATATCTTCTGTAAGACCAGTATAACCAAGTACTCCGCTGAATGGAGCTACAATATTTCCACTTTTCAATTTGATTAATACATCTCCTTTTTTAACAAAGTCTTTCAATTTTAAATCTTCAAAAAGATCATCTTTTTTTATTTTGAAAGTTTCAGATTTTTTTGAGATTGCAGTACCAAAGGTCTCTATTGTTTCAGCAAATTCCTTTTTTACCACTTCGGTGACAATTATTCCTGGAGGGGGCCTTTTACTAAATTTTTTTTTAAAATGATTTCCAATCATTGTTCTACCAATAATTACTGCTGC
>CACMPD010000009.1 GCA_902615425.1 uncultured Pelagibacteraceae bacterium
TTCCAGCAAGAACAGCTGTAGACTCTCCAAATTTGATATGAGTAGAAGGCTTACCTCGTCTTATTAAATCATTATCCATACATGGTAAATCGTCATGAATAAGTGAATAAGCATGAATACATTCAACAGCAGCACCAATAATTAGTAAGGTTTTATAATTCAAATTAAAAATTGAACCAACATCAATTAGTATTTTTGATCTTATTTTTTTACCACCCGAAAATAATCCATATTGCATTGGGACAATCAGTTCTGATTTTTTTTGCTTTTTAATAAATCTTTTTAAAAAAATATTTGTGTCTTTAGCAATTTTATTTAGTTTTTTTTGCATTATTTTTTGAGGTTATCTTAGATATATTATCTTTAGTTATTGTATTAATATCGGTGACTTTTTTTTTAAATTTTTTCTCGATGATATTGTTAAGTTTTATCAAATTTTGATATTTTTCAATTGAATTTTGTAAATCTTTTTGACTTTCTAAATCCTCAATTATCTTATTAGCTTCGAGAGTTAATTCCTCCAGAGACGAAGACTCATAATCATTTGGTAAATCTTTATCTTTCATATAATACTCTCAGATAATACATGAAAATTAATCTTGCAAATATTAAAAAAGCAAAAAAACTTCTATTTAAAAGGGAGTGTATTGCTATACCTACAGAAACAGTTTATGGTTTGGCGGGTAATGCCTACTCAGACCAAGCCTGTCAAAAAATTTATAAACTTAAAAAAAGACCAAAAAATAACCCTCTAATAGTTCATTATCTGAATATTCAAAGCTTGAAAAAAGATTGTCATTTAAACAATGACTTTATTAAACTATATAAAAAATTTTGTCCTGGTCCTTTAACTTTTGTACTAAATCTTAAAAAATCATCAAAAATTTCAAAAATAATTACTAACAAAAAAAATACATTGGCAGTAAGATTTCCGCGGCACTCGGTCACGAGAAGATTACTAAAAATTTTAGAATTTCCTTTAGCAGCTCCAAGTGCTAATCCCTCATCTAGAGTTAGTGCTGTTACATCTAATCATGTAAAAGAAGATTTTGGAAAAAAAATTAAGTACATACTTGAGGGCGGAAAATCATCTATTGGTGTAGAATCAACAATTATTGACCTTAGAGAGAAACCTAAAATCTTAAGATTGGGAGGCTTAAATATTTCAACTATTCAAAAAATACTAGGAAAAAAAATAACAATAAATAACAAACCTTCAAAAATCGTTTCACCAGGTCAACTTAAGGTTCATTATTCACCAGGTTTGCCCATCAGACTTAATGCAAAAAATATTCGTAAAGATGAAGCATACTTATTGATTAGAAAGAAAAAAGTAAGTAAACCAAATTATTATTTTTTGTCACAAAAAGGAAATCTAAAAGAAGCCGCAAAAAATTTATATTCTACTTTAAGAAAAATTAAAAAAAAGAAATACAGTTCGATTGCAGTATGTAAAATTCCTGATAGAGGATATGGTAAAACAATTAATGATAGGTTATTAAGAGCATCAAGATTCAATGAAAAAACCACTTGAAGTTATAGGATTATCAAAAACTTATAATACAAAAGAAGCAGTAAAAGACGTTTCTTTTAAAGTAAATCAAAATGAAATTATTGGTATACTTGGACCTAATGGTTGTGGAAAAACTACTACAATCGGAATGATTTTAGGTTTATTAAAACCATCAAAAGGAAAAGTTTTAATAAATGGTGTCGAAATTGAAAACCAACGTGTAGATTTACTAAATCAATTAAATTTTATATCACCTTATATAGAGTTGCCTAAAAAATTGACAGTTAGACAAAATTTAGAAGTTTATGGGAGGCTTTATGATGTGAACAAACATAAGGCAAAAATTGAATATCTGTGTGAAAAATTAAGACTCTACGAATTTATAGATAAATTAACTGGGGAGTTGTCATCTGGTCAAAAAAATAGGGTTAGTCTTGCAAAATCAATAATTAATAATCCAAAAGTTTTACTTCTTGATGAACCTACAGCATCACTTGATCCTGAAACAGGTGATTTCGTTAGAAGTTTTTTAGAGGAATATCAACAGGAAAATAAAACATCTATTCTATTAGCATCGCACAATATGGCAGAGGTAGAAAGACTATGTTCTTCAGTTTTAATGATGAATAAAGGATCGATTATTGATGAGGGAAGTCCAGAGGAATTAATTAAAAAACATGGAAGAAAAAATATGGAAGAAGTTTTTTTAAAACTTACAAGGGAAAAAGTATGAATTTTAATAAAATGTATGGTCTTTTCCTGAGACATTTTTATTTAATTAAAAGTTCTTTACCAAGAATTTTGGATTTAATTTATTGGCCAACAATTCAAATAATTTTGTGGGGTTTTATCTCAAAGTTCTTTTCAATACATAGTGACTACTATAGCAATACTTTGGGAGTAATTTTAACGTGTGCAATACTTTACGATATTCTTTTTAGATCAAGCATTAGTTTTAACATGCTTTTTTTAGAAGAAATCTGGAGTAGAAATTTCACAAATTTGTTTATTGCTCCCCTTAAGCTTAAAGAAATTATTGTTTCATTAATTTTTACTGCTTTGATAAGGACTTTAATAGGATTGGTTCCTGCAATAATGCTAACCTCTCCTCTATTTGGTGTATCAATTTTAAAATTGGGATTACCACTTTTATTCCTATTTCTAAGTTTATATCTTTTTGGAATAACACTTGGGTTGTTTGTGAGTTCAGGGCTAATTAGATTTGGTCCATCTTTTGAAAATATTGCATGGTCATCCCTATTTTTACTAGCTCCTTTAGGATGCATATATTATCCAATAGAAATTCTACCAGAATTATTTCAATTCATAGCAAAAGGTTTACCGCTTGTTTATATTTTCGATGAGACTAGAAACATACTTTTAAATGGGTCGATTGATTATACAAATTTGAAACAAGCATATTTATTAAACCTGATCTATTTAATCATTGGAATAGTTCTATTTTATTTATCTTTTTTGAGAGCTCGAATTAAAGGAACATTAATTAACATGGGTGAATAATTGGTGCGCCTGCTAGGAGTCGAACCCAGAACCTCCTGATCCGAAGTCAGGCGCTCTATCCAGTTGAGCTACAAGCGCATATAATATTAATATATCATTTTATGAAAAAAAAAATAAATTTGATTGCAAAAGAAAGTAATAAAAATATGCGTGTGGATGTTTTTATTAATAGTAAGGAAAATGAGATAAGTAGAACTAGAATAAAAAACTTAATTTTAGGTAAGAAGCTTAAGATTAATAATAAAGTTATTTCAGATCCTGCCAAAAAGGTTTTAAAAGACGATATTATAGAATTAATAATCCCAGAGCCTAAAAAACCTTCTCTGAAACCATTTAAATTCAAATTAGATATTGTTCATGAGGACAAAGATATAATAGTGCTAAACAAACCAGCAGGTATTGTGATGCATCCAGGAGCTGGAAATTTTGACAATACAATTGTAAATGCATTAGTAGATTACGATAAGGATTCTCTTTCGAATATTGGTGATGAACTTAGACCAGGAATAGTACATAGGATAGACAAAAATACATCAGGTTTAGTAGTTATAGCAAAAAATAATCTATCACATGAAAACTTATCTAATCAGTTTAATAAACACTCTATAACAAGAGTTTATCAATTACTAATATGGGGAAAAGTTAGACCTTCTAAGGGAAAAATTGAAACTTTAATAACACGAAGTTCAAAGAATAGACAAATGATGGAAGTTAGTCGGACTAAGGGAAAAAAAGCAATTACCAATTATAGTACTATTGAAATTTTTGAGAATAAACACACACCAACTTTAAGTTTAGTAGAATGTAAACTAGAAACAGGTAGAACCCATCAAATTAGAGTTCATATGGATTTTTTAGGAAATAGTATTGTTGGTGATGATAAATATAAAAAAAAGTTTAAGAAAATTAAAAACATTAATCCGTTGATAGAGCAAAATTTAAATAATCTTAATAGACAATTTCTTCATGCTAAGACACTAGGCTTCATTCACCCCACGAAAAGCAAAGAAATGACTTTCAACTCAAATTTACCTCTAGAACTTGAGAATATTTTAAAAATACTAAGAAATACTAATAAATAAATCATTGAAAAATATAAATAATTAATTAGATAAACTCATTATGAATTCCGCAATAAATAATAACTTGCCCATTTTAAGTAATGAAGGTGGTCTATCTGCATATTTGGAACAGATTAAAAAATTCCCTATGCTTGATGCAGAAGAAGAATATATGTTGGCAAAAAATTGGAAAACAACTGGTAATATTAAAGCAGCAGAAAAATTAGTAACGAGTCATTTGAGATTGGTTGCAAAAATTGCAATGGGATATAAAGGATATGGATTACCAGTAAATGAAATGATCTCTGAGGGGAATATTGGTTTAATGCAAGCGGTAAAAAAATTTGAACCTGAAAAAGGTTTTAGATTAGCCACATACGCGATGTGGTGGATCAAAGCTTCAATACAAGAATATATTTTAAGATCGTGGAGTTTAGTTAAGATTGGTACAACAACTGCACAAAAAAAATTATTTTTTAATCTTAAGAAATTAAAAAACCAAATAGCTCCTCAAACTGAGGGGGATTTAAAAAATGAACATGTTGATGAAATAGCTAACAAGCTTGATGTTAGTAAAGATGAGGTCATTTCGATGAATCGAAGATTATCGGGAAAAGAATTCTCTCTTAATGCACAAGTAGGTGAAGATGGCGATGAGTGGCAAGACTGGTTAGTTGATAAAGAATTAGATCATGACTTAAAATTTGCTCATCAGGAGGAAATGGAACAAAGAAAAGACTTGTTAAAAAAATCAATTCAAGTCCTAAATGAAAGAGAGAGAGAAATTTTATATTCTAGAAGATTAAATGATAATCCAACTACATTGGAAGATCTAAGTAAAAAATATAAAATTAGTAGAGAAAGAGTAAGGCAAATTGAAAATAAAGCTTTTGAAAAATTACAAAAGCATATGCTTTTACTCGCAAAGTCAAAAAACTTATTACCTGTAAATTAAATCTCAAAAGGATTTTCGATTAATATCGTGTCATCACGCTCTGGGCTAGTTGAAATACTTGATATTTTAGTCTCAATAAAATTTTCAACTTCTTTAATATAATTTTTAGCATTTTCTGGAAGATCATCAATATTCTTAATCCCACTTGTTGATTTTTTCCAGCCATCAAAAGTTTTGTAAATAGGTTTTATTTTAAGCTGATCCTCTACTGCTGCTGGTAAATAATTAATTTTTTTTCCATCTAATTCATATTCAACACACATCTTTATTTCATCTAATTCGTCTAAAACATCTAGCTTTGTGAGTGCTATACCATTAATCCCTGAGACTTTGATAGTTTGTCTAACTAAAACACCATCAAACCATCCACATCTTCTTTTTCGACTGGTAACTGTTCCAAATTCTTTTCCTCTTGTTCCTAAAAGTTCGCCAATATCATCTTTTAATTCTGTTGGAAACGGACCTTCTCCAACCCTAGTCGTATATGCTTTAGTGATTCCTAAAACATAATTAATTGTGTTTAGTCCACACCCTGTACCAGTAGCGGCGCTTGACGCTACAGTATTTGAGGATGTCACAAATGGATATGTACCATGATCAACATCTAGTAATATGCCTTGAGCTCCCTCAAATAATATTCTTTTTTTCTGTTTTTTGAATTCGTCAAGTTTCAACCAAACTGGTTTTGAGTATTTCAAGATCTTAGGTGCAATTTTTAATAAATCTTTTTTTAATTGATCTTTCTCATAGATTTTTTTACCTAAGCCTTTTCTAATTGCATTATGATGTAAAAGAACAGACTCTAACCTTTGATCTAGATTTTTTTCAGATCTCAAGTCCATTACTCTTATTGATCGTCTACCAACTTTATCTTCATATGCTGGTCCGATACCTCTTCTGGTTGTTCCAATTTTTCCTTTACCCGCACTATCTTCACGGATTTCATCCATTTCCCTATGAAAAGGTAAAATTAAATTTGCAGACTCTGAAATTATAAAATTATCAGTGTCGACCTTAACTCCTTTTGATTTAATTTCTTCAATTTCATCTAATAATGCCCAGGGGTCAACGACAACTCCATTTCCAATTATTGATATTTTATTTTTTCTTACAATCCCGGATGGAAGTAGTCGAAGTTTATAAGTTACACCATTTATTACAAGGGTATGGCCCGCGTTGTGACCACCTTGAAATCTTACTACAACATCAGCTTGTTCAGATAACCAATCAACTATCTTGCCTTTTCCCTCATCTCCCCATTGAGAACCAACAACAACAATATTCTTCATTAATTAAATTTTTGTTTTATTTTCATTGAATTAACATGATTTATGGGACCATGTCCTTTTCCATAGTTTGGATTTGTCAGTATCGCTGAATTTACATATTTAATTCCCAACGCACAAGCGCTCTTAATACTTTTTCCACATGAAAGAAAAGTTGCTATCGCACTAGATAATGTACATCCTGTACCATGAGTATTTTTTGTTCTATGCCTAAAACTTGTAAAGACTTTAAAATCAGATTTACTTAGGTATAAATCTATTACTTTTTTTGATTTTAAATGGCCACCCTTCAACAATACATTTTTAGCTCCTAACTCTATCAATTTATTTGCTGCAAAAATCATATCCTCTTTGTTTTTAATACTAGTCTCTGCTAAAATTTCTGCCTCTGGAATATTTGGTGTGATCAAAAGAACATTTTTTAGTAGCTTTTTTTTTAAAGTTTGTATTGCTTTACTATCAATTAATTTAGCACCACCCTTTGCAACCATTACAGGGTCTAAAACAATTTTTTTTACTTTTAATATCTTCAAAGCGTGAGCTACTTTTTCGACAACTTCAGTAGAGTGAAGCATACCTATTTTGATGGCATCAGGTCTTATATCTCTTGATGAATAAATAATTTGATTTTTTACTTCATTAGTTGGTATTGAAATAACTGATTTAACACCCATTGTATTTTGAACAGTCACTGCTGTAATAGCGGTCATTGCATAAGAGCCAAGACTAGTGACAGTTTTGATATCTGCCTGTATACCAGCCCCACCAGATGAGTCTGATCCAGCAATTATCAAAATTTTAGACTTTAATCTCAATTTATTTAAATTCTTTTGAAATCATATTTATACATTTTTTAAGCAAAATTTTATTTTCACTCTCACCCATTATTCTTATCTTTGGTTCAGTGCCTGATTTTCTTACAAGAATTCGACCTTGATTTTTAATTAATTTTTTTGCGATTTTAATGGATCTTTTAACAGAGTGATTTTTAAGTATTTTATCATCTTTTATTTTTATATTTTCTAAAATTTGTGGAATTTTTTTAAAGACATTAAAAAAATCACTGGCTTTAGTTTTTCTATTCATTGATTTGATAATCTCTAAAGCAACAAGCACACCATCGCCAGTTGTTGCAAATTTTCCTAAAATAATATGACCCGATTGCTCTCCTCCTAAATTGAATTTTTTTTTTTGCATCAGTTCCTTAACATATCTGTCCCCAACATTAGCTCTTAAAAATTTAATACCTTTTTCTTTTAAAAATTTTTCTAAACCGTAGTTTGACATTAAGGTCCCGACAACGCCTCCTTTGAGAATTTTTCTCTTTTTCCATTGTAAAGCTAAAGCAGCGATAATTTGATCACCATCAATTATAGATCCTTTTTCATCACACATTATTATTCTGTCAGCATCTCCATCTAAAGATATACCCAAATCTGCTTTGAATTTTTTAACATTTCTTTGTAGTTTTTCTGGAAAAGTTGAACCACAATTTTTATTTATATTAAACCCATTTGGTTTATTGCCTATAACTTTTAATTTTGCTCCAAGTGATCTGATTAATTTTGGTGCAGATTTATATCCAGCTCCATTTGCGCAGTCTAGAACCACTTTTAAATTATTTAATTTAAAGTTTCTAGATAACTTTTTTTTACAAATTTTAATATATTCATCAGTTCCAGTCTCTAGCCTTTTAACCCTTCCTAATTTTTTTGGATTTGATAAGTGTTTTTGAACTTTACTATCTATTAAATTTTCAATTTTTTTTTGAATTTTATCAGATAGTTTTAATCCATCAGGACCGAATAACTTTAAACCATTATCATAAAATAAATTGTGTGAAGCAGTGATCATAATACCTAGATTTGCATTCATTGATTTTGTCAACATTGCAAGGCCATTTGTCGGCAATGGACCCAGTGTATAAACGTGCATCCCCGCAGATGCTAAACCTGAAACTAGTGCAGGTTCTAATGCGTATCCTGAAAGTCTAGTATCTTTAGCAATAATTGCTGTTTGTTTTCTTTTTTTTAAATTTGTGAAATATTTTCCTGCTGCTAGTCCAAACTTAAAGAACATATCTCCGTTAATGTTCCCACTATTTACCTGCCCTCTAATTCCATCAGTACCAAAATACTTCATTAATTATTTATTAGTGCTTTGAAAACTTTTATAGCTTGATTAACTTCGTTGACATCATGAACTCTCAACATTTGTACGCCCTGTAACATTACAAAAATACTGCTACTTATTGTTCCTCCTATTCTTAAAGAGCTATCATTATTTCCAGATAAATCTTTTATAAATCTTTTTCTAGAAATACCAAGCAGTATAGGCAAACCCAAAGAATGGTAAATTGATATATTTTTAATTATCGTCATATTATGTTTCAAATTTTTTCCAAAACCTATACCAGGGTCTAAGATTATATTATTATGATAAATTCCATTCTGGCGTAAATTATTTAATTTTTCTTCAAAAAAATCGTAAATATCTAATAATACATTTTTATATTTTGGATTTTTTTGCATTACGTCAGGATTACCAAGTGAGTGTTGGAGTACGAAAGGTATATTATACTTTTTTAAAATCTTGATTGAGTTTTTATCAAAATTAAGACCAGAAACATCATTAATTAATTTTACTCCTAGTTTGATTCCCTTTTCCATGATTTCTGATTTTCTAGTATCTAGAGATATAAAATTTTTTTTATCAATTAATTTTAAAATATTTTTGAGTCTATTCCATTCTATTTTTGATTTAACAGCTTTAGATCCAGGTTTAGTGGACTCTGCTCCAATATCAACAAGGTTTGCGCCAGAATTTAAAAGAAAATTTAATTGTTTTTTGGCTGATGCATAATTAAAAAATTTTCCACCATCTGAAAAACTGTCTGGAGTAATATTTAAAATACCCATTATTTGAGGAATATTTTGAAAATTTAAATTTTTAATATTTTTTTTTTTTGTAATTAATCTTAGATCTTTTTTTACTTTTGTCTTTAAATTTACATGTAATTTGTTCACTTCATTTAAAGAAATTAATTTTTTTGATTTTCTTGTTATTATTTCTATTTTGTCAAAAGAAATTTCAGGATTATTATGAATTGGTAATGTCTTTTTTTTCTTAACTAATAATTTAGATTTTGCACCATAATAGAAATTACACACTCTAGTGTAATATCTAGACATTCAGTCTAATGAACAATTTTTGGTTTTAGGCCTAGAGCACCCATTGCTGACCCTTTGTCATCTTCTACTTTTAAGTCTTGTTTGTCTGCTGGGTAAATATTTTTATTGATTATATTTTCAATTTCTTCACCAGTTAATGTCTCATAAGTCATAAGAGCTTTAGCAATTTTGTGTAAATCTTCAACTTTTTCAGTCATAATTTTCTTTGCAGTATTATAACCCTCATCAATAAGCTTTCTGATTTCTTTGTCTATTTTTTGTGCTACTTCCTCAGAGACTGACTGAGTTTGTGTTACTGATCTTCCTAAAAAAACCTCTTCTTGATTTTCGCCATATTCAACAGGTCCCATTTCTTCACTCATTCCATATTTAGTTACCATGGCTCTGGCAAGTTGTGTAGCTTGATTTATATCTGATCCACTACCTCCACCTGCTCCTGTTGATATATTATCTTTTCCAAAAATTACTTCTTCAGCAACTCTTCCACCAAAACAAACTGCCAACCTCGCTTTTAAATATTTTATAGAATGACCATGTTTATCTCTTTCTGGTAAATTCATAACCATACCTAATGCTCTACCCCGAGGAATTATAGTTGCTTTATGTATAGGATCGTAACTTGGCATGTTGAATGATACCAGCGCATGACCCCCTTCATGATAAGCTGTTAATTTTTTTTCATCCTCTGTCATCACCATCGAACGTCTCTCAGCTCCCATCATTACTTTATCCTTTGCCTCCTCAAACTCATTTAGTGTAACAATTCTCTTATTTTTTCTAGCAGCTAATAAAGCCGATTCATTTACCAAATTAGCTAGATCTGCACCAGAAAAACCAGGTGTACCTCTCGCAATAGTTCTTAAATTAACATCTGGTGCCATTTTTATTTTTTTAACATGAACCTTAAGAATTTTTTCTCGTCCAATTATATCAGGATTGGATACAACTACTTGTCTATCAAACCTACCTGGTCTTAATAAAGCAGGATCTAATACATCTGGTCTGTTTGTTGCAGCAATAATTATTACTCCTTCATTAGTATCAAAACCATCCATCTCAACTAAAAGCTGATTAAGAGTTTGTTCTCGTTCATCGTTTCCACCACCTAAACCAGCACCCCTACTTCTTCCAACAGCATCAATTTCATCGATGAAAATTATACAAGGGGAATTTTTTTTTCCTTGTTCAAACATATCTCTCACTCTAGAAGCACCAACTCCTACAAACATTTCAACGAAATCTGAACCTGAGATCGTAAAAAATGGTACTCCAGCTTCACCTGCTATCGCTCTAGCTAATAAAGTTTTTCCAGTGCCTGGTGGACCAACCAATAAAGCACCCCTTGGTATTTTTCCTCCAAGTCTACTAAATTTTTTTGGATCTTTTAAAAATTCTACAATTTCTTCAACTTCTTCCTTTGCTTCTTCTACACCTGCAACGTCATTAAATGTAACTTTACCCTTAAGTTCATTCATCATTTTTGCTTTTGATCTTCCAAAACCCATAGCTCCACCTTTACCACCTTGCATTTGTCTCATGAAAAAAATCCAAACAGCAATTAATAATAACATAGGAAACCATGAAAGCAGGACACCAAATAATGATGGCATTTTTTCTTCAATAGGTGCAGCTGAAATACTCACTCCTTTTTCAGAAAGTTTTTCAATTAAATTTGGATCGTTAGGAGAATAAGTTGTAAATGAGTTTCCATTTGAATACACACCTTTAATATTATTACCTTGGATTTCTACTTTTAATACTTCTCCATTTTCAACAGATGTCAAGAATTCTGAGAATATAACCTTGTCCCCACCTCTAATATTTGTTTGGGGATTTTTAAACATATTATAAAGACCAATAGTTAAAAAAACTATGATAGCCCACATTGCAATGTTTTTCATATTCATAAGCTTAAAATAAGAATTATTATCAATTTAACAAGTGGCATTTTGTGTAAAGTGGCATTATTTTAGGGCTCTTTAGAGATAATTATTGATTGATTGACCTTTTCAATAATACAACCACCTAATGTAGCTCTATTCAATCGATTATTTTCAACTTCTTGGATAATTTTTTCTAATTTTTTTCCTCTTACAGAATAATATTTTTTACCAATTAACTTTAATGTTTCTGAAAAGGCTCTAAAAGTAACCTCTTGGGGTTGAAGAAAAAAATCACTATTGATAACTAGTCTTTTTTTATTATTTAAAAAAGAGGTATTTTCTCGTAAATTTTTATCAACATAAAACTCAATTACTTTGTTTGCATATTTTAAATTTTTAATCGTTTTTTTTAATTTATTTTTATCTAAACCATCTCTTTCAAGATTTTTCATTAATTTTCTTACTCGAACTCTTTGATATTTTTCATCATAGTTTGTTGGATCTTCTACATAAAAATTAAAAACTTTTTTTGAAATAAAAATTAAATCCTCTTTTTTTATATCAATTAAAGGTCTTAATATGTTCTTTTTTTTTATTTTTGTCTTTATGTCTAGAGATGTGAGACCTTTTATTCCACTACCCCTCACAAGTCTTATAAAAAAATTTTCAATTAAATCATCCTCGTGATGTCCCATTAAAATATCTTTGATTTTTAATTGATTACATTTCTTGAAAAGTATTTCATATCTTTTTATCCTAGCAATTGATTGGATGCTTTTCTTTGGTTTCTTTCCTTTCCAAGTTAATATTTCTGATTTTATGAAGTTTTTTTTAAGCAAATTTAAAACCAATTTTGCCTCTTTTGTAGACTCGGGTCTTAGTTTATGGTCGATAATATAAAACTTTGGTTTTAAATTTTTTTTAATTGCATAAATTTTAGATAAAAAAGCTAAAGCAAGACTATCTGGACCACCTGAGACTGCAACTGCAAAACTTTCATCTAAATTTAAAGAGATTTCAAATTTTTTATAAATCTTATTTATTCTTTTATTATTTAAGTTATCTCTTAAAAATTTAGGAATTTTGGTTGTTGCATTCGAATTTCTGAGACTCATATTTAGCTTTTTGTATCACAGATTGGTTTGCCTCTGGATATTGTTCTTCAACACCATTAATCATTTTGCAACCTTGATCTTTTTCTCCAATTTGTACCATTGATACACCAAGCTTTAATAAGTTTATAGGTGCTTTATCACCTTTAGGGTATCTCTGATAACCTTCTAAATATGCTGAGGCTGCATCCGTATACAATTGTCGTATCCTAAAAGTTTCTGCATACCAATATTGAGCATTCCCAGCTAGATTATGTTCAGGATTTGTGTCAACGAACTCTCTGAATGCTCTTTCAGCAGTTGAATAATCACCAACTTTTAAAAAGCTTGTAGCAAACTGATATTGTTTGTCTGGAGATTCATTTGGAAGAATTTTTTCTTCAGCTTGAAAAGTTTCGGTTACTACTAAAGCTGTTGAGTCTACAGAATTTGTTTTTTGTGATGTTTCATTTGTCGCTGTATCTTTATATGATATCGATCCCAAATCTTGAGGTTGAGAACTTCCAGGTAAAACTTCCATTTGCTCATTATTTGTTTTTTTTGTTAATTTATTTGTAGTTGCGTCAGAAGACACAACATTTTCTAAGTCCTGAAATCTTATTTGATTATCTGCTTGCACTTTTGACATCCTGCTAGATAGTTTGTCTAACTTAAAATTTATTTCCTCAAACTTATTTGTAAGTTCCTGAAATTGGTTTTCAATTTCTGAAAGTTTTAATAAATGTCTTGTAAGAACATCTTCTGAATTATCATCTAAATTTGAATTTAAATTTACAGAACTATCACTATTTAATTCTATTGATCCTGAGTATACTGCTTTTTCTAAAGTCTTTATATCTTTCTGAAGTTGATCTAATATTTCATAAATATTATGATTGTCAGCGTAAGAATAAGTTACCAAAAAAAAATTAATTAAACAAAGTGTAATAATTTTAAATTTTCTAAAAATGTGTCGCATTAAGATAATCTTATGATTAAAATAATGGCAAAAAAAAGACCCTTAACTAATTGAATTAATTAAGGGTCTTAAATTTTTTAAAATTAATTTGCTTTTACTGTAACAGATCTTCTGTTTTTTGACCAAGCCAAAGGATTAGAACCAGAGTCAACTGGTCTTTCTTTTCCATAACTTAAAACTGAAATTCTGTTAGAGGAAATCCCATAAGTCATTAAATAATCCTTAGCAGCATTAGCTCTTCTTTCGCCTAATGCTAAGTTATATTCTCTTGTTCCTCTTTCGTCAGCATGTCCTTCAAGCACGATTGTAATGTCAGAATTTTTTCTTAACCATGCCGCTTGTTTTCTTAAAGTTTCTCTTGATGCAGTAGTCAAAATCGACTCATTAGTTGCAAAGAAAACTCTGTCAGGAACACCTGAGGCTAAATATTCAACCGTATCAGTTCCAGTGTAAACATCCCCTTGCATTTGGCCTGTAGATTTTTTTGATGTTGCGCAAGCAGACAACACTAAACATGCAAATAATACTAAAAAAGTGTTCTTTAAAATTTTGTTTAATTTCATTAATGCTCCTTGGTCAATATTTCTTATAACTAACTTTTTCACAACTAATTAAATGTTTCAAGGTAAAAAATCAACATATTTTAAGTTAATTACTTAATAAAGATGACCATGATGGGTCTGATGCATCAGTTAGGGTATCTACAAGCCTCTCATTATAGCCTGTTAAATCAATTGACCACAATTTAGCAGAAAAACCCTCTCCTTTATCATTAGTTTTAGTCTCTCTATAAAAAATTAAAACTCGTCCATTAGGCGACCAAGAAGGAGCTTCTTGATAAAAATTTTCTGTCAACAATCTCTCACCAGATCCATCAGTTCTCATCACACCGATGTAGAATTTACCTTTATGTAATTTTGTAAAAGCAATTAAATCACCTCTTGGTGACCAAACTGGGGTACCATATAAACCATTTCCAAAAGAAATTCTTTTAACATTACTACCATCACTTTTCATAACATAAATCTGTTGGTACCCACTTCTGTCAGAGTTAAAACAAATAAATTTTCCATCCGGGGAATAAGATGGTGATGTATCTATAGAGGGATGATTGGTAATTTTCTCTACAATTCTATTTTCTAAATCCATTGTATAAATATCTGAATTTCCATCTTTAGCAAAACTCATTATAATTTTTTTTCCGTCTGGAGAAAATCTAGGAGCAAAAGTCATTCCTGGAAAATCACCTACCACTTCTTGAATACCTGTTTCTATATCAAGAAGATAAACTCTAGGTAAATTTCTAAAGTATGATAAATATGTAACCATTTGACTTGTAGGATTAAACCTTGGTGTCAAAACAAGTTCATTTCCTAAAGTTAAAAATTTATTATTTGCACCATCTTGATCCATGATGGCTAATTTTTTAATTCTTTTTGTTTTTGGCCCCTCTTCAGCAACATAGATTATCCTCGTATCAAAATAACCTTTTTCTCCAGTTAATCTCTCATAAACTTTATCTGTAATTATATGGCCAACACGTCTCCAGTTATTTGGCACTGTCGTAAATGCAAGAGCCATCATTTCTTTA
Organism: uncultured Pelagibacteraceae bacterium; assembly: GCA_902615425.1. GTDB lineage: Bacteria > Pseudomonadota > Alphaproteobacteria > Pelagibacterales > Pelagibacteraceae > Pelagibacter. The sequence continues at coordinate 15,072 of CACMPD010000009.1, forward strand.
CCAGCCAGCACATCCCATAATCTAAATTCAACTCTAAGTTTATCATCAACATTTTTTACTTTGCCTGTAATTAAAGCTTGGGCTTTAATTAAATTCCAATCTTCGAAACGCGGTTTAAGATGAGCAATATCAGGTGCTTGAAGAAAAGCATTTTTGTCTAATGGATTAAAAAGACCTGAAGTTTTTAAATTTTTTTCGATAACTTTGGAAATTTCTGATCCAATATCTTTTTTTTTTAAAGTTTTCTCAAAACTCTTTTTTGACTCATCATCAATTGATAATGGTGATACTGCGATAGGGAGTGGATTTAAATTTCCTCGTGTAATATCAACCTCAATTAAACCTAATGCATTAGTAGGTACTATAAATATTAAAAATAAAATAATTAGATTTCTCATAAAAATATTCTATCCCTCTAACATTTCTCTTGCATCAAAATTTAATTGTAATTCTTTCCATCTCTCATAACCAGTTGTAGGAACTCTTAAGGGCTGGCATAATTTTATTGCTCTTAAAGCACTTTCCGCTAAAACCTTATAAAAACCTTGACCAGGTTTATTCATTCTTGCATGATCCAAAATCTCTGACTCTTGAATTGTTCCATCTGGATTCAGTTGAAGTTTAATTCTCACTAATAAATTTTCATTGTAAGGCAGTCCCAAAGGAATACTCCAACAACCAAATATTTGAGCTTTTAAAGCATCCTCTTCGCTTAAAGATAAACCTGCGGTCTCAACATTTTTTTTTTTATCTTGTGTAATTTTGTTATTTTTTTTAATCGTTTCAGCACTTTCAACCTTAGATTTATCAATTAAGGCTGCAATATTATTTGGATCGAATAACTCTTTTTTTTCAAATTCAGAAACTTGCTTAACCTCATTGTCAATTTTTTCTGGATTTTGTTTATCTTCTTTTATTTTCTCAACCTTTTTAGGAATATCATCTGGTAATGGAACTGCATCTGGTTTAATTTTTTTTACTTTTTTTGGAGGAGCTTGTTCAGATACCAACTTTTTTTCTTTCTCTTTAATTTTTTCTATAATTTTTTTTGCCTTGGGTGCGTATGGAATATTGGTTTTATCTGTGATCTGTATTAATTCTACAGATACTATCGGGGGAAGATCAATTGGTTTTTTAGCTAAGAAAGGTAAACTAAAAGCTGTAATCATTATTAAAACTAGATGTGATACAGAAGATATAATTATACTTCTATTCACTTCTTACCTTTCTTTATATGGTTCAGATATAAGTGCTACTTTGGTGAAACCAGACCCAGACAGTAAGCCCATAATTTCCAATACTCTTCCATAATTAATTGTTTTATCACCCCTTACATAAATTCTTGTATCAGTTCTATTTTTTGAAACCGCTAAGACTTTCGCTATTATTTTTTCATATTCAACTTTTGACTCTTGAATATAAATTTCACCTTTAGAGTTTATTGTCAAAGTCAGTGGTTCAGCTTCCTCAGGAAGAGAGTCAGCAGAACTTTCTGGTAAATCAACCTGAACTCCTACAGTTAACAAAGGGGCAGTAACCATAAAAATAATTAAAAGCACCAACATTACATCCACAAATGGTGTTACATTTATTTCACTCATTGGTTCTTTTGATGAACGATTTAATTTAAAAGCCATTTTAGATAATCGTTAAAAATCTTTTTGAGAAATTTTCTAATTTTTGGGAATACTTTATTGAATCATTATTAAATTTATTATATGCAACAACCGCAGGTATTGCTGCTAGTAGACCTAGCGCAGTTGCGAATAGTGCTTCAGCTATTCCAGGTGCAACGATTGCCAAACTCGTATTTCTTGAAATTGCTATAGATTGAAAAGAGTTCATAATTCCCCAAACTGTTCCAAATAGGCCAATAAATGGAGCTGTAGATCCAACTGTTGCTAAAAAAGTAAAACCTTTAGTGATTTTTGATATTTGTTTTTCAATACCCGTCTCTAACATTGTGGTCATTCTATTGTTTAAGTCTGTTCTAGATTTTCTCTTCAATAAGTTTTGCATCGCATCTTTAAATATTAAAGCCATCGGGTCTTGAACGTTTGCTGGTAGATTATTATAAAAAGTTTCTGCAGATTTAGAATTCCAAAACTTTACTTCAAACTCTTCGGTAGATTGATTTATTTTTTTAAACAATCTATATTTTTCAATTATTACTGCCCATGAATATATAGAACAGGCAATTAGCATTATGATAACTGACTTAACAATTATGTCAGCTCTAATAAATAAATTTATTAAAGAAAAATCAGCGCTTGAGGCTAGCCCAACTGCTTGAGACGTGATATCAGCTTCCATATCGTCTTCTCACACTTAAATGTGTCATGATTTTGTCTTAATATTTAAAGCTATTCGTCAATTTTGTAAGTTTCATGATAAAAACTTGCTATCAAAATTGCATCAGCTTTATTTGAGTCTTTCTTTCTTGATAATTGAGATGAAAAATAAGGAAATATTTCTATTGCTCTTGTCCTGCTAGCATCTTTCTCAGAATTTAACAGATTAAAATATTTTTTCCATTTTGCGGGCCTTACAAAGTACATGGGTAGTTGCATCGCAGTACAAATACCCTTTAAAATTCCAAACGATTGTCCAAAATTAAACATACTAGTAACACCTTGACCAGGCATTGCAGAAACGTGTTCAATCACAACTCTAATTTGATTTTTTTCAAGTTGTTTAATTCTTTTGCTAATTTCATTATAAACTTGCGAGCCATTTACTTGTTTTTTATTTTTTTTCCCATCTGTCATTATAGGCATTTCAATTACGTCTAGGATTTTTCCATTATCTAAAAAACAAATTGAACCAGAAATTCCAGGATCTATACCTATTATTAACATAATTTAATTTACAAATTCAGCATTAGAATAAACATTTTGTACATCATCATTGTCTTCAAGTAATTCAAAGAAATTTACTAAATCTTCATTTTTTTCTTTAGAAATTTTTACACTATTAATTGGCACCCATTCAATTTCTGTTGAGATAAAATTAGCAATTTTTTTTTCTAATTCTTTTTTAACATTATAAATTTCACTAACAGGACATTGTATTTCATGAAAATCATTTTCCGATTTACATTCATCAGCTCCAGCATTGGTGGCTAGCTCAAAAATTTGATCATCAGAAACCTCTTTTTTATCAATCTTTATTATTCCTAATTGATTAAAATTATGAGAAGCAGAACCTTGGGTTCCTAGATTGCCACCTGCTTTTTGAAAAATTGTTCTAATACTGGACGCTGTTCTATTTTTATTATCTGTTAATGCTTCTATTATCACTGCTACTTTTTCTGGTCCAAAGCCCTCATATCTTAAATTTTCAAAATTTGACTCGGTACTAACTGAAGATTTATCAATCGCTCTTTCTATATTTTCTTTGGGCATATTTGCTGATCTTGCAGCTTGTATCGCAGATCTTAATCTTGGATTCATTGCTGGATCTTTATCCCCAAGTTTTGCTGCAACAGTAATTTCTTTCGACAACTTCGAAAAAATTTTAGATCTTTGCTTATCGGCTTTACCTTTTTTATGTTTTATTCCTGCCCAATGAGAATGTCCTGCCATAAACTAATCAAGTATTCTTTAGCTGACCTCCAAAAACATAGCTTTCAATTTTATTTGCTAATCCAGTTTTTATATCACAATCAACAATTACTCCACTTAAAGTAGCATCACCAGTTGCTGGATAATGTTTGGTTGACTCTTTTTTCATAAATCTGTTTAAAGAGTTTTCTTTATTCATTCCAATAACTGAGTCATAATCACCACACATACCTGCATCTGTTTGATAAGCTGTCCCATTTTGCAAAATTCTTGCATCATTTGTTGGAATGTGTGTATGTGTTCCAATTACTAGAGTAGCTTTACCATCAAAAAAATATCCTATCGCATTTTTTTCACTAGTAATTTCTCCATGAAAGTCAACAACTAGAAAATCATAATCCTCTTTTAGTTTGTACTCTTTTAAAAATTTTTCTGAAATCTCAAATACATCATCACATTTTTTCATAAAAACATTGCCCATTAAATTTAAGACACCAATTTTTATATTTTTTTTATTTTGAAAAACTTCAAATCCTTTACCCGGTGCTGGCTCAAATAAATTTTTTGGGCGAAGTAACCTATTTTCATTATCGATAAACTTCATAATATCTTTTTGATCCCAAACATGATTACCAGTGGTGATGACATCAACACCACATTTAAAAAAATCCTCACAGATTTCTTTTGTTAATCCAACTCCTGCCTCAGCTGCATTTTCTCCATTGACGATCACAAAATCAATTTTATTTAATTCTTTTTGGCTTAAAAGATTGTTCAAAATTTTCGAACAACCTGAGTTCCCTACCACATCTCCTAAAAATAAAATTCTCATATAAAATTTTTATCTGTTACAATAAAATCCAGTTTCATATCATATTTGTCAGCTGGTATTTTTTTTACTTTTTGAAAAGAATAAGCTAACCCAATTAATATAATTTTTTTGTTTTTTTTTACTTTTTTAATATACCTATCGTAATAACCACTTCCGTAACCTATTCTATTTAAATGATTATCAAAAGCTACAAGTGGTACTAAAAGAACACTTGGGTAGACAATTTGATCTGATGTAGGTTCAGGTATTCCATATTTATTTATTGAGAGAGGCTCTTTTGTTGACCAGTATAAAAAATCCATTTGATTATTTTTTTTAATTTTTGGCAATGATATTTGATAACCAAGTTTTTCAAGTTTATTGAGAATTTTAATTGGATCAACTTCATGATTATATGGATAATAACCACCAATTATTTTTTTATTTACTTTTTCTTTTTTTAAAATTTTCATAATATGACTTAACTTAATGACTAAATTTTTATTATTATTTAGTTTTCTGGCTTTTAATATTTTTTTTCTGATCTCAGATTTATTCACTAGAATATTACTTAGAAATATTTTCTAAATTTGCTTTATCAACAAAACTTGAAATTTCATCAGCAGCTTCGTCAATTAACTTCTCGTAACTCCTTTGATTTATTTCAATTTCATTTTTTAATTTAAGGTGGTCTTTGTTAAGTGAGTTTATTTCCAACTCTTTCTTATCTCTGTACTCATAAATTAAAGTTTTAAGCTCTTTAAATTTATTTGAAAGATCTCTCAACTCATTCTTTTTTTGATCTACTTTTTTTTTAGTTTCATAATATTCATCCATGACTTTTACAGCTGTAATTAGTAGAAGTTTATTCTCTCCAAGATTTCCAAGATCATTTTTAAGATTATTAAATTTCTGATTGATTTGAATTAATAATTCTTCGAGATGCTCTTCCTGGCCATCCTCACAAGACAACAAAAATTCTTTTCCATTAAACTTAATACTTACGTTTGCCATTTATCTATCTCATCTAATAAAATATCTGTTTCTTGATTTAATTCATCAATTTTTTCAGAAAACTCAATCTGTCTTTTTTTTTCGGCTTTTTCTTGATTCTGTAATTCGTCTAATTTTTTACTTAAATTATTATAATCATTAATTAGACTTTTATATTTTTCTTCTATTTCTTGCTTTTCAATTTCTAATTGATTTTTTTGACTACTTAAATTCTCTATATTTTTTTTAACGTCAGGGTTTTTTAAGTTTAAATTTTTTAATTTTGCTAAAGCCAAATTTAGTTTTTTTTCTTTTTCGATTACAGAATTCATATATATATAATCATATTATTAAATAGAATCTTCTTAGTCTAGGCAGGATAATTAATTGAGCAAACTTTATAAAGAATTAGCTAATTGTATCAGATTTTTATCTATAGATGCTGTCCAAAAAGCTAATTCTGGTCATCCAGGTATGCCTATGGGAATGGCTGATGTTGCAACTGTTCTTTTTAAAGATTTCATAAACTTTAATCCTAAAAACCCAGACTGGATTAATAGAGATAGATTTGTTCTCTCTGCGGGGCATGGTTCTATGCTTCTTTACTCTCTCCTTTATCTGACAGGTTATAAAAGTATTTCTTTAAAAGAGATTAAAAAATTTAGACAATTAAATTCAATATGTGCAGGTCACCCAGAATATCATCCACGCACTGGCATTGAAACTACAACAGGTCCTTTAGGACAAGGAATTTCTAATGCAGTTGGTTTTGCGATCTCAGAAGAAATTTTAAAAAAAAGATTAGGAAAAAAAATTATCAATCATAAAACTTACGTGTTAGCAGGTGATGGTTGCTTAATGGAGGGAATAAGTCATGAGGCTTTAAGTCTCGCCGGACACCTTAAACTTAAAAACCTGATATTACTTTTTGATAATAATTCAATTTCAATAGATGGTCCAACAAGCTTGGCAGTATCTGATGATCATGAAAAAAGATTTAAAAGCTATGGTTGGAATTATTTAAAAATTAATGGACATAATTTTAAAGAAATAACAAAGGCTCTTCAAAAAGCACAAAACTCAAAAAAACCTATAGCAATCTCTTGTAAAACAACGATTGGATACGGATCCCCAAATAAGGGTGGTAAAGCCTCATCTCATGGCAGTCCATTGGGTGAGGATGAAATAAGATTAGTCAGAAAAAAATTAAACTGGCCACACAATACTTTTGAGATTCCAAAAAACTTAATGGATCAATGGAGGTCAATAGGTAAAAAAGCGTCAATTAAAGCTAATAAGAATAAAAAAAGATTTTCATTAAGACTTAATAAAAATACTATCAATGCAGAAATAGATAAAGCAAAATCAGACTACTTAAAAAAATTACAACCAATAGCTACTAGAAAATGTTCAGAAAAATTTTTGGAAATTGCATCAAAACTTCCAAACTTAATTGGTGGATCAGCGGATTTAGCAGGATCCAATAACACCAAAACCAAAAATCATAAAATTATTCAATCAAATGATTTTTCGGGAAATTATATCCATTATGGAGTAAGAGAACATGCGATGTGTGGTATTATGAATGGTATCTCACTTCATAGTGAACTTGTTCCTTATGGTGGAACTTTTTTAATATTTAGCGATTACTGTAAACCATCAATAAGACTATCGGCTATGATGAAACAAAAAGTTATTTATGTTTTTACACATGACTCAATTGGTCTTGGAGAAGATGGACCAACCCATCAACCAATAGAACAATTAACAAGTTTACGATCAATACCAAATTTGAATGTTTTTAGACCTTCTGATTTTATAGAAACTTTTGAATGTTGGCAATTGGCATTAAATAGTGAAAGTTCTCCAAGCGTGATAGCCCTAACAAGACAAAGCTTAAATCCAGTTCGTACAAAAAAATCATCAAAAAATTTGTCAGTAACTGGCGCTTATGAAGTTTTAAGAACAAGTAATAGAATAAGTGCAACTATTATAGCAACAGGTTCCGAAACTAGTCTTGCAATAAATGTTAGTCATAAATTAGCCACAGATGGCATTTACTCAAAAGTCATATCAATGCCTTGCCAAGAATTATTTGATCAACAAAGTGAAGTCTATAAAAATAAAATTTTAAATGAAACCAAGCTAGTAATTTCCATAGAAGCCTCTGAAACTGGTCATTGGAAAAAATATACTGGTAGCAAAGGACTTAATTTTGGAATTGATGATTTTGGAAAAAGTGCGCCATATAAAGATATATATAATCACTTTGGATTAAGCTCAGAGATAATAGTAAAAAAAATTAAAAAAAGATTATGACAATTAAAGTTGGAATAAATGGAATGGGGAGAATTGGAAGAATGATTGTTCGATCAATTATCGAGAACAAAAATAAGAATATAGAAATTAAATACATCAATAATAGAACTAATTCTGAAACATGTTCATCTCTATTAAAATATGACTCTATTCATGGAAAATTTAATGCACAAATAGATTTTGCTGAAAATCATATTATTATCAATAAAAATAAAATTTCATTTGGTCAGGAAACAGATTTAAATAATATTCATTGGAACAAATATGGAGTGGATTATGTTTTAGAGTGTACAGGCAAATTTAACTCAAAAGAAAAATTATTAACACATATTAATAATGGTGCAAAAAAAGTTATTGTCTCTGCTCCGTGTAAAGATGCTGACAAAACTATTGTATACGGAGTAAATGAGACTGAATTAAAAAAAGAGGATAAGATTATATCTGCTGCTTCTTGCACAACAAATTGTCTTGCTCCTGTGGCTTATGTTTTAAACGAAAATTTCGAAATTGAAAAAGGGTTTATGATCACAATTCATTCCTTTACTAGTGACCAAAGAATACTAGATAATTCTCATAAAGACCCAAGAAGAGCTAGATCAGCAAGCCAGTCTATTGTGCCAACCTCAACAGGTGCATCAAAAGCAATTGGTGAGATTATACCTTCGCTAAAAGATAAATTAGAGGGTGTGGCCATGAGAGTCCCTACGCCCAATGTTTCATTAATTGAGCTCGTCTTTTGTACAAAAAAAGACATTACTATTGATAAAATTAATTTAGCATTTCAAAATTTCAGCAATAAAAATAAAATTCTTGAAACTACAAAAGAAAAACTTGTTTCAATTGACTTTAATCATAATTCCGCCTCTTCAATAATCGACGAAAGTTTAACAAAAGTGGTGAGTAAAAATATGGGTAAAATTTCTGCTTGGTATGATAACGAATGGGGTTTCTCAAATAGAATGTGTGATATTGTAGAATATCTTCATAAGAATTCTTAATGAACAATATTAAAGATTATGAAAATCTTATTAGTAAGAGAGTTTTATTAAGATTAGATCTAAATGTTCCTTTAAAAAATGGTGAAATCGTTGATGAAACCAGAATAATTAAAATTGTTCCAGTTCTTGAATTTTTAATAAAAAGAAATTCTAAAATTTTAATAATTTCTCATGTTGGACGTCCTAAAGGCAAAGTAAATAAAGACCTTTCCCTTAAACCAATTTGTGAATACTTAGAAAAAAAGATTAAAACTAAAATTAATTTTATAAGTGAGAACATTTTAAAAATCAAAAGAGACGATTTATTTAAAAACCCTATGGAGAAAATTGTTTTTTTTGAAAATATAAGATTTTATGCAGAAGAAGAAAATAATGAGTCAAATTTTTCAAAACACATAGCTAGTTTTGCAGATTTGTTCGTAAATGATGCTTTTTCTTGTTCACATAGAACACATGCTTCAGTATGCAAAATTACAGAATTTCTGCCATCATTTGCTGGATTACAATTTGAGACTGAAGTAAATGCCTTAAAAAAAGTTACTATTGAGGTCAAAAAACCAATTACTTGTATTATCGGTGGATCAAAAATTTCTACAAAAATAGATGTAATCAAAAATTTAATACCTAGATTTAATAATATAATCTTTGTAGGTGGTATGGCTAATAATATTATGAGGTCCAAAGGTTATAAAATCGGGAAATCAATTAGTGAAAAAAATTGTGGAAGTATTATAGAAGAAATATTTGAGATTTCAAAAAATACACTTTGTGAAATTACTTATCCAGAAGATGTATTAATAGGTAAAAGTCCAGATGATGATGCTCAAATAAAAGATCTTAAGGACATAGCAGATGATGATTTAATCTTAGATGTGGGACCTAAAACACTAAAAAAAATAAAAAATATAATTGAAAATAGCAAAACAATTCTTTGGAATGGTCCTGCTGGTTATTTTGAAAATCCAAATTTTGCTAAAGGCAGCATTGAAATTGCAAAATCAATTATTAAAAAGAATAAAGATAATTCAATTTATTCTGTAGTTGGTGGAGGAGATACTGTGGCAGTTATTAATCAACTAGACGCAATTAAAGATTTTAATTTTGTTTCAACTGCTGGTGGTGCTTTTTTAGAATATCTTGAAGGAAAAGAACTTCCTGGTATAAAAGCCCTAAACTAAAATGTCAGAACTAAATAATACAGCATTAAAAATCTTAGAAAACGGCAAAGGAATTTTAGCTGCAGATGAAAGCACCGCAACAATGACCAAAAGATTGGACAGCGTAAATGTCCCCTCAACCTCAGAAAACAGATTGTTGTTCAGGGAAACACTTTTTAGCTCATCCTCAATGAAAGATTGTATTGGAGGTGTAATTCTTTATGATGAAACAATTAATCAAACATCATCAAAAAAAAATACAATTCCAGAATTAATTTCAGATATGGGCTCATTGCCAGGTATAAAAGTAGATACAGGAGCAAAAATTTTAGCTGGCTCTCCAGATGAAAAAATCACTGAGGGTCTTGACGGATTAAGGGAAAGATTAAAAGAATATTACAAATTAGGTGCAAAATTTACTAAATGGAGAGGTGTTTTTAATATTACTAAAAGTTATCCAAGCAAACTCTCAACACACTCCAATGCACATGCGTTAGCGAGATATTCTGCTCTAGTTCAAGAGTGCAATATGGTTCCAATAGTTGAGCCTGAGGTTTTAATGGATGGTGATCATTCTGCTAAAGAGTGTTTAGAAAAAACTTCTGAAGTTATAAAAAAATGCTTTGAAGAACTAATATTACATAAAGTAGATTTGAAAGGAATTATACTCAAACCTAATATGATTTTACCAGGAAACAGATCTAAAGAAAAAATTACTAATGAGGAAGTGGCAAAATTAACTTTAGAATGTTTAAAATCCTCAGTACCCTCAGAAGTACCAGGTATAGCTTTTCTATCTGGAGGTCAGTCTGAAATAGAAGCTACTGAGAACTTGAATTTGATTAACAAACACAATAATACCAGCTTTGTGATGAGCTATTCTTATGGGAGGGCTCTTCAACAAAGTGCATTAAAGTATTGGTCACAAGATATTAAGAATATTGAAGGTACTCAGCAGATTTTTAACCACCGAGCAAAAATGAATACATTGGCTGCTCAAGGAAAATGGTCAAAAGATCTTGAGATATAATAAAAAAAGATTTATTTACCTAATATCCCCACCTAAAATTGAAAAAAATTTTTTTAAAAATTTAAATGAAGTATTAAAACAAAAAAAAACAAGTTTTTTTCAACTACGACTTAAAAAAAATAGTTTCAAAAAAAAATTAATAATTGGTCGTAAAATTCAAAAGATATGTAAACAATTTAAGGTAAAATTTATAATAAACGATGACGTATACCTTGCAAAAAAATTAAATGCCGATGGATGCCATCTTGGTCAAAGTGATATGAAAATTAGAGAAGCAAGAAAATTAATTGGGAATAAAATAATTGGAATTACATGTCATAATTCAATTAAACTCGCAAAAATAGCGATTAAAAGTAAAGCTGACTATTTAGCTTTTGGAGCTTTTAATTCATCTAAAACAAAAAAGGTTAAATATAAAGCATCCATAAGTTTACTTAAAAAAGCTCAAAAGATTACAAATACCCCAATTGTTGTAATCGGTGGTATTAACTTTAATAATTATAAAAAACTTTTGTTGAATAAGGCAAACTTTTTAGCTATTTCAAGCTACATTTGGAAAAATAAAAAACTTAAACCAAAGAACGCAATAAAAAAATTAATATGAAAATTAATGCGGGTGAAATCAGAGTGGGTATGTTGCTAGAATATAAAAATGATTTGTGGCAGGTGCTGAAAACACAACATGTTAAGCCTGGAAAAGGTGGAGCATTTGCACAAGTGGAGATGAAGAGTGTAAACAAAAATACCAAACTTAATGAAAGATTCAGATCCAGTGAAACAATTGAAAAGGCCTCATTAGAAGAAACTACATTTACATTTTCATACGAGGACCAAGAAAAGTACTTTTTTATGAATCCAAAAACTTTTGAACAAACAGAAATTCAAAAAAGTCTAATAGGTGAAAAAGGGAAGTTATTGACTGAAAATCTGGAGGTAACAATAAGTTTTTATAATGATAACCCAATTTCTGTAGATTTACCAAACCAAGTAACTTGTAAAATTCAAACCACAGATGCTGCATTAAAAAGGCAAACAGTTTCATCATCCTACAAACCTGCAATTTTAGAAAACGGATTAAATATTCAGGTGCCACCATTTATTGAAGTAGGAGATAATATAGTTATAGATACTAGAAATTTAGAATACGTCAAAAAAATTTAATTTATGAATTCTATATCAGCAAATCTTAATATAATGATAAAAGCATGTGACAAGGCTTCTAAAATCTTAATAAGAGATTTTGGTGAATTAGAGAAGTTGCAAGTATCAAAAAAGGGACCAAGAGATTTTGTAACTAATTCTGATGTTAAAGCAGAAAAAATAATTATAGAGGAACTTAAAAAAGCAAGACCAAACTATTCGATCATTAGTGAAGAGAATGGTGTTGAAAGAAATAAAGATGCTTTGAATTCATGGATAATTGATCCTATTGATGGAACAATTAATTTTTTACATGGAATACCACATTTCGCAATATCAATTGCTTTAAAATCCAATGATGAAATTATATGTGGGTTGATTTTTGATCCAATTAAAGATGAAATGTTTTATGCTGAAAAAAATAATGGAGCTTTTTTCAATAATCAGCGAATAAGAGTCTCAAAAAAAAATAATTTAAACGAATGTTTATTTGCAATTGGACAATTAAAAAATGAACCAAACTTTACTTACAGAAGATCTGGGTGCGCAGCACTTGACATTGCATATGTGGCTGCTGGAAGACTTGACGGATATGCACAAAATAATTTAAATTTATGGGATATAGCAGCGGGTATAGTTTTAGTAAAAGAGGCTGGTGGAATGATCAATAATATTGATCTTAATAATATTAAAAATATAAAAGTTTTGGCTTCATCAGCAGAAATTAACACTAAATTTATTGAAAAACTGGGTAACTTTTAATTGTTTTAAAAATTTCTTTTGTTATAAGTCTCGAGATGAAAAAAAAAATACACCCTAACTACCACTCTATAAAAGTTGAAATGACAGATGGTTCACAATTTGAGACAAGATCTACTTGGGGAGCAGAGGGCGATGTTCTTAAACTAGAAATTGATCCAAAATCACATTCGGCTTGGACAGGAGGAAAACAGAAGTTGTTAGATAAAGGTCGAATAAGTAAATTTAATAAAAAATTCCAAAATTTTAGGTCAGAAAATAAAAATTAATGACAAATGCTCCTTTGATGCCTATGGCAACTGCTGTATGGTTAGTAGAAAACACAACACTTACTTTTAAACAGATAGCTGATTTTTGTAATTTGCATGAAGTAGAGGTTCAAGGTATAGCCGATGGAGAAGTCGCTAAGGGAATAAAAGCTTATAATCCAATCATCTCAGGACAGCTTTCAAGAGAAGAAATTGAATTATCTTCAAAGGATGAGTTAAGACCATTGGAAATTAAAAATACAGATATAGAAATTTCGAATTCGGAAAAAAAAATTAAACGATATGTTCCTTTATCTAAAAGACAAGATAAACCTGACTCTGCTTTATGGCTTATAAAACATCATAATATCTTGAAAGACTCACAAATTGCAAAACTTGTAGGCATTACTAAAAATTCAGTTACATCAATTAGAAATAAAAGTTATTGGAATTACAATAATTTGAGTCCAAAAGATCCCGTTGCTTTAAATTTACTAACTCAAAAAGATTTGATTCAAGCATTAGAAAAAGCTGAAAGGCGAATTAAAAGAGAAAAAAAAGAGAAAGAAAAACAAAAACAATCAATATAATTCTTAATTGTGAATAAATTTTATGGACATAAAAATATAAAAATGTTAACTACATTTTTTTTTGGAGGTATTTATTAAAATAGAAGTTAAAGATAATAATGTAGAACAAGCTCTTAGAGTTTTGAAAAGAAAACTTCAGAGAGATGGTTTTTTTAAAGTGATAAAGTTAAAAAATACTTATGAGAAACCTTCCGAAAAGAAAAAAAGAATTCTTCAAGAAAATATTAAGAGAGTTAAAAAACTTAATAAATTAAAAAATAGAATTTAAATTTATCGCGGGGTGGAGCAGTCTGGTAGCTCGTCAGGCTCATAACCTGAAGGTCGGCGGTTCAAATCCGTCCCCCGCAACCAAATACTTAAAGCTTAAAATTAGACTTTCTACTATCAATCAAAAAATTCTTCACAGTTTCTTGAGTGAGTTGGTCAAAAGACTTTCCAAATTTTTGTATTTTTTCAATGATCGATGGTGGTATTGTAATTATGTGACAACCTAATTGTTTTGCCTGAATATAATTATAAGGTTCTCTTACACTTGCCCATAAAATTTGCACATTTTTAAAATTTTTTGCAATTCTTATACTTTTAATGAATTCAGGTACTGGATCTTTGCCTGTATCCGCTGCCCTTCCAGCAAAAATAGAAATAATTACTTTTGTTTTTTTATTTATCGCCTTTAAAATTTTTGATGTTTGTTTAGCTGTGTAAACAGCTGTTATATTAAGTTTGATATCTCTACTATTTAGTTCTCTTATAACTTTTCCCATAAATTTTTTCTTAGAATTAATTACAGGGACTTTTACATATACATTTTTACCCCATTGGTTTATCTTAACTCCTTGCTCAATCATTAATTTTGGACTATCAGCAAAAACCTCAAATGAGATTGGTTTTCTATTACAAACTTTAAGTATTTGTTTTGAGTAAGATTTATAATCTTTTGCTCCTGCTTTCCGCATTAAACTCGGGTTTGTAGTAAAACCTTTCACAAAATCATTTTTATTAAATTTTTTAATTTTCTTCAAATCAGCAATATCACAAAAAACTTTAATACTCATTTATCTATAAATTTTTCGTAATATCTTCTGTCATTTTCTTAGCATCAGCAAAAAGCATAAGTGTATTTTCTTTGTAAAAAAGATCATTATCAATACCTGCATATCCAGGAGAAAGACTTCTTTTAACAAACAGAACAGATTTACATTTTTCAACATCCAACACTGGCATTCCATATATTGGACTCTGTGGATCAGTTTTAGCAACAGGATTTGTTACATCATTTGCACCAATCACAAAGGCCACATCTGCATTTGCAAAGTCATTATTAATCTCTTCTAGTTCAAAAACTTCATCGTAAGGTACATTTGCCTCTGCCAATAATACGTTCATATGACCTGGCATTCTACCTGCAACGGGATGAATAGCATAAGAAACCTTAATATCGTTTTTTTTTAAAGTATCAACCATCTCTCTTAACGCGTGTTGAGCTTGTGCAACGGCCATACCATAACCAGGAACGATTATAACTGATGAAGCATTCTTCATCAAAAATGCAGCATCATCTGCATTTCCGCTTTTCACTGGTCTTTGCTCTTTAGATGAAGCACTTGACTTTTCATCAGTTGCACCAAAACCACCCAAAATCACATTAAAGAATGAACGATTCATTCCCTTGCACATTATGTAAGATAAAATAGCACCAGATGATCCTACAAGAGCACCTGTAATTATTAATGCTGTATTTTCTAAAGTGAAACCTATACCTGCAGCCGCCCAACCAGAGTAAGAGTTAAGCATAGAAATCACAACCGGCATATCCGCTCCACCAATTGGGATTATCAAAAGAAAACCAATCAAGAATGAGACGGCTAATAATATCCAAAATAAATTTGATGATTGCGTTGAACATAACAGATAAATTAGAGCAATTATTGAAATTAAGATTATAGCGTTTAAAGGATGCTGACCTTTAAATGTAATTGGTGAACCTGACATAATTCCTTGTAATTTTAAAAATGCAATAACTGAACCAGAGAATGTAATAGCTCCAACTGCAGCTCCAATTGACATCTCAATTAAACTACCAAGTTTTATTTCTCCTGGTTTTCCCAAATTAAAAGCTTCTGGATTTAAAAAAGCAGAAATTGCAACGAAAACTGCTGCAAGACCAACTAAACTATGAAATCCTGCAACTAATTCCGGCATCGCAGTCATTGGTATCTTGTAAGCAATAAAAGCTCCAATTGAACCCCCAACTAAAATAAATATCAAAACATATACAAATCCGCTTGAAAAATTACCAGTAGATAAAAAAGTTACAGTTACAGCTATTATCATTCCAAGAATACCAAAAAGGTTACCTTGTCTTGATGTTTCTGGAGACGACAATCCCCTCAAAGCTAAAATAAAAAGTACACCGGAGACTAAATAAAAAATTGCTGATAAGTTTGCTGATATCATTTTTTTTCCTTTTTCTTTTTTTTATACATTGCAAGCATTCTTTGAGTTACTAAAAAACCACCAAAAATGTTTATCGCCGCTAATGCAATAGCTAAAAAACCGAAAATACTAGAAGTATTAAACACGCTATTTGAGTTACCAGATAATCCTGCGATTATCGCCCCAACAATAATTACAGATGAAATTGCGTTAGTCACAGACATTAAAGGAGTATGTAAAGATGGAGTAACGCTCCAAACAACATAATAACCAACAAATATTGAAAGAATAAATATACTTAACCTAAATATTAAAGGATCAATTTCCATATTTCATTTTATAAGTGTTTGTTTTATTATTTCGTCTTCTAAATTAACATTTAATTTTTTATTTTCTTTATCAAATAAGTTTTCAACAAAATTAAACATATTTTTTGCATATAAACTTGAGGCAGACACCGGTAGTTTATTTAAAATATTACTCTCACCCATAATTTTTACACCATTTTTTTCAATAATTTCATCTGCTTTAGTAAATGCAGTATTGCCACCTTGTACAGCGGCCAAATCGTAGATAACAGATCCTGCTTGCATGTTGTTAATCATATCCTCTTTGATAATTAAAGGTGCTTTTTTTCCAGGTATTAATGCAGTGCAGATAACAATATCAATTTTTTTTAATGTTTCAGAGAGTAATTCCTCTTGTTTTTTTTTAAAATCATCTGAAGCTTCTTTTGCATAACCACCTTCAGTTTCTAAATTTTCAGCACCCTCGACAGTCAAAAACTTTCCACCTAAACTTTCAACTTGTTCTTTTGAAGCCATTCTTACATCTGTAGCAAAAACTATTCCACCCATTCTTTTTGCTGTAGCAATCGCTTGAAGTCCAGCGACACCAGCACCAACAACTAGTATCTTGGCAGCTGGAACAGTTCCAGCAGCGGTCATCATCATAGGTATAGCCTTCTCAAAATTAGCAAATGACTCTATTACTGCTTTATATCCAGCTAGATTTGCTTGTGAAGATAATATATCCATAGATTGAGCCCTAGTAATTCTTGGTAATAATTCCAATGAAAAAAGTTTTATATTTTTAGTGATTAATTCATCTAATTTTTTTTTATTATCGTACGGATTTAACACACCAATTAGAGTTTGATCTTTTTTTAACAATGAACTTTTTTCATCAGATAATAATCCCAATTGAACAATAATATTTGAGAGATTTAAAATTTCTTTTTCATCATCAGAAAATTTAACACCCATATTTTGATATTCATCATCAGAAATTCCTAAATGAACACCATAATTTTTTGACAAATAAACATGAAATCCTAAAGAGATGTACTTTTTTGCAATTTCAGGGGTAATTGAAATTCTTTTTTCAATTTTTTGATTTTCTAAAATTGATCCAATATTCATTTGAAATCTTACAATAAGAATAGTGCCATTAAAACCAGTACTAATACCACCGCGACAGTTCCCCACAACACAAATTTTGTAAAATTATTCCAAGTTTTTTTATGGTTTTCATTATCCATAAAAATTATTTTTGTCTTGCTTTGAATTTTGGGTTAGTTTTATTTATGATGTAAACTCTACCTCTTCTCCTTACGAGTTTTGAGTTTAAGTCCCTTTTTTTAATTGACTTTAATGAACTTTTTATTTTCATAATTTTAAATGTTAAGCCTGGCAAAGTCCTACTCTTCCATGTCTTAAGACAAAGTACCATCGGCGCTGAAAAGCTTGACTTCCGAGTTCGGAATGGGATCGGGTATTACCTCTTCGCTATAATCACCAGGCGACGTATTTATACCTAAACAAAAATTTTAGTCAAAGAAAATAGGAAAAGATCAATTCTTAAAAGAATATAAAATAATGGTTTTTAATGCAATAAAAGCGTCTTTTATGCCAATTTTTTTACCTTCCTCATACGACCTACCATTGTAGGTTATGGGAACTTCAAAAAATTTATATTTTTTTTTTGCTAACTTAATGGTTACCTCAGGTTCAAATGAAAAACTTTTTTCTTTAAGATTAATACTTTTTAAAGCTGAAGTTCTAAAAACTTTGTATCCAGTTTCCATATCAGTTAAATTTAGATTAATAAATAGATTACATATAAACGTTAAAATCTTATTTGCCAAATAATGCCAAAAAAAGTGAATTCTTACATACTTTCCACCGCCTAGAAACCTAGAACCATAAACAATATCCGCATTAGTCTCAAAAAAAGGAACTAACAATTTATTATAATCAAATGGATCATACTCTAAATCCGCATCTTGAATTATCACAATATCACCAGTTATATATTTTAGAGCTGTATGTATCGCAGCACCTTTTCCTAAATTATCATCATGAAAATATGTTTGTATTTTTTCTTTATTAGATAATTGCTTTAATACTTCTCTTGTTCCATCATTTGAAAAATCATCAACAACTATAATTTCAAAATTTAAAATTTCATAATTTTTTAAACTTTGATCTATTCTTTTCAAAATTTCCATAATTGTGCTTTTTTCATTAAAACAAGGAATTATTATCGAAAGTTTGAATTTTT
Organism: uncultured Pelagibacteraceae bacterium; assembly: GCA_902615425.1. Classification (GTDB taxonomy): domain Bacteria; phylum Pseudomonadota; class Alphaproteobacteria; order Pelagibacterales; family Pelagibacteraceae; genus Pelagibacter. Next base: position 33,678 of record CACMPD010000009.1, read on the forward strand.
TTTTCTCAATCATTATTGATTAATTAATTTATTAATTATGAAATATCCATTTTTTTTTCTTATATCTAGTTTGTTGTAAGAACAAATAAATGGAATATTCCAACAAAGCCTTCCTTGCCAACCATTTGTTGAATTATTTTGAATATCGGGCTGATAAATTTTTATCAGTTGGTTAGTATTCTTATTGTTTACTATATACTTGTTATCTATTTTTGAAACACCTAAAAAAATATTTTCAACCTTAGTTAATCTAATAATATTTTTTGAAAAACTAAAAAAAATAAATGTCATAATAAAAATTAAAAAAATTTTTTTTGAAAAAATGCGTGATACTAAATTGCCAGCCAATAAAAAAAATGTTAAAGTCAAAAATAGATTTATCGCAAATCTGTAAACAGGAGAAAAGTTTAGCCAAAACAATAAACCCAAAATTAAAAAAAGATATAATCCTATTTTATCGTTAAAAAAAAATCCTTTATCAATTTTTTTTTTTTGGAAAAATAAAAATAATAAAACCGGTAAAAACATTGTTAAAAAATGCTCTGAGATTTCAACAAAGTTTCTTTTAACCCAATAAGATAACCAATTAAAATTTGTTAAATATTCATCTGGGCTAAGAGTATAATTTGCTCCACTAAAATAACTTTTATTAATCAACTCAAGCTCTTTAGATAAAGCTATACTCTCTTCACTAAACCAACTTACACTTAGACATGTAAAATTTGATGGAAAAAATAAACAACCTGTATAAATGAATTGTTGAATTAAAAATGAGGTTACTAAAACATAAATAAATAAAAACTTAAATTTAAAGGGATCTAATTTTAAATTTTCAAAATATTTAAAGTATAAAAAAATTGGAAGTAAGATTACTGGTATTGAGCTTAATTTTATCAAAATTGAAAAAATTGAAAAAATTAAAGTCAAAAAAAAATATTCTTTCTGCTCATCAATCAAATCTGTTTCTGAAAACTTAAGAAAATAATAAATAGTTAGTATAGAAAAAATAGCCGCTGGTAGATCAACTCCAAATTCAGAAATTCTGGTAAATTTTAGAATAAAATAAAATAATGCTATTAATAGAAAATAATCACTTATTGTTTTTTCATTTTTTGTAATCAGTTGATAAACAGAAAATAATATGAAGCTTAAAAATAATAAAAAACTAGGCAAGGTTAAAAAATTAAAATTTTTGTCATTTAAAAAAAAAATTGAATACAAATTTAACCAAATTGAATTATAGACATAAGATTTATCAATATTTGCAAACCCAAAAATTATTTTTTCTTCAATAAAACCTATTGCGTAAGGGAGATGATAATATCCAAAATCCTCATGATATTTCTGTGATAAAAAAATCGGAATTAACAAAAGTATAATTAAAAGATAATTAATACTTTCTCCTCTAAAAAATTTAAGTGTGCTAATTCTTTTTTTATAAAAGAAAAATAATATGCCTAAACTAAAAATTAAAACACTTATTAAAACATTTATTCTAAAAAAAAAATGAATAATAGTGATAATTAGTGATATAAATACTAGTCCTAAAAAAATATCTAGAAAAAAATTTTTTTTAATATTTAAATTAGCGAGTCTGCCATATCCAGAAATTGACAATGCAAGAAAGATAATACTTACAATAAATATAAGTATTTGAAAAAAGATCATAATTAATTATCGCTGAGAATTTTTAAAATCTTCAATTATTTCATCTATTACTTTCGAAAAATTCATTTTTGATTTCCATCCGTAACTATTTGCTAAAGAAAGATTTAATTTTTTTCTCATCACGCCATCCAATTTTTTGTTATTGTCAAATTTTATCATAACCTCAGAATCAATTTTATTCTTAATCAGATTGGCATAATTTTTAATACTCATCTCAATCGGGGATCCAATATTAATAAGAGAATTTTTAATTTTTTTTCGAAGAAAAAATTCACAGGCATTTGCAACTTCATCTACATGCAGAACTTCTCTTAGGGGTTTTCCTGTTCCCCATAATTCAACAATTTTTTTTTTTTTTCTTTTTTTACTGGCAAGATATATTTTCTTAATTAAAGCCGGTAAAAAATGTGAGTTTTGTGTGTCATAATTATCATTAGGTCCAAATAAATTGCATGGCATAAGACAAATGTAGTTTCTATTATATTGCCTGTTGAAAGACTCTATCATTTTAATACCAGCAATTTTTGCGATTGCATAACTTTCATTTGTTTCTTCCAGAGCCCCTGTCATTATTTGACTTTCTTTTATAGGTTTTTTGAAATCTTTTGGATAAGTACAGCTTGAGCCAAACAAAATTAGTTTTTTAATGTTATTTTCGTGACTTAAAGAAATTAAATTTGTTTGGATTTGTAAATTATCACTTATAAAGTTTGCTGGAAATTTGATGTTTGCTTTAATCCCACCGACTTTTGCAGCAGCAATAATTACAACATCTGGCTTTTTAGCTTTAAAAAATTTTCTTACTGCATTTTGATTTCTTAAATCAAGATCTTTTTTATCAATAGTTATTATTTTTTTATATCCTTTTTTTTTTAATTTTCTAAAAATTGATGATCCGAGCATTCCATTATGGCCAGCGATATATACTTTGCTGTTAATATTGATCATTATTATTTTCTAGCTCGTAATGTATCATTTCATCTATAAGGTTGTTTATTGACATTTTTGGGGACCATTTTAATATTTTTTTTGCTTTTGAAGCATCCCCTTTTAGATAGTCAACCTCTAAGGGTCTAAAATACCTTTTTCTACATTCAATTATTACTTTTTTGTTTTCTATATTGACTGCTTTTTCTTTTATGCCTTTTCCTATCCATTTTATATTCAAATTCATTTTTTTTGCTGCTCTATTTACAAAATCTTTAATAGTGAAAGTTTTTCCAGTACTAATCACATAATCATCAGGTTTTTTTTGTTGTAACATTTTCCACATAGCTTCTACATAATCTCTAGCATGACCCCAGTCCCTCTTAGAATATAAATTTCCTAAAAATAATTTTTTTTGATAACCTTTTTTTATTTTCACTAATCCTTGGATAATTTTTTTTGTAACAAATGTTTCACCCCGGATTGGGCTTTCATGATTAAATAAAATTCCATTACATGCATAAATTCCATATGCGTTCCTATAGTTTTTTGTAATCCAGTGAGCAAAACATTTTGAGACACCATAAGGACTTACTGGGTGAAAAGTTGTTTTTTCATTTTGAAAATTTGTAATTGTTTTACCAAACATTTCGGAAGTACCTGCTTGGTAAAATTTTACCTTTTTTTCTAAATTTAAACTTCTAATTGCTTCCAAAATTCTTAAAGTTCCAAGACCATTTACATCAGCACTATACTCAGGTACCTCAAAAGAAACTTTTACATGAGATTGTGCAGCAAGATTATATATTTCATTAGGAATTACTTTTTTAATTAAGTTTAATATTGACGAGGCATCTGTTAAATCTCCATACAATAGAACAAAGTTTGCTTTATAATTTATATCTTTGTAGATATCGTCAATTCGCTGTGTGTTAATTATCGACGACCGTCTTTTTACACCATATACGATGTAATTTTTTTTAAGTAGATATTTTGATAAGTAAGCACCATCCTGTCCTGTAACCCCAAATATTAAAGCTTTTTTTATCATAAAGATTTATAAATTTTATATTATGAATTAATTCTTTTTATATAATACAATAAAATTTTTTTATCTATATTAAGTTAATCCATAATTTTAATCTTATTAAAAAATACCATAGGTATTAATTTTAAACTATACAAGTATCTCTTAGAAAAGACCAAAGGATTAAATATTAATCTCACAAACCATCCAAGATAGAGTCGGTCGATTAAATTGTTGATGGGTGCTTGATCTTTAGTAAAAAAAGAAATTGCAGCTCCAGTACATAATATAGTTGTTTTAATTTTAAGGTTTTTTTTTAAATATAATCCTAAAATTTCTTGCCTACCCCCACCAATATTGGTCAAAATAAATTCTGGTTTAACTTTTCTTATTTTCATCAAAAGTTTTTTATCTGAGAAGTTTTTGACTCGGTAATTTGGTGCCAAGTAATTGTATATTTTTTTTACACCCAAGCTTTTAAAAAAATTTTTATTTGAATTTGAAAATTTGGGATTCGGATCAATACAAAAGACTGATTTATGTTTATTTTTCTTTAAATATTCAAAAAATAAATCTAAAAATTTATATCCAGAAAACTTGTTAACACTTATATTCTTAAAAACCTTTAATAATAAAACAAAAAAACCACTATCAAAAAAAACTAAATCAGCTTTTCTTATAGACTCGTAATATTCATTAGATTTATCTATTGAAGCCAAAGCAGGAGCAGCTGGAAAAACAAACAATCCTCTTTTAATGATAAATCTATTAAAATTTTTAACTTTAATATTATTAAATTTAATTTTCTTAAAAATTATATTATTAACCATCAAATAGTTTTTAGAAAAGTCCTTTTTTATTAGTTGTTAGTTTAATATGACAACATTTAAGATTTCGTAAATCTACTAATATTTGAACCATGTTTACTGATTTCATTATTCATCCAGTCATATGTTTTCTTAAGACCGTCTTTTAATTTGATTTTAAAACTCCAATTTAAAATCTTTTTAACTAAATCATTATTACTTGATCTGCCTCTTACACCCTTTGGTTTATCTAATTGATAATCACGATTAAGTTTTTTTATTTGTGAAATTTCCTCAATTATATCTATCATTTGATTAATTGATACCTGTTCATCACTACCAATGTTTACAGGTTCTGAATAATCAGACTCAAATAATCTTAATGTTCCATCAATACAATCATCAATATATAAAAAACTTCTTGTCTGTTTTCCATCTCCCCAAACTTCAATTTTATTTTCATTATTTTTTTTAGCATTGATAATCTTTCTACATAAAGCTGCTGGTGCTTTTTCTCTTCCACCATCATAAGTGCCAAATGGCCCGTAAATATTATGGTATCTCGCTATTCTTACTTCAATTCCATAATCTTCCATAAAATGCCTACACATACGTTCGCTAAATAATTTTTCCCAACCATAACCATCCTCTGGGTCTGCAGGGTAAGCATCTTTTTCTTTAAGTCCATTTATAAATGTATTTTGTTGCTTAGTTTTATTATAAGCACATGCACTAGATGAAAAAAAATATTTTTTTACACCATCTTCTCTACATGCAATTAGTAAGTTAGTATTAATCAAAACTGATTGCATGCATTCTGCTTTATTATTCTCAATAAAACCCATACCTCCCATATTGCAAGCCATGTTAAAAACATAATCAATATTTTTTGTTACTTTTCGACAATTGTTGATTTCTTTCATATCCATTGAATAATGATTCTGTGTATTGTCATATTCCTGGAACCAATATTCTTTTGGTTTGATATCAACAGCCACAATAAAATTATCATTTTCTAATAATCTCTTGACTAAATGACCGCCTATAAATCCACCTGCACCTACTACTAAAATTTTTTTATTTTTAATCATAATTATTTCTTATCACTTGATTTTAAAAATTTAATCAAAAAAACATATATAATAAAAAATGTTGAAAATGTTAAAAAGAAATTTAACTTAAAGAAAATAAATAAAACTATAGGTAAAATAGATAGAAATAAAAGAATTATGTTCGAGTATACTAATGAATATTTATCTATTAAGAGATGATGAATATGT
>CACMPD010000010.1 GCA_902615425.1 uncultured Pelagibacteraceae bacterium
GATTTTCTAGTCTAGGATTATCATCTGTCAAATATATTTGATCAGCATACAATGAAGCTATTTTACCCATTTTTGATCTTTTATTTTGATCTCTATTTCCACCACAACCAAACAAAAGAACAATTTTTTTATTAGGAAATTGCTCTCTTAGTGAAAGAAGAGATGTTTTTAATGCGTCTGGTGTGTGTGCGTAATCCAAGATAACTCTAGATTTATTTTTAATATTGCCAATTTTTTCTAGTCTTCCCTCAACAGATTTTATTTTTGGAATAACTCCCAAAATTTTATTTAAACTTAGATTACTTTTTTGAGCAGCTATAATTGCCATCATTATGTTCTTGAGTTGTATTTTACCTATAAGATTGAGCTTAATATTTTTAATTAAGTTTTTATATTTAATTATTAACATTTGTTTCTCACCTACGAAATAATGAGATAAAATTTTAAAAGGATTTTTTGGATTATTTATAGAATAAATCTTTAAATTTCTCTTTAATGCAATCTTTTTTATGTTTCTAAATTCAGGTATTTTTTCATCAGTAATTACATTGCCTTTAATACATAGAAGTTTCTCAAAAAGATAAAGTTTTGCGATTAAATAATCTTTTAAATTTTTATGATAATCTAAATGATCTTGAGATAAATTTGTAAATATTGCTGAATTAAATTTTAAACCATCTAACCTATTTTGACTTAAACCGTGACTTGAAGCTTCCAATATTACATCATCTACTTTCTGATTTTTTAGATAATTTAATATCTTCCCCAATTGAATTGGGTCGATGGTTGTATTGGATAAATTGATATATTTGTTGCTTGATTTAACACCCAAAGTTCCAATTGATGCAACTTTTCTTTTATTAAATTTTAATATTTGATAATAAAAATCAGCTACAGAAGACTTTCCATTAGTTCCTGTAATTGCTATTAGATTTGTTGGTTTTTTATTATAAATTTTAAATGAAACTTCAGCTAATAATTTTCTCACATTTTTTGAATGAATAATTAATACTCTATTTGGAAATTTTTTTATTTTTTTTTCAGTTACGATAATTTTTGAGCCTTTGTTTATTGCATCTAATATAAAATTATTTCCATCAATATTTGTGCCTTTAATCGCAAAAAAAACATTATCTTTTTTTACTTTTGAACTCTCAAAACAGATGTCAGAAAAAAAGGTCTTTTGAAATTTTTTTCCAATATTTGGGAAATAATCTTTAAGTAACATTTAGAAATTAAATTCACTATATTTTGTGGCTAAAATAGGCCCAATTTTTTCAACAATTTGACCTGTAGCTTCAACTGTTGTCCATCCAGCAGTATTAAAAGGTGTCCCTTTATACTTTGTGTTTGATCCATCTCTATAATGATAAATATAGTTTTCATTTATTTTTGGCTCATCCAACATAACGGCTAAAACAAATTTTGGTTTAGATGTTGGAAATACTGATACAAAAGAATTAATCTTCTTATTTGAATACTCTCCGTCCACACTTTTTTCGGCTGTTCCTGTTTTACCACCAATTTCATATCCATTCACATTTGCTAGTGATGCGGTTCCATCTTTTGTTGAAACAATTTTTCTCAAGATTGGTAAAATTTCTCTTGATAAGTCTTGACTTAAAACTTTTTCTTTTTTTTCATTGTTATTATTTTTGACCAACTTTGGTTTTATTTGATAACCCCCATTAACAACAATTGAATAAGCTTTTGCTAATTGAAGCAATGTAGTTGTAATGCCATGACCAAATGATGCTGTAGCAAGTGGACATTTTCCCCAATTGAATTGTATTGGTTTTCCTACTTCCTCAATGTCAAAGTCAATTTTTTCTAAAATACCAATCTTTGATAAAAATGACTTAAATTTTTCTTCGCCCACTTGCTGAACAATTCTAACTGAACCTATATTACCAGAACGAACTAATATTTGTTCAGCAGTAAGATTGGATGGGATTTTTTTGTCATATTCTCTTATCGGAAATCCTGCACACATAAGAAATTTTGGCAAATCAGCATATTCCGTTTCAGGAGTAATAATTTTTTCATCAAGAGCAGCAGCTAATGTGAAAGTTTTAAATACAGATCCAAATTCATAGACACCTTTAGTGACTCTATTTATATAATTTGAATCTGAGATTTTCTCTCTCTGATTTGGATCAAAATCAGGAAGAGAAACTAAAGATAGTATTTGACCATTATTTACATCCATCAAAATTGCAGCACTTCCAACGGTATTAAAAATTTTGTTAAATTTAATTAACTCTTCTCGGATTAAAAATTGTAGGTCTTTATCTACTGTTAATTGAATAGGTTCTTTACTATTTCTTAAAATTTTATCTAATGATTTTTCTAAACCTGAGACTCCGTTATTATCATTATCAATTTGACCAAGAATATGACTGAATAAGTTTTTTTCAGGATAAATTCTTGTTAATTTTTCTTCAGGTTGAATTGATTTGTCACCTAGTTTCATTACCTTTTCATAATTTTCCTCAGATATTTTTTTTTCTAAATAGAAAAATTTTTTATTTTTCAATTGATTTTGAATTTTAACAAAATCTTTATTAGGAAAAATATATTTTAGATTTATTAATAACTTTTTTTTATCAATAACTTTTCTAGTGCTTATGCCAATATCAATTGAGCTTACTGTCTTACTTAGGTATTTACCATTTCTATCAATTATGTCTGCTCTATAAAGTTTATTAGAAGTACTAGTCAAATTTTCATTTATTACTTTTTTGGAATCTCTAGAGCCAAGATGTACTAGGTGTATAGAAAATATTATAAAAATTATAAAAAAGATAAAAAAAATAAATGAAACCCTATTAAATGAAATATTAATATTAGACTTATTTCTTTTAAAAGAAAAATCATTACGATTATCCTCTAAAATAATTTGTGAATTTTTATTACTCATTTTCATTAAAACTTAATTGACCTATTTCGATTTCATTATTTTTTCTAGTAATTGTTTGAATTTCCTGGATATCAAATTTTATTAATTCATTATCAAAGTAAAGGTTTTGAAACTGAAGTAATTTTTCAGTAGAACTCAAATAATCAAATTCCAATCTAGTATTTTCAAAATTTTTTTTTAAATCTCTGATATTTTCTTTTAAGACAAATATTTCATCTTCAATCCTTTTTGTTGAATTTTTAATTATTGCTGTTGAGAAAATTAAAGAAAATACAAAAATTGTAACAAAAAATTTTTTCATAATTTTTCACCAAAATTCTCAATATCTAAAAGTGTTTTAAATTTTTTAACTATATCTGTCTCAAAATTATAAAAATCATTTTTCTTTATTACGTATCTGAGTTTTGCTGATCTTGATGGAGTATTTTCTCTTAATTCTTTAGCTGATGGTGTTATTGGTTTTTTTTCAACCATACTAAATAATGTTTCAGGTTGAATTATATTTGGCATATACCGGGATATACTTTTTTTTTCAGATAAACTTTTAAAAAAATATTTTACGATTTTATCCTCTAGTGAATGGAAGGTTACTACTGCCAATATACCATTTTTTTTTAATACTTTTGTAGCTGCAATTAAACCATATATTAATTCACTAATTTCTTTATTGACAAAAATTCTAAGAGCTTGAAAAGTTTTTGTAGAGTTGTTTGTCTTAAAACTTTTTCTTTTTTTTGATTTTTCTACCAATTCGACTAATTTTTTTGTATCAATTTTTTTTGTCTTTCTTTCTTTAACAATATTAAATGCAATTCTTTTTGCCTCTAGTTCTTCACCAAAAAATTTAAAAATTTTCTCTAGTTCATGAACATCCAAATTATTTATTGCATCACTTGCTGAAAAATTATTCAAACCCATCTTCATATCTAGTTCTCCAACAGAATTAAATGATAAACCTTTTTTGGGGTCTTTGATTTGAGTAAAAGAATAACCTAAATCTAAGAGTATCCCTCTGATTTTTTCATTTTTAAGTTTGAGGTTGTCTAATTGACTAAACTTTTTATGTTTGAAAATAAATCTGTTTGGGAACTTTTCAGAAATTTTATCCGCAATTTTTTTACTTTCTATATCTCTATCAATTGCAATTACCTGCGTATCTTTATAACTTAAAATTTTTTTTGTGTAACCACCTTGACCAAAAGTACAATCAATAAATGTGCCACCATGTTGAGGGGTAATAATGCTAATTATTTCATTAAGCAATACCGGATAATGTTTTGGAGCATCCGATACCATGGTGGCTTCCATTTATTTTTTCGAAGACCATTAATTTTTTTGTCTTCGTAAAAATGCAGGTATTTCTAAATCATCCTCTTCTTGATCTTCATCTGATGATCCGAGCAAATCTTCAGATGTTGAAGCTTGATTTTCTGTATTAAATAGATCTGGTTCATCTGTATCCACACCAAATTCCTTTAAATCATTTGAAGATTCCTCAGTATTAGACGAGCTTAATGCTTCTTGTGAAAAAGAAGTATCATTGTCCTCTGAAATGTTTTCTACAATATTTTCAGCTTCTTGATTTTTTAATAATTCTTCATGATACTGCTTGTTCACATCATCAACTGACTGACTCTGGATACTCTCTGATACTATCTCATTTTCAATCTTAAGTGCAGTTGCACCATCAGAAATTGGGGTTGAGTTCGTATTCTGAAAATTAAAAGTAGTTGTACCAGCAGTATTTCCAAAATCAGAATAACCAGGATTTCGATTTTGAATACGATGTACCATGTTGATAACTGATTTTGTTTCTGGTTGCTGACCATCTAAAGATGTGGCTACAATTGAAACTCTCATTTTTCCATCAAGTTCCGGATCTGTGATAGCACCAATAATTAATTCAGCTTCAGGATCTACTTCTGCTCTAACTTTGTTGACTGCTTCATCAACTTCAAATAATTTAAGATCTTTACCACCAGTAATATTAACTAATAATCCTTTTGCTCCTTTTAATGTATAATCATCAATTAAAGGATTACTTATAGCCATCTCTGCAGCTTTCATGGATCTTCCTTCACCCTCGGCTTCACCTGTGCCCATCATAGCTTTACCCATTGAAGCCATAACAGATTCTACGTCAGCAAAATCAAGATTGATCAATCCAGGTCTTACCATTAAATCAGTAATACTTTGGACACCATGCATTAAGACATTATTTGAAAGATTGAATGACTCTTCAAATGTAGTTTGCTCATTAGCTATCTTAAACAAATTTTGATTTGGAATTACTATAATCGTATCAACATGTCTTCTTAGTTCCTCTAAACCTTGTTGAGCTCTCCTCATTCTTGAGGGACCTTCATATAAGAATGGTAATGTAACCACTCCAACTGTTAAAATATTTAATTCTTTAGCAGCCCTCGCAATAACGTGCGCAGCACCAGTGCCTGTTCCACCACCCATACCAGCGGCTATGAAAACCATATTCGCACCTTGTAGAATATTCACTATATCATTTAAAGACTCGTCAGCAGCAGCTTGACCAATATCAAGTTTTGCTCCAGCTCCTAAACCTTTTGTTAAATTCAAACCAATTTGAATTTTAGATTTTGCTTTACTATGTTTTAAATCTTGAGCATCAGTATTTACAGCTATAAACTCAACACCTTGCATTCCATTGTCAATCATTTCATTGATTGCGTTTCCACCTGCTCCGCCTATTCCCATTACTAACAATCTAGGCTGAAGTTCTTTTATTTCTGGTACCTTAAAATTAATTGTCATTTTGTTATCCCCCGTTATTTGTTTAGTTGATGCTCCCATTTAAGGCTGGCTCGATTTAAATTAGCTTTTTTTCTTGCATTGACCTTAAATTTTTCAAATATTGTTGGTTCCCATATTTGGAATGTTTTACCCTGACCAACAAAGACCATGCTATTTTTAATTTTTGCATGTTTTAATAATTTTGAAGTAAGTGAAATTCTTCCTTCACTATCAAATTGTAAATTTGTGCTTTCAGATAAGATTGATGTCGCAAAATAATCTCTTTTTTCCTCAAAAGGATTTAAAGAATCTATAGAATTTGAAATTTTTTCTATTCTGTCTTGAGGCCATGCTTCTATTGATTGATTATTAAATGATGGATAACAGATTACACCGTTATAACCTAAGTTAGACAAATATGCTCTATAGCTTGCAGGCACTGACACCCTTCCTTTTTTGTCCAATTTGTTTTCGTAGGTCGATAAAAACATAAACCATAAAGTCCTATAAATCCCTTATTTGGGAATTTATGGGATATTATGGGTTTTTTTGAAATGAGTCAACAAATACTATTTATAATTGAAAAATAATGATTGAAGGCGAGAATGAATCAAAACGTGAACATTTAAGAAATATTTATTTTCGATGAAAAGCCAGATGAACTATAAGCCGGGTTCTGTCATTTAAACTTACCATTTGTCTAGGCTCAAGATCGCTCTTAAGCTCAAGCAACTAACCCTGATGACGAGCCAAAGATAGCTTTTAGTTTTTCAACAATGTCATCTCTACTTAGTCTTGCTCCCAGTGGGGTTTTCCAGCGTTCATTGTTACCAATAGAACCGGTGTGCTCTTACCACACCTTTTCACCCTTGCCTTGTTAAGGCGGTATATTTTCTGTGGCACTATCCCTAGGGTTGCCCCTGCCAGGTATTACCTGGCACTGCATCTTTGTAGAGTCCGGACTTTCCTCTTTAAATTTTTAAAGCGATAAGTCGTTCATCTGGCATATTCAATTTATTGCTAAAATTTGATATTTCAAGCTAAATATTTACTGTTATAGAAGGTTTTTACTAATTAATAGGCACTCTTTATCAATCCTACCATTTACTAAACTTTGTCTAAATCGTCTTTGAAAAGCGAGTGTTAGACACGTCATATTTTTACGAAATTTGTAACCCTTTACATTATGATATCCAATTTTATGAAGATTTTTTAGGAAAATCCTTTCCTCAATATTTGTTAAAAGATTGTCATATCTAAATTTTTTAATTTTTTTTTGATTTAAATTATGCCAAAAAACTAATTTTTTTTTCGCTAACGTTTCCCAAGGAAATTTTTCACCAGGATCTTTTTTACGGCTCGGTGCTATATCGGAATGACCAAGAACACAATCCCTTTTAATCCTATATTTTTTTATTAGAAAATAAAGTAATTTTTTTAGTGATAAAATTTGTTTAGATGAAAAATTTCTATAACCATACTGGTGGCCAGGATTAGTTAGTTCAATTCCAATTGAGTTTTTATTTAATGATGTGAAATGTTTCCAGCTTGAAACACCTGCATGCCAAGCCTCATAAAGATCAGGAACCAAATTTATTATTTCACCATTATTTTTTATTAAATAATGTGAACTCACTTTTGATTTTGGGTCTTGTAATCTTTTAATTGCAGCTGATTCTTTTCTCATCCCGGTGTAGTGAATTATGATAAATTTAATCCTTTTTTTTAACCTTTTTGGAAAAGTAAAATTTGGAGAATAACTTGCGGCCATTTTTAAGCCTATTTTTTGATACATTTTTATATTTAATTAATATCTAATTTACCTTATGATCTAATGTAATATAAATATTTTAATGATAAAAAAAATATTAATAATTATTTTTACAACTTTTACGCTAACCCTGAATGTAAGCGCTGGGTCTGATGGAGATTTACTTTTAAAAAAAAATGAACCATCTGAGGTAAAGGATTGTTTTGAAAAAATTAATAGGGTGACTTTTGCATTTAATCAAACTTTGGATGGAGCGATTTTTAAACCGGTAGCATCTTTATACAGAAAATTACCCTCTCCAGCTAAAAATGGGGTTAGTAATTCCTTAGAAAATATTTCACATTTATTAACAATACCAAATAATGTTTTGCAAGGCGATTACAAACAAGCTGGAATTAATACTGGAAGATTTATTATTAATACAACATTAGGTATTTTGGGAATTTTTGATGTTGCGCAATATCTAGGATTGACAAATTATGAAAAAGAAGACTATGGGCAATCTCTAGCAAAAGCAGGAGTTGGTCCAGGATGTTATATTGTATTGCCAGTTTTAGGTCCCAGTACATTAAGGGATACAGTGGCTTCAACTTTGAATTTCTTGGGTGGTGATCCTTGGTACAATATTACAGTTGGAAAAGACACTCAGTATTTTGAAAATTCAGATTATTATATTTCAAAAGGTACGTCTGGGGTAGATTTCAGAGCAAAAAATTATGATTCAATTGAAAATTTGGAAAAAAATTCATTGGATTTTTATGCCTCAGTCAAAAGCCTTTTTTTACAAGATCGTCAACAAAAAATTCTTAACTCTAGAAAAATAATCAATACCCAAGATGACAGCGACTGGGAAGAGATTAGCCAATAAAAAAAATTGAAAATGAAAATCAGAAAAATTATTTTAATAATTTTTTTTTACTTTTTAACATTTGGAAATTCCTTTTCAATTGAAGCAGATATTTTCGTACAATCTACAGTTAATAGAGCTTCAAAAGTACTTTCTGAAAATTTATCAAAAAAAGAAAAAATTGACGAACTTAAGTTTATTGCAGAGGAGACTGTCGATATAAAGGGAATTGGCTTTTATACTCTTGGATCAATAAGAAAAAGCCTAGATGACAATCAAAAAAAGAGGTATTTAAAATTATTCAGAGAATATTTTCTTAAAACCTTCTCTAGTAGATTGTCTGAATATACGAATCCTGAAATTGATGTTTATGACAAAGAAGTTTTGAGCAAAAATTATACGATTGTAAATAGTGTTTTAAAAGGGACTTCAGAAAGACCAGAAGTAAAAATTGATTGGAGAATTTATACAAAAAATCCTGAAAATCCTTTAATCAGAGATTTAATAATAGAAGGCTTGAGTTTAGCCAGAACTCAAAAAGAGGAATTTGCGTCTATATTAAGTTCTAACAATAATGATATAAATGCGCTGTTTAAAACCTTAGAAGAATTTTCAAATAATTAAGTTTGATTATTTGGTGGGCCCGCCAGGACTCGAACCTGGGACCAATACATTATGAGTGTACTGCTCTAACCAACTGAGCTACAGGCCCAAACAGATATTTATTTCTACTTTGTTTTCTTATTTTAATCAATAAACAAATCTAATTTAGATGAACTCTGTAAGTGGACCTCAACTATTTTTGTAATGTCCATGTGTTGGCTTAGTATCTAATTAAAAGTCTTCTGATTACTATTATCAAATTTATTTTTTTTTTTTGTTAAAACAAAAAATTAAATTACAATTATTTGGTGGGCCGTGTTGGTTACGCTCCAACTACCCCTGCAATGTCAATGCAGTACTCTACTATTGAGCTAACGGCCCAAAATCAATTTTAACTTTCTAAGAAACTTTTTAATTGTTTTGATCTACTTGGATGTTTAAGTTTTCTAAGAGCTTTAGCCTCAATTTGACGTATTCTTTCTCTAGTAACTGAAAACTGTAAACCAACTTCCTCAAGCGTATGATCAGTGTTCATACCCACTCCAAATCTCATTCTTAAAACTCTTTCTTCTCTTGGTGTCAATGTTGATAATATTTTAGTCGTAGCTTCTCCTAAATTTGATTTAATAGCTTGTTCAAGAGGAGCTAAAGCTTTTGTGTCCTCTATAAAATCTCCCAAACTACTATCTTCTTCATCACCAACAGGTTTTTCTAGTGACACGGGCTCTTTAGATATTTTTAGAACTTTTCTAACTTTATCTAATGGCATCCTCAGTTTTTTAGCTAGTTCTTCGGGAGTAGCCTCTCTTCCAAACTCACTTAAAATTAATCTCTGAGTTCTTACAATTTTGTTTATTGTTTCAATCATATGGACTGGAATTCGTATTGTTCTAGCTTGATCAGCGATTGATCTGGTGATTGCTTGTCTGATCCACCATGTTGCATATGTAGAAAATTTATAACCTCTTCTGTACTCAAATTTGTCAACCGCCTTCATCAATCCTATATTTCCCTCTTGGATCAAGTCTAAAAATTGTAATCCTCTGTTTGTATATTTTTTTGCTATTGAAATAACTAATCTTAAGTTTGCTTCCACCATTTCTTTTTTTGCAATTCTCGACTCTTTTTCACCTTTTTGAACTCTGCTCACAAGCTTTTTAAAATCTGTAACAGACATTCCAATTTTATGGCTAAATTCAACTAGCCTTTCACGAATATCCTTAAATTTTTCTTTATTTTTAGAAAAAAATTGTTTCCATATTAAATTTGTATCTAAAAATTTTTTAAGATTTGGGTTAATTTCGTTTCCAAGGTAAAATTTTAAGAACTCATTTCTTGGTATTTTATTATCTACAGCTAATCTTAAAAGATTTCCTTCTAGAGAAATAATTTTTTTATTCTCTATATAATGTTTCTGAACCAAATTTTCTAAAACTGATGGCGATAGTTGAAGAGATTTTATATCTTCAAGAATTTCATTTACGATTTTTTCATAACTTTTTTCTTTTACTGGAGAAAAAGTTTTTGATTCTAAGATACAATTTAGCTTTTCTTTTTGATATTTTATTAGTTTATTATAATCCTTAGTTAATTTGTGAACAGTTTTTAGAACCTTTGGTTTAATTTCTGTTTCCATAGCAGCAAGCGTTGGATTAAAATCTTCTTCCCCTTCATCATTTGAAGTATCATCACCATCTGTTTCACCTGAATTTTTTTGCTTCGCACTCGGACCTGTGGTTTCATCTTCCATATAATTTGTATCAATATCAATAATTTCCCTAACTAAAATCTCATCTTTTTGAAGTTTCTCATTCCAATCAAAAAATTGTTGGGCTGTTAACGGACTTTGAGATAGTGCTATTAACATTACATCTTTTCCAGCTTCTATTCTTTTAGCAATGGCAATTTCACCTTCTCTAGATAAGAGTTCCACACCACCCATCTCCCTGAGATACATTCGAATAGGATCGTCACTTTTTTCAATAGTTTTTCCTTCCTCTTTAGAAGAACCATCTTTTTTTCGCAAAACCTTAAAATCTGATTTTTTTTCAACTAAAGAAATTTTTTCATCTAAGATATGAATAAACGCCTGTGATAAATTTTGATCTGAAAGATTTCTTTTCCCGAGTGATTTACTTAATTCCTCATATGTGATGAAACCTCTGTGGGTTCCACGTCCCATTAAACGAGCAAACGATTTTGTAATTATTCTTTCCACACTAATATATTTGAGAAGTTGTATATAATAGCAAATTTAAAAAAATCCATTATTAATTTAATGGTATTAATTGATATTTTGCTTTTTTTTTAGCTCTTTTAGCTCATTAAAAGTTGTCTCACTCAAATCCTTTGAAAATTTCGATTCTAGTTCTTGTATCCTAAATTCTAAATCATAATTATTTAAATCACGAGCAATGTCCTCTAATAAATCAATAATTTCATGATCCTTATTGGACTTCTTTTGCAAAATGTGTTTGATGGGAGCGAATTTTGTAATTTTATCAATTAACTGACTATCAATATCTAGCTTATTAATAGCCAGATCACTATCAGATTCTAATTTAGAAATTATTTTTTCAAAAATTTGTTTATTTACCTCAGAAAATAATTTTATATCTTTAAGTAAATGAATGTGATCACGCATCAAATCTAAGTTATTAAAAATGAGATAAATTAATGAAAATTCTTTTAATTCTACACCTGACAATGATTGACTTTCATTGTAATACTTCTTGGTTTTTTCTAAAGATCTAGTTTTTTTCATATAAAAGTTTTTTTGATTTTGACTTGTATATGGGGTTAATCCAGAAATTTTTTCCATGAAATATTCTAAAACATATTTTTTAATATAATTATCTTTTATTGTATTAGCTATAGATCTAAGTTTTTTTTCAAAAATTGCCATAGAGGAAGGGTTATTTTGAGTATTTTTTTTATAATGATTAAATATAAATTGATGTATTAATATTTTGTTTTGTTTTGAATAATCAAAAAAATAATCTTTACCATTTTTATTCACAAAACTATCTGGATCTTCTTGATCCGGTAAAAATAAAAATGATATTTGTTTTTCAGGTTTCATGTCTTTTATAGAATTTTCTGCGGCTCTTAAGGCTGCCCTATAACCACTCTCATCACCATCAAAACAAATAATAATATCATTAAAAAACTGATTAAGAGTAAATATTTGTTTATCTGTTAGAGAAGTACCTAAATTAGCAACAACATTTTCTATTCCGTTTCTACTTAAACCAACCACATCCATATAGCCCTCAACCAGAAAAATATTGTCAAAACTATTAGACAATTTTCTTGCTAAATCTAAATTGTATAAGTTAGATCCTTTTTTAAAAAATAATGTTTCTGGGGAATTTACATACTTAGCAAGAAAATCGCTTTTTTCTATTATTCTTCCCCCTAAAGCAATTGGTTGTCCTGAAATATTATTGATTGGAAAAATTAATCTTCCTCTAAATCTTTCAACATAAATATTTTTCTTTTCATCTAAATAAAATAATCCTGTTTCTAGCAAATCATCAATTTGATAATTTTTTTTTAATTCATCAAATAAATTTGGATTTTTTTCTACAAAACCCATCCTAAATTTTTTAACTTGATTTTTGTCAAGTGATCTATTTTTAAGATAATCTCTTGCTTTAAAATATTTTTCATTTTTCAAAAGTTGATTGTGATAAAAGTCTACATATTCCGAGAAAATAGATGAGTATATTTTCCACTTTTTTTCTCTTTCTTCATCTTGTTTTGAAAAAATGTAGGGTTGCATACCAGCTAAATTTGCCAAATGCTTTACAGCCTCACCAAATTTAAAATTTTGAGTTTTCATTACAAAATCAAAAATATTTCCATGTTCGGATGTTGCAAAACAATGATAAAATTCTTTTTCATCATTTACAGTGAAGGATGGGGTTTTTTCATTTTTAAATGGTGAAAGTCCAACATATTCTTTACCTCTTTTTTTTAAACTGACATATTTTGAAACTACTGTTGACACTTTTAATCTTGTTTTAATTTCCTCTAAATACTCTTTTGGATATTTCATGACTATTTATTAAGTAATTGTTTTATCAGCGCTCCTGCTTTGGAGAAATCAATTTCATCTGCATGTTGTTTTTTTAATTCTCCTATAACTTTGCCCATATCTTTTACTGAATTAGCACCTACTTTAGATATTATCTCTTCACATATTTTTTTTGTATCTTCCTCATTTAATTGTTTTGGTAAAAAACTTGATAAAATATCATATTCATTCTGCTCAACTTCCAAAAGATCAGACCGATTATTTTTTTTATAAATTTCAATTGATTCGGCTCTTTGTTTCATCATCTTCCTAAATAATTTTTTAATATCTTCATCGTCAGTCTCTTTTTTATTTGGACCAGATCTATTTAAGATATCCAAATCCTTGATGGAGGATAGAATTAACCTGTAAGTTGAGATTTTAGTTTTATCTTTTGATTTAAGCGACTTTTTATATTCAGTTTCTATGGTCTCTTTTAAGGACATAATTTTTAATCTACTTTAAAGAAAAAATTCTTCAAAAGAAAAATTGTTTTTTTACAATTTTATAATACATCTCTGTTGCGATAATAAACCTTTTATTGTATTAACCTTTAACTCATGAGTTGTAATTGATCAAAAAAGCAAAAAATAATAGCTCAAAAATTTCTCAAACTCATACAGGTATTTTAGTTCTAGAAAATAAAAAAGTTTTTAAAGGTATTGGAATTGGTTATGAAGGCGTCGCAACAGGAGAGGTGTGCTTTAATACGTCATTAACTGGCTATCAAGAAATCATATCTGACCCTTCTTATGCAGGTCAAATTATTAATTTTACTTTTCCTCACATTGGAAATGTTGGAACCAATCAAGAGGATCATGAGTCAGATAAAATCTGGACTAGAGGAGTAATTTTTAATTCTGAAATAACTAATCCCTCAAATTATAGATCATTTTTGCATTTAGATTATTGGCTTAAAAAAAACAAAATTATTGGTATCACTGGATTAGATACTAGAAACCTTACAAATTTCATTAGAGATAAAGGGGCCCCTAAAGGTACCATTTGTTATTCAAATAAAGGAAAATTCAGTATTAACAAACTCACAAATACAACAATAAGATGGAGTGGTTTAAAAAATTTAGATCTTGCCGAGGTCGTATCCACCAGAAAAAATTATATTTGGAAAGGGCTTAAAACTTGGAAAAAAGAAACTGGTTTTGAGAAAAATAAAAAAAGGTCTTTGCATGTTGTTGCAATTGACTATGGAATAAAAAAAAATATTTTAAGATATTTTTCAAACTTTAATTGTAAAGTTACTGTTGTTCCGTGTAAGACTTCTGCGGAAAAAATATTGAGTCTTAAGCCAAATGGAATTTTTTTATCTAATGGGCCTGGGGATCCAGCAGCAACTGGCAAATACGCGATCAATATTATCAAAGACCTTATTAAAAAAAATTTACCAATATTTGGTATTTGTTTAGGTCATCAAATTCTTGCACTGGCCCTTGGGGGTAAAACAAAAAAAATGAAATTAGGTCATAGAGGAGCAAACCATCCAGTAAAAAATTTAATTCATGATAATGTCGAAATCACTAGTCAAAATCATGGTTTTGAAGTAGTTAAAGAAACATTGCCAAAAAATATTGAGGTTACTCATAAGTCTTTATTCGATGGTAGTATTGAAGGCATAAGATTAAAAAATAAACCAGTATTTTCTGTTCAGTATCATCCGGAGTCCAATCCAGGGCCGCAAGATAGTGTTTATTTATTTCAAGAATTTATTCATAACATAAAAAGAAATGCCAAAAAGAAAAGACATTAAAAAAATATTAGTTGTTGGAGCTGGCCCAATCATCATCGGACAAGCATGTGAATTTGATTATTCAGGAACACAAGCTTGCAAAGCTCTTAAGGATGAAGGTTATAAAGTAATTTTGATAAACTCAAATCCTGCTACCATAATGACAGATCCAGATGTTGCAGACAAAACCTATATTGAACCAATAACTTTAGATGTTTTAGAAAAAATTCTTAAAAAAGAAAGACCTGATGCAATTCTTCCTACAATGGGGGGTCAAACTGCTCTTAATCTAGCTATGGAGGCTGAAAAAAAAGGGATTTTAAAAAAATATAAAATTGAACTTATTGGAGCTAATTCAAAGGCAATTTCAAACGCTGAAGATAGAAAAAAATTTAGAAAAAATATGATAGAAATTGGTTTAGATTTACCTAAATCTGAAATCGTAAACAACTATAATCAAGCCGCAAGAGTTCTAAAAAAAATTGGTTTGCCTGCAATCATAAGACCCGCTTTTACACTTGGCGGGCTTGGTGGAGGAATAGCAAAAACAAAGAGTGAATATCTCAAAATTCTGAAAAATGGATTACATGAGTCTCCTGTTAGCCAGGTTTTAGTTGAAGAATGCTTGGAGGGTTGGAAAGAATTTGAGATGGAAGTCGTTAGGGATAAGAAAGATAATTGTATCATTATTTGTTCCATTGAGAATATTGATCCAATGGGGATACATACAGGTGACTCGGTAACTGTTGCGCCAGCACTTACTCTCACTGATAAAGAATACCAGGTTATGAGAAATGCATCTATCGCATGTTTAAGAAAGATTGGGGTTGAGACAGGTGGATCCAATGTTCAATTCGCAATTAATCCTAAAAATGGTCGAATGGTTATAATTGAGATGAACCCACGTGTATCAAGATCATCAGCTTTGGCATCTAAAGCAACTGGATTTCCAATTGCAAAAGTAGCAGCAAAATTAGCTGTCGGATATACTTTAGATGAACTCAAAAATGAAATTACCAAAGTTACTCCAGCATCATTTGAACCAAGTATCGATTATGTAGTAACCAAAATACCAAGATTTACTTTTGAGAAATTTTCAACCTCACCTGCAACTCTTGGTACTTCAATGAAATCTGTTGGTGAGGCTATGGCAATAGGGAGAAATTTTAAAGAGTCTCTTCAAAAAGCTTTGATATCTTTAGAAACTGGTTTTTCAGGTCTTGATAGAATATTTAATTTATCAAAACAGCAGATTGAAAAAAAACTAAAAGAAAATATTCCTAACAAAATTTTATTGGTTGCTGAGGGGATAAGAAAAAAAATTAGTTTAGATAGGATTTTTAAATTATCAAAAGTTGACCCATGGTTTCTAGGCCAAATTAAAGAAATTGTTGATTGTGAAATAAATTTAAAAAAAATAGGACTGCCAAAAAATTTTACAGAATTTAATAGGATTAAATCTCTAGGTTTCTCAGATAAAAAATTATCAGAATTAACAAATCTTACTGAGGATGTTGTTAGAAAAAAAAGGATAGCACTTAAAATATTACCTGTTTATAAAAAAGTTGACACCTGTGCTGCTGAATTTAAATCTTTCACCCCATACATGTATTCAACTTATCAAAGAAACTTTTCAATAGTTTCAGAGTGTGAGGCGGAGCCGACTAGTAAAAAAAAAATAATTATTCTAGGAGGAGGGCCAAATAGAATTGGTCAAGGAATAGAATTTGATTATTGTTGTTGCCAAGCAAGCTTTTCTTTAAAAGATGCTGGGTTTGAAACGATTATGGTAAATTGTAATCCTGAAACAGTTTCTACTGATTACGATACCAGTGACCGACTTTATTTTGAACCTTTAAAAGAGGAATTCGTTTTTAATATCATTAAAAAAGAACAAATGAATGGAAACCTAATTGGTATTATTGCTCAGTTTGGTGGTCAAACTCCAATAAAACTAGCTAGATTTTTACATCAAAATAAATTACCAATTTTAGGAACTCAATACAGCTCTATAGATTTGGCGGAGGATAGAGATAGATTTAGAAATTTATTAAATAAATTGAAATTAAAACAAGCAAAAAGTGGAATTGCAAAAACTTATAAAGAAGCGATCAATATTGCTGATAAAATTGGATTACCTTTAATGGTAAGACCTTCATATGTTTTAGGTGGAAGAGCAATGGAAATAGTTTATGAAAAAGGTCAATTAAAAAATTTTATTGAAGAAGCCTTTAAAGCTGCAGAAAAAAATCCAATTTTAATCGACAAATTTATTGATCATGCAATGGAAGTTGACGTTGATGCAATATCTGATGGTAAAGAGGTATATGTAGCCGGTATTATGCAGCATATTGAAGAAGCTGGTATTCATTCTGGGGACTCTGCTTGTAGTTTGCCTCCAATATCTATTAAACCATTTTTAGTAAAGGAAATTGAAAATCAAACTAAAAAACTAGCTTTAGCTTTAAAAGTCAAAGGTTTCATGAATATCCAATTTGCAATAAAAAAAGATGAAATTTATGTGATTGAAGTAAATCCTCGAGCCAGCAGAACTGTACCTTTTGTATCCAAAGCAAAAGGTTTGCCATTAGCAAAAATAGCATCAAGAGTAATGGCTGGTGAGAAATTATTGAAATTCAATTTGAGGGAAAAATCAAAAGGAATGTATGCAGTCAAAGAAGCAGTATTTCCTTTTAATAAATTTCCAAATAGCGACTTACTTCTTGGTCCTGAAATGAAATCAACGGGTGAAGTAATGGGATTTGATAAAAATTTTGGCATGGCATTTGCAAAAAGTCAAATTGCTGCTGCGAATTCACTTCCAAAAAACGGTCTTGCATTTATATCTTTGAAAAACTCTCATAAGGATGAGGGGATAGGTCTGGCTAAAGATTTAATTAAATTAAATTTTAAGTTAAGTGCAACTAAAGGCACTGCAGAGTACATTCGAAAACATGGAATGAAATGTAAAATTATAAATAAAGTCAGCAGCGGAACACCTCACATAGTAGACGTTTTAGATTCAAAAAAAATAGCACTTGTAATCAATACTGGCGGAGGAAATAGTGAGCATCGAATAAACGATGCTATTGCACTGAGAAGAGCAACTTTAAAAAATAAAGTTCCATATTGTACAAATATGTCAACTGCTCAAGCATGTTTGGAAGCAATAAAATCTCTTAAAACAAAAAAACTTGATGTCATTGCACTGCAAGAACTAAAATAATTTTACAATTAAAAGTTGTATATTTTTTTTTTTCTAAGTTATAATTGCCCAAAATGAGTAATCGTTAGGTTGTATTCATCAAATTTATTTTTTAAAATTTATTCATATGAGTTCGGAAGTTCGTCAATATATTATCAAAGACGCATCTAAAAAAAGTGAAATTTTTAGTGCTCAACTATTAAAACTTCCTATTAAAAAAAAAATTTTATCATCAAAGACCGGTAATCTAGATAAGTGTGCCTATTGGAAACTTTATGACAAAACAAATATTCATGAAGATGGTGACCAGTTGAAAGCAGTAACAGGGATCTGTTTAGTATTGGGCGTATTTAGTTTTATTGGTTTATATTCGAGTTTGTTAAATTAGTTACTTAACTTTCCAATCCGTAGGGAAAGTGACATAATTCACCTGAATACATCTTCTTTCCTTAATAATCTTCTTCTTTTCCATACCATGCCAAGTATTAGGTCCGCTAGTAAATAAATATCCATAATTATGTTTATAAGGAACTGTTTTAACCTTTTCTAATTTTTCATTATAAAAATCAGTGCCTAGATCCTCCGACTCTTTTGCATTATTAACAAAAATTAATCCTGACATTAATTTTTCTTTAATATCGCAATGCGGCTTAAGCCAAAAACCTTCACGATCACATATAATTTCAACTCTAACATATGAATTAGATAAATCTCTATTAATCATTTTTGAAATTACATTACAAGTTTCCTTTGACTGAAGCTCAGCAATAAATTTTACTAAATTTGGAAATTGTGAAGCATTTTCTTTTGTGACAAAACATCTAAACTTAATTGCTTTTCCTCCAGATGCTATTCCTTCTCTAAATTCTGCCGCACCACCATCAATAGCTCTTGTGCCATCATAATTAAGATTATGTTTACTGATGTCAGGGATGTCTGCATTTTCAATTTCTTTAATTGCTTCTTCGCTTAAAGCATTATTATATTCCCAATGATTAAAAGGAGATTCATATTTTTTTGAGTTATTTAAAATTGAATTAAGAAAAGTCATAATTTTGAAATCTTTTTTCTATATAACCTGCTATTCTATCAGTTTCATTAAGTTTTTTATAATCCCAACTCTCAACAGAAGAGTCTAGATTTCTAATAATATCTAAAGATTTGAACAACTCAAAAAATTTTTTGAAGCGATAATTGTTCTTAATAGCTGGCATATCAGCTACATATATAGGTTTACCTGTTATTGCAGCTTCAGATATCATGGAAGTGGAGTCGCAAGTTACCACTATATGGTCTGCTAACTTAAGTGATGATAAATAAGCTTTTTTATCAACATCTGAAATAATAATTTGATCCCCATTATAAAAATCTTGAGCTTTATCAATAATTCTTTTAGGGGTTCTCATCGAAGGAATAAAGATTAATTGGTAGCCATTATCAAGAAAATTTTTTTTGATTTTATGGAAAATTTCTTCAATTAAATTATCCCTAAAATCATAATATTTATTTGGACCACCAACAACAAGTACAACTACTTTTTCTTTTTGAATTTTTGGTTTTAAATAATTCAAATTTTCATCTAATTCACTTTCTCGTAGATAGTGGATGGCCCCTTTAGTTGATAATACGTTTTCACCTATTAGATCATCATGTTCTGGAGCAATTACAAAATCGAAATTATTTAAAGATACCTTCGGATCTTGGATATGAATATTCATGATTTTATTTCCAAACTTTTTTTTTAAAAAAATTGAAGGAATTACACTTTTTCTACCACAAGAGATCACAACATTAAATTTTTCTAAAATATCATTTTTAAAAACAAACCTTTTAATTGGCGTGATTTTTGGGGGGATCATTTTCCAAAAATTATTTAGTTCAATTTTCTCGTGTATAAAATCTAAACCTAAAGCTTTGGCAAGTCCTTCAACTTGGCTAATCATGCCATGCATGCCCTCGGTCAATAATAAACCTTTTAATTTAGTCATTAATCACTATATAGCTTTCATATGAGTCAAAATCCAACTAAACACACAAAAGTGTTAATAATTGGGTCTGGTCCCGCTGGATATACAGCAGCTGTTTACGCAGCAAGAGCAATGTTAAATCCAATTTTAGTTTATGGTTCAGAGCCAGGTGGACAATTAACTACAACAACAGATGTTGAAAATTTTCCAGGGTTTGCTGATGTTATTCAGGGTCCTTGGCTTATGGATCAAATGAAAGAGCAAGCAAAAGCAGTTGGAACAGAAATGATTGAAGATCATATAAGTTCTGTCGATTTAAAAAAAACACCATTTGAAGCCATTGGGGACACTGGTCAAAAATACACTGCTGATAGCATTATAATTTCAACAGGTGCACAAGCAAGATGGTTAAATTTAAAATCAGAGCAAGAGTTCAGAGGTTTTGGAGTATCCGCATGTGCAACATGTGATGGTTTTTTCTTTAAAGACAAAGAAGTAGCTGTCGTTGGAGGAGGTAATGCAGCTGTTGAGGAAGCGATGTTTCTTACGAAATTTGCATCAAAAGTAAAATTAATTCACAGAAGAGATAATTTAAGAGCTGAAAAAATGCTACAAAAAAAACTTATGGAGAATAAAAAAATTGAAATTATTTGGGATAGTGTTGTTGAGGACGTTATTGGTGATAAAGATCCAAAAAATGTTAAAGGAATTAAAATCAAGAATGTTAAAACAAATAAAACTGACGAAATTAAATTAGATGGTGTCTTCATCGCAATTGGACATGATCCAGCTACGCAATTATTTAAAAATCAGCTAAGCATGGACGAAGAAGGTTATTTGATAACTAAACCAGATTCAACGGAGACTAATGTACCAGGCGTTTATGCGGCTGGAGATGTAAAAGATAAAACATTCAGACAGGCAGTGACTGCTGCTGGTATGGGTTGTATGGCAGCACTAGAGGCTGAAAAGTTTTTATCACATTAAAGTGAAAAATAATCTTCATGTATTCTTAGGAGCAACAGTTGCTGACGCAGCTGCAAGACCATTACATTGGGTATATAATCAAAAAAAACTTAATTCCTATATTAAAGGTAAAAAAGACTTTACTTTTTTAAAAAAAAATAAAAGTCCTTTCTACAATATAAAAACTGGAAAAGTATCAGGTTATAATGAAATTGGACAAGTTATGTTTCAAACACTTCTAGAAAATTATGAAGATATAGAGAAAGAATTTAAAAAAAATATTCTGAAGAATTTTGGTCCTGGAAGCAAATATTGGAAAAATTTAAGTCTCAGATCAAAATATAAAAAAGTAAAAGATTGGCGTGGTATGGTCAAAGGACCATGGATACACCAAAATATTATAGAAACTGTAAACAATATTAAGTCAAATAAGAAAATTTCGGGTGGTGTAAAAGTAAATGAGTCTGATGGGTTTTGTGCTGCACTTCCATACTTTCTTTATGGTTATGATTTCAAAAGTCTAGAAAAAATCATAAGAATTGTGACTGCTTCAAAAATTAGTTTAAAATATGCATTAGCTAAATTTTATATAATTGATTTTGCTCTTAAAGGAGCCAGGGATCCAATATATGAATTTATTAAAAGATTTAAAAAAAGCACATCATTTAAAGTTATTGTTAATGATATTAAAAAAATAAGAAAATTAAATTCAAAATTTCATCCTATCATTATTAAAAAGCTTGGTATGTCATGTAGTTATCCAGGAACTTTTAATAGTTCAATATATACAATAATTAATTCAAGAAATTATAAAGAAGCTATATTAAAAACGATAAAGGCTGGAGGTTGCAATTGCTCTAGAGCAAATTTTACTGGAGCATACTTCGCTGCATTAAAAGGATTAAATTCAATTCCAAATTCTTGGATAAAAAAAACAATTCCAGCAAAAAAGATTTTGAGTCAAAAATAATTATTTATTCAATCCTTCACAGAAAGATTTAATTCTCAACATAGCTTTTTTTAAATTATTCATTGACGTAGCGTATGAAATTCTAAAATAACCATCTAAGCCAAAAGCTGATCCTTGAACAACAGCAACATTCTCTTTTTCAAGTAATTTTTGAACAAAATGAGAGTCTGTTTTTAATTTTGTTTTTTTATTTAATAATCCTTTACAACTTGGGAATACGTAAAACGCACCATTAGGAGTCAAACAATTAATTCCTTTTATATTATTAAGACTTTGAACAACAAAATTTCTCCTCTCTTTAAATGCTTTTGCTCTAGTTTTTATAAAACCCTGCTTTCCATTTAATGCCTCAACAGCTGCTGCCTGACTTATTGAAGATGGATTTGAAGTAGATTGAGATTGAATTTTTCCAATTGCTTTAATTATTTCTTTAGGACCAGCAGCATAACCTATTCTCCATCCCGTCATTGCGTATGATTTACTTACTCCATTCATGGTAAGTGTCCTATCTTTCAATTTTGAAACTTGAGCTATCGTGAAAAAATTAAAGTTGTCATATCTAACATGCTCATAAATATCGTCACTTAAAATAAAAATTTTTTTATTTCGAATTAAAATCTTAGCTAAATCATAAATTTCTTTTTTTGAATACCCTGCTCCTGTTGGATTAGATGGAGAATTAAGAATTATCCATTTAGTTTTTTTAGATATTGCTTTTTTTAATTTTTTTGGAGTTAATTTAAAACCCTCGGCTGCTGTACATTTTACTATTTTTGGTCTTCCACCTGCCAATAAAACCATATCAGGATATGATACCCAAAAAGGTGCTGGTATAATTACTTCGTCACCTTTATTTAGAGTTGCCATAAAAGCATTATAAAGAACTTGTTTACCACCTGTGCCAACAGTTATTTGATCTAAAGAGTAGTTCAATTTATTTTCTCTTTTGAATTTTTTGATAATAGCCTTTTTAAGTTCAGGCGTGCCATCAACAGCAGTGTACTTCGTGTCTCCCCTTTTGATAGCTTTGATCGCTGCATTTTTTATATTTACTGGAGTATCGAAATCCGGCTCCCCAGCACCAAGACCAATTACATCTTTTCCGGCTGCTCTTAATTCTCTTGCTTTCTGAGTAACGGCAATTGTTGGTGATGGCTTAATTCTTTTTAAACTGTCTGATATTATGCTCATTGAAATATAAATTAATTCTACTACGTTCTTTAATATATGGAAAATACATATCAAGATTTAATTACGGATATTCAGAGTAAAAACCCAAAAATCAGTGGAAAACTTGAAGGTGGTAAAAAATTTAAAATTAAATCTGATTTTAAACCTGCAGGCGATCAACCAGAGGCAATTAAAAAATTAGTTAATGGTGCGAATAAAGAGGAATTTAACCAAGTATTACTCGGTGTGACCGGTTCGGGCAAAACATTTACAATGGCCAAAGTAATTGAAGCCACTAACAGACCAGCATTAATTTTAGCTCCTAATAAAACACTTGCTGCACAGCTATATGGTGAAATGAAAACTTTTTTTCCTGATAATGCTGTAGAATATTTTGTATCTTATTACGATTACTACACTCCAGAAGCATACGTTCCTAGATCAGATACATACATTGAAAAAGAAGCGTCGATAAATGAGCAAATAGACAGGATGAGACATTCCGCAACAAGATCTCTTTTGGAGAGAGATGATGTTTTAATTGTAGCCAGTGTATCATGTATTTATGGGCTTGGTTCCGTTGAAGCTTATAGTAAGATGACTTTAACACTTCAAAAAAATTATGATTACAACAGAGAACAAATTATTAAGTCTTTAGTTGCATTACAATATAAAAGAAATGATCAAAATTTTTATAGGGGTACCTTTAGAGCTCGGGGTGAATATCTAGAAATCTTTCCATCTCATTTAGAGGATAGAGCATGGAGATTAAGCTTATTTGGAGATAAACTTGAACAAATTGAAGAATTCGATCCATTAACTGGAGATAAAGTTAGGGACTTAAGCCTCGTAAAAGTCTACGCTAATAGTCATTATATCACTCCAAAACCCACCATTGAACAAGCGATAATAAATATAAAAAAAGAATTAGATATAACTCTTAAAAAACATAAAGCTGAAAATAAATTACTAGAGGCACAAAGATTAGAAGAAAGAACCAAATTTGACCTAGAAATGATTGAAGCAACAGGCTCATGCGCGGGAATAGAAAATTATTCTAGATTTTTATCAGGAAGAAAACCAGGTGAACCACCTCCTACATTATTTGAATATTTTCCAGACAACACTTTAATTTTTGTCGACGAGTGTCACGTAACTGTTCCACAACTTAATGGAATGTATAAAGGAGATAGATCAAGAAAAAGTACTTTAGCAGAATATGGTTTTAGACTTCCATCGTGTATGGACAATAGACCTCTTAAATTTGAGGAATGGGATTTAATGAGAACACAAACAGTATTTGTCTCTGCAACACCAGGACCTTGGGAATTAGAACAAACGAAAGGTAAATTTATCGACCAAGTCATAAGACCAACAGGCTTGATTGATCCGCCTGTAGAAATAAGGCCTGCAAAAAACCAAGTTGATGATTTAATGCATGAGTGCAAAAAAGTGATTGAAAATAATCATAGAGTTTTGGTGACAACTCTTACAAAAAAAATGGCTGAAGATTTAACAGAGTATCTTCATGAAAATGGTGTAAAAGTGAGATATCTACATTCCGATATTGATACCCTTGAAAGAATAGAGATCATGAGAGATCTAAGAATGGGAGTTTTTGATGTTCTCGTAGGAATTAACTTATTAAGAGAAGGTTTAGATATTCCAGAATGTGCTTTAGTTGGAATTTTAGATGCAGATAAAGAGGGTTTTTTAAGATCAGAAACTTCATTAATTCAAACTATAGGTAGGGCTGCTAGAAATGTAGATGGCAAAGTAATTCTTTATGCAGATAAAGAGACTAAAAGTATAAAAAAAGCAATTCAAGAAACTGAAAGAAGAAGAAAAATTCAATTAAATTATAATAAAAAACATAAAATTGATGCGAAGACTGTAAAAAAAGAAATTAATGATATTTTGGAAAGTGTTTATGAAAAAGACTACGTTAAAATTAGCGAAGGCTCAAATGTTGGAGGAAATCTTAAAAAAACACTTGAAAGCTTTAGACAAAAAAATGAAGGAAGCAGCATCAAATCTAGAATTTGAAGAAGCAGCTAAAATTAGAGATGAGATTAGAAAATTAGAAAGTACAGAGCTAGAAATCACATTAAATCCAAAAATAAGACAATATGACGTAAAAAATAAACTTTATCCAAAAGGTAGATCGACAATGGGAATGCCGGGAACTAAGGTCACTAAAAAAAAAGATAAAAAATGGAAGCACAGAGGATAATAGTTACTGGTGGAGCAACCAGAATAGGCGCTGCAATAGCTGAAAAATTATCAGGACCAAATAAACAAATTATAATTCATTATAATAAATCAAAAGCAAAAGCTGAAAATTTAAAAAAGAGACTTCAAAATTATGGGTCTAAAATTTATTTGGTAAAAGGAAATCTTAATAAAGAAAAAGATGTCATGAAAATTGTGAAGTTTGCTAAATCAAAATTAAAATATTTTGATTGTCTAATTAACAATGCATCGTTATTCGAAAATGATAAACTAGAAAACTTTAGTTCAAAAAGTTGGGAAAATCACATTTCAACAAATCTTAAAGCCCCTGCACTTTTGTCAAAAGAATTCTCAAAAAATATCAGAGGAAAAAATAACAATATTATTAACATTATTGATCAACGAGTATTTAAATTAACTCCATATTTTTTTTCATACACAATAAGTAAAACTGGACTTTATACTCTTACAAAAACTAGTGCTATGAGTTTAGCACCCAATATAAGAGTAAACGGTATAGCACCAGGACCAACAATTAAAAATAAAAGACAATCCGAAAAACACTTTAAAAATCAATATTTAGCAACACCTCTCAAAAAACAAGTTGATGTAAAAGAGATTTGTGATGCAGTTGACTTTTTTATTAAAAACAGCTCTATAACTGGTCAAATTTTAGCTATAGATAGTGGTCAAAGTTTAAACTGGCAGACACCCGATATAATGGGAGGAAAAGAATGAGAAAAATATTTTTAATTTTAATTTTTTTATTTATATCAAATAATCTATTTGCCAATACTTTAGAATATAAAGGTCTAGAAAAATTATCCAAAAATAATACTTTCATGAACGATAAAGGCAAACCTTACTCGATTGAAGAGATATCTGATAAAAATAGTTCATTAGTAATAATTTATAATCATGGAAGTATTCAAGATCATAAGCAGGACTCATGCAAAGCAAAACCTAAATTTGGATATCTATGGGATGCTGCAGTGGTACCAGCTATCTTAAAGTTACATAATAAAAAAATTAATGGATTAGAAGTTAAGATTTATCGGCTATGCTCAGGGGTAAAAGGCATGTCGGTCAAGAATCAAAAAAAATACAGAAAAGAATTAAAATCAAAAGGAAAAATTAATTTAGTAGATGAACATAAAAATATTAAAAGACAAAATATAATTCTAAATGAAGTTCAAAAATTAAAGAATCTTGGATTTGATAAAATAATATTATCGGGATATTCAGCTGGTGGATGGTCATCTCTAATTTTACAATCAAGATATCCAGAAAAAATTATAGGAACTATTGCTTTTAACCCAGCATTTGCTGGGCCAAAGAAAGAATGGCAAAAAAAATATCCTGAATGGGGTGCTTTTAGAGAAGATTCAATAAATAAATTTAATAAAGCAGACAGAATAAATGCAGTTGTTTTTGCACACCAAGATGACATATTTGAAGATCCTCAAACTTTATCATTTTTTCAAAATTTTAAAGATTTGGAACTTATAGATTATAGCGAATTAAAACCAACTACATGTACTTGGGCAGATGGAGATAAAAAAATGACCTCAAATAAAGGACATAATATTCCACAATCAAAATGTTTTACAAAATATTTAGAGGATAAAAATTATCTGATTTCATTTCTAAAAAATATACTTTGATGAAAAAAAATAATTTGAAAATTGTTAAAATAGACAAAAATAAAAGCTTATTTAATTATGAGAAGAAAATTCTTATTAATGAATTAATTTTGGATTTAAAACTTGGGTACTATGATTTTGAAAAAGAAAAACCTCAAAAAGTTAAATTTAGCCTTGAAATTGACTATCAAGATAAAAAACCTTCAAATGACAAAGATATTAGGTCTATTGTCAACTACAGCACAATTGTCAAATTAATTACAAAACTAGTAAAAAAGAAACATTATAATTTTTTAGAAACGCTTGCAGAGTCTGTTTTTGATGAATTGTTTAAGGATAAAAGAATTGCAAAAATAATGCTCAAAATTGAAAAATTAGAAATTTTAAAACAATGCTCATCAGTTGGTATACAAATTACCAAAAAAAGAAGTCATGATAAGTTCTGAAATTGGAAAAGAAGTAATTAAAAAAGAACTACCATTAATACCTAAACTACCTGGTGTTTACCGCATGCTTAACGATAAAGGAGAAATTCTTTATGTTGGTAAAGCAAAAAATTTACCTAATAGACTTAAAAGTTACATTGCAGAAAAAAACCATATTATCAGAACAGAGAGAATGTTATCTCAAACAAAAAAACTTGAAATTACAACTACCTCGAATGAAAGTGAGGCTTTACTGCTTGAAGCCAACTTAATTAAAAAGCACAAACCAAAATTTAATATTTTACTTAGAGATGACAAATCTTTTCCTTTTATATTTATTGGTAATAAAGATGTCTGGCCTCAGATAAGACGACACAGAGGAAAAAAAACCAAGGAAGGTTTTTATTTTGGTCCATTCGCATCAGCTGGCTCAGCAAATTGGACTATAAAGATGATACAAAAAATTTTCCATTTAAGAGTATGCGATGATACAGTTTTCAAAAATCGAGAACGACCATGCATTCTTTATCAAATTAAAAGGTGTTCTGGACCTTGTGTTGGATATGTCGAAAAGGAAGACTATAAGAAAACTGTTGATGATGCGATAGAGTTCGTTTCAGGAAAATCTAGAAAAATCCAAAAAAGTCTCTCAGATCAGATGGAAAAAGCTAGTGAAGATTTAGATTTTGAGAAAGCTGTAATTTTGAGAGATAGAATAAAATCATTAAATATTATTCAATCTTCCCAAAGAATTAATGAAGCAAATTTAATCGAGGCCGATGTGATTGCAGGTTATAAAGAGTCTGGAAAAACTTGTATTCAAGTTTTTTTTTATCGTGCAAAACAAAATTGGGGTAACCAGGCATTTTTTCCAAAACACGATCCAGATGAAAGTCTAAGTAATATACTTAATTCTTTTGTTTCACAGTTTTATGAAAATAAAAGTGTACCTTCATCGATAATAATTTCTGAAGAAATAAAAGAAAAAAATCTGATTGAAAAAACTCTCTCTAAAAAAGAGGGTAAACAAGTAAACTTATCTGTTGCAAAAAAAGGGTCGAAACTAAAAGTTATCAATCAAGCAACTAAAAAT
This sequence comes from uncultured Pelagibacteraceae bacterium, assembly GCA_902615425.1. Classification (GTDB taxonomy): domain Bacteria; phylum Pseudomonadota; class Alphaproteobacteria; order Pelagibacterales; family Pelagibacteraceae; genus Pelagibacter. The sequence continues at coordinate 28,401 of CACMPD010000010.1, forward strand.
GCAAAAGAAAGTTTAAATCGAAAACTTTATGAAAGTCAGAATAATAGAGAATTATTTGACTCAGTTGCGAGTAAATTTAATCTTGAGACAAATATAAATTTAGTAGAGGTTTATGATAATAGCCATATTCAAGGAACAAATAGTGTCGGGGCCTTAATTGCATTCGGTGAAGAGGGTTTTATCAAGAAAAGATATCGAAAATTTAACATTAAATCTAAAAAGAATGAGCAAGATGATTACGGAATGATGCGAGAAGTATTAAACAGAAGGTTTAAAAGAGCAATTCAAGAAAAAGACAATTATCTCTCCTTTCCTGATTTAGTAATAGTTGATGGTGGAAAAGGCCAATATTCTGTTGCGAGAGACTCTTTAAATGAATTAGGACTTCACGAAATACCAATTATCGCGATTGCTAAGGGGAAATTTAGAAATAGTGGTAATGAAACTTTTTTTCATAATGGCAAAGAATATAAATTCAACAAAAATGACCCTACTCTTTTCTTTCTTCAAAGAATAAGAGATGAATCTCATCGTTTTGCGATTAGTGCTCATAGAGCAAAGAGAAAAAGAGGGATTAGTAAGTCTTTGTTAGATCAGATTGAGGGCATTGGATCTATCAGAAAAAGGGCTTTATTAAATCATTTTGGATCTGCTCGAGCAGTAGAATCTGCCAGTCTAGATGAAATAAAATCAGTTGAGGGTGTTGAGGAAAAAGTTGCAAAAAAGATATATAACTTCTTTCACGAGTAGAGATTATGCTAAGAAAAATACCAAACATATTAACTGTCGGTAGAATTTTAATTGTACCTTTTTTTGTTTTAGCTTTCTATTTACCTGGATTTTATGGAGATCTAACGGCTTTAGTGTTATTTATAATTGCATCCTTTACAGATTTTTTGGATGGAATGTTGGCTAGACTACTCGGAGAAGAGTCTAAATTGGGAGAGTTATTAGATCCAATTGCAGATAAAATTATTGTAGCTGCTGCACTAATTTTATTAGTTATGGATGGCACGATTAAAAATTATGAGGTTATTGCTGCAATTATAATTTTAACAAGAGAAATATTAATATCTGGTCTTAGGGAATTTTTAGCAAAAGGTAAAATTAAACTTCCTGTCTCTAATCTAGCAAAATTAAAAACAGTTTTACAAATGGTATCTATTGGTCTTTTACTTTCTGGAGATACAGGAAATAAAATCATCAATTTTCAAGACTATAATGCTCAAACTATTGGTATAATTTTATTATGGCTATCAGCAGCTTTGACTTTGTTCACGGGTTATGAGTACATACGTAAAGGAATAGACCACGCTATATCAGAAGACAATAAAGATTAGGCAGCTTTTTTCTTTTTAACCAAAGCTAAATAACTCTCATTTAAATCAATTATCAAATCGCAAACTTTAAATTGATACTCTGCAATAGTAGATACAGGAGTTACTTCAGCTGCAGTTCCTGTTAAAAAACATCCAACGAAATCTTTTAATTCTTCTGGTTTAATTTTTCTTTCGTGTACTTTGATATTTTTAGATTTTGCAATTTGAATTACAGTTCTTCGAGTAATTCCATCTAAAAAAGAATCTGGTATTGGAGTATGTAGCTCACCATTTTTATCTTTGAAAAAAATATTTGCTCCAGTTGCTTCTGCAATATTATCCTCATGATCTAACATAAGTGAGTCTGTATAACCTTGCTTTTCAGCTTCGTGTTTTGAAAGAGTACAAATCATATACAATCCAGAAGCTTTTGTGTCCCAAGGAATAGTATTAGGGGCGGGTCTTCGCCAGTTTGAAATATTTAATTTGATACCTTCAACCTTAAGTTTAGGATCAAAATATGAACCCCACTCCCAAGTTGCAATTGCCACATGAATTTTTGTTTGCTGAGCTGAAATAGCCATCATTTCACTGCCTCTCCAAACTACGGGTCTAACATATCCATTCTCTACTTTTTGAGTAGAAATTATTTTATTGCTCGCTTTATTAATTTCATCTTCGCTATATGGTATTTCAATTCCCATTCTCTTTGCTGAGTAAAATAATCTTGAGGTATGTTCCTCTAATTTAAAAATTGAACCATCATACACACGTTCTCCCTCGAAAACACAGCTTGCATAATGTAATCCATGGCTTAGCACATGAACCTTAACATCAGACCAATCGACTAATTCGCCATTGTACCATATTTTACCTGATCTTTTATCGTAGGGTATCATTATGAAATAAAAAAATTCTTACTGAAAAAATATCTTTGTATCTGTAATATGTCAATATAACTTACCAATAATGAAACAACTTTTATATCTAAAAGATGATCAATTAAAAGATTTGATCGAAAAGCTTTTTATAGGTTACAGAGAAACATTTTCAGACTCAAAAAAAATATTAAATAAGTATAAAATTGGCCTAGCGCACCAAAAAGTCATTCATTTGTTATCCATGTATGAAGGGATCACTATTTCAGAATTGCTTAAAAGACTTAAAGTAACTAAGCAAAGCCTTAATAGAGTTTTAAAAGATCTTATTAAGATAGACATAATAATTTTTAAAAAAGATGAGCAGGATACAAGAATAAAACATGTATTTCTTAATGATAAAGGAAAAAAAATATTTGATGAAATTTTTGAAATTCAAAAAAAAAGAATTCATAGTGCATTACTTAATTCAAGCTCAGAAGAAGTCATTAACTTTGACAACGTTTTAAAAAAAATAATTAATGGATAATTTTGTAGCTCATATTTTAGTTGTTGATGATGATGAGGGGATCAGAACGCTTGTTAAAAAATATTTAAATGAAAATAATTACCTTGTTACAACTGCAAATAACGCAGAAGATGCTTTTGAAAAAATACAAATAATCAAATTTGACCTTATCATACTAGATATTATGATGCCTGGAAAAAGTGGCTTAGAGTTCATTAAAGAAAATCAAAAGAAACTGGATACACCTGTGATTTTATTAACTGCGAAAGGTGAAGCAAATGAAAGAGTTGAGGGTTTAGAAGTTGGTGCTGATGACTATCTTCCAAAACCTTTCGAGCCTAAAGAGTTGATATTGAGAATACAAAATATAATTCGAAAAACAAAAAAAAGTGATCAAAAACGAGTTATACAATTTGAAAATATTAAAATTGATTTAAATAAACAACTAATAATCAAGAAAAATACAGAATACAAAATTAACAATACAGAGAAAAAAATTTTAGAAAAAATGATTAATAATCCTGGTAAAACTTTTTCACGAGAAGATATTGGTGTTCTAACTGAACTAGATAAAGAGAGATCAATAGATGTAATTATCACAAGACTTAGAAAAAAAATTGAAATTGATCCAAAAAATCCAAAATTTTTACAAACAATAAGAGGAGCTGGATATGTTCTATGGATTGAGTAAATTTTTTAAAAATATACTCCCCAAAAGATTATTTTACAGAGCTTTACTAATTGTTGCTGTTCCAGTCATAGTTTTACAATTGGTAATTACTATTGTTTTTTTTGATAGCCTTTGGATCAAGACTAATAAAGGTATGACTAAAGCGCTAGTAAATGAAATTAATACTTTCATCGAAGTTTATTCTGATGAAATTTATAAAAAAGATGAAATTAAAAATGTTTTTTCAGTTTACCAAGACTTAAATATAGATTTTGTAGATAACAAAGATTTTATTTATACTTTTGATGAAAGATGGTTTAGTCCGATAGATAGGACTTTAAGAAGAGAACTTAAATCAAAATTTGGGAATGGAAATTATTGGTTTGATACAACCTCATACAAAGAGTTAATTGATATTAGAATAAAATATCAGTTTGGGTATTTTAAGTTTTTAGTTCCAAGAGATAGAGTGACGACTTCTTCGGCTCGTATCTTTGCACTATGGATAACAGTTCCTGCAATCATAATGATTTTAATTTCATTAATTTTTCTTAAAAATCAAACTAGACCAATAACTAATCTTGCAAAAGCAGCTGAAAAATTTGGTAGGGGAGAAGAAATTGATGAATTTAAACCCTCTGGTGCAGCGGAAATCAGACAAGCTGGTTATGAATTTGATAGAATGAGAAAAAGAATTTTAAGACATCTTAATCAAAGATCAGAAATGTTATCTGGCATTAGTCACGACTTAAGAACCCCTTTAACAAGAATGAAATTGCAAATAGCATTTATAAAAGATGAAGAATTAAGTAAAAAATTATCTGAAGACATTAACGAAATGGAAAAAATGCTAAATGAATATTTGCAGTTTACCAGCTCGTCATACCTTGAAAAAGATGAAGAATTTAACATTAGCGAATTAGTTGATGAAATAGTTAAAAAATATGAAAATGAAAATATATCATCCAAGATTTCACCTAGAATTTATATAAGCGGTAGAAAAAACTTAATCAAGAGATGTGTTAACAATCTTATAGATAATGCAATTAAATACGCGGAAAAGGTAAATGTAGATATTACTAAAAGCAGTAACAACTTATTCATTAAAATTGAAGACAATGGACCGGGTATACCTGAAGCAGAATATGATAATGTTTTCAAACCTTTTTATAAAATTGATAAAGGTCGAGCTGAGACAAAATCAAGCGTTGGACTTGGATTATCCATAGCTTCGGACATTATCAGATCCCACGGGGGAAATATTAAATTAGCTAAGTCACCAATGGGTGGCTTAGAAGCTAAGATCTTTTTGCCTTTTTAGTTTTCTTTTTTTTTGTAAGTTTTAATTGATCAATTTTTTTTTCTAAATTTTCAACTCTTTTTGAAAGAACTTCAAACTCATCTTTACTTGTTAACTTCATTCTAAAAACTATTTCATCTCTTTTAGATTTTAAAATAGTCATAATTTCATTGGCTATATCTTTTGATGATACTAAGCCTTGTTCAAATAATTTTGCAAGTTTTTCAATTACAAACTTTGAGTTTTTCATATATTAATCTAATAAGTTATTATAATTATAACTTATATTTAAAAATAAAAATGTTCATTAATAATTTTGACCCAGTCGCATTTCAAATTTTTTCATTTGAAATTAGATGGTATTCTTTAGCTTATATTGTTGGTATTTTATTAGGGTGGTTTTTAAGTAAAAAATTTTTTATTTCTGAACTGAAACTAAGGGAAAAATTTGACGATTACTTAACTTATCTAATTTTAGGTTTAATTATTGGTGGTAGATTAGGGTATGTTGTATTTTATAACTTTGAATTTTATATCAATAATTTATTAGATATCTTAAAAATTTGGCAGGGTGGTATGTCATTTCATGGGGGAGTTATAGGGATCATTATTTCAAGTTACCTTTTTGCGAAAAAAAATTCACAAAGTTCATTTAGTTATTTAGATATTGTGTCTTTTGTTGCACCCATAGGTATTTTTTTTGGCAGAATAGCAAATTTTATAAATTCAGAACTTTATGGTTTTGAAACAAATGTTGCTTGGGCAGTCCAATTTACACAAATAGATAATTTGTATCGACATCCTACTCAGTTATATGAAGCATTTTTTGAGGGTATAGTTCTATTTTTAGTTCTATTATATTTCAAAAATAAGAGTTTCGCCAAAAGACCTGGTTTTATCTCTGGTATATTTTTAGTTTTTTACTCAATTTTTAGATTTGCAATTGAGTTTTTAAGAGTTCCTGATGACCAACTAGGCTATTTATTATTCAATTTAACTATGGGACAACTTATAAGTATCTTTTTTTTAATAATCGGATGTTATTTATTAATCTCTAAATATGAAAACAGACAAAATAGTTAATCTACCTTTAGACAAGTTTATCAATATCTCTCTGTATAATAAAAAGTCTGGGTATTACATAAAAAAAAATCCATTCGGCAAAAAAGGAGATTTTATTACAGCTCCTAATGTATCGAGATTATTTTCTGAAATGATTGCTATTTGGGTTGTAAGTTTTTGGAAAAGTATAGGGTCGCCAAAAGAATTCAACTTAATCGAACTTGGAGCAGGAAATGCTGCAATGATGAAAATTCTTATAGAAAGTTTTAAAAAGTTTCCATCGTTTTTCAAATCCTGCAGGTTGGTAATTTATGAGATAAGTCCTACTTTAAAGAAGATCCAAAAAAAAGAATTATTAAATTCAGATGTAAATTGGATAAACGATTTAAAAAAAATTAAAAAAATTCCTAGTATATTTGTTGCAAATGAGTTTTTTGATTCACTTGCAATTAAACAATTTGAAAAAAAAGGAAACCTTTGGTTTGAAAAGTTTGTTA
>CACMPD010000011.1 GCA_902615425.1 uncultured Pelagibacteraceae bacterium
TTAATTGCTTTAGTAGCAATTTTTATTGCTTTAAGAAAATTACCTCTCGCAACTGTGGTAAGTATTTCTTTTGCTGCTCCAATCTTTACAACTATATTTTCAATTTTTTTATTAAGTGAAAAAGTTGGCATTTATAGATGGTTAGCTGTTATAGTTGGTTTTATAGGAATATTAGTAATCACTGAACCAGGGATAAGTGAACTAAACATTTATTATATTTTTCCCATAATATTTTGTCTTGGTCTATCTTATGTAGCGATATCAATAAGACAGTTATCGACCACAGAACCAGTTTGGTTAATTTCATTCTATTTTTCTTTATCAATAACCTTATTGAGTTTTTTAACTATTCCACAAGGATGGGTTATGCCTAATTTACAGGATTTTATTTTATTATCTTTTGTTGGCATTTTTGGAGGCGTTGCAAATTTATGGTTAGGTCAGTCATATAAATATTCAGAGGTTTCTTTGGTAACTCCTTTGAAATATTTAGCTCTTTTATTTGCAATAATTTTTGGATATTTCATTTGGGGTGAGGTTCCAACAATCAAAACTCTTCTTGGAGCCTCTTTGGTAATTATTTCAACATTAATTATTTTTAGAAGAGAAATTTATAATAAAAAAATAATCACTTCTAAAACAATCAATGACTAAAGTTCCAAAATATTGGAATAAAGCCAAAAGATATTTATCCAAAAGGGATAAAATAATGTCAAGATTAATTAAAAATTATCAAAGCCCAAATGAAACGATTCTTACCTCAAGAAAGGATATTTTTTTTTCATTGTGTAAAAGTATTATTGGTCAGCAAATAAGTGTTGTCGCAGCAAATTCAGTTTTTTTAAAATTTAAGAAAAAATGTAAAAATAAAATTAATCCTAAAACTGTATCTAAATTGACGACAACACAACTAAGAAATTGTGGATTAAGTAGGCAAAAAGTCTTGGGAATAAAAAGTTTAGCCAAACAAATTCTTAATAAATCCTTTAATCCCAAAATAATAAAGAATATGAGTGATGAGGAAGCTATAGTTTATTTATCTAATTTAAGACAAATAGGTAGATGGTCGGCTGAAATGATTTTACTTTTTACATATAATAGATCTGACATTTGGCCTATACAAGATATTGGGCTTTTGAGAGCGATTTCTAAAAATTATAATAAAAAATATTTTCCACCGGAAAAATTTGTGTCTTTACTTCAAAAAAGATTTTCACCTTATTGTTCAGTAGCTACATGGTATTTGTGGAGAAGTATAGATCCTGAACCTATTCAGTACTAAATCCTTCAACGATTTGCATGTGTCTTATAGTAGTCTTTTTGGCTAAATCCCAACCAGCCTGATATTCTTTAGATTGATGACATTTTAAAGCTTGCTCGTAATTTGGAAATTCCCAAACCACAGTTCTTAAAAAATCATCACCATCGAAAGTTGTATGCTTGCCACCTCTAACTAAAGGTAAACCACCATAACTTTTAATAATTGGAGTTACTGTCTCTGCATACTTTTTTAAATTTTCTTGGTCATCCACTTTAGTATACAAACTTATCCAATAAGCCTTCATGATTTCTCCTTTTTAATTATTTTTAATTATGATAATAAATTTCATGGCAGAGAAATTAATTATCAGTTTTGATGAATATACTCAAATTGTTGAAAAGTTAGCAATACAAATTCATGAAAAATATAAACCAACTGTATTAGTTGGTATTATGAGAGGGGCAGCTCCTATTATTGATATTTTATCAAGAATTTTGAAATTACCAATCGCATATATTGTTATTCAAAGTTATTCAGGTAAAGGTTTAGAGGATCAACAGGGCCAATTGATGTTTGCAAGAGAAATAAGTTCTCTGGCAAATAACAAAGATTTTAATAAGGTTCTTCTAATAGATGATCTCTCCGATACCGGTTTAACGCTTAATAAAAGCATTGAGTGGTTAAAAAATTATGGCCCAACTAAAGATTATATAAAAGAAGTAAAAACTGCTTGTTTATGGAAAAAGAAATCGTCAGCTTTCGAACCTGATTTTTGTCCTATCAGATTAGATTCAGATCCGTGGATTGTTCAACCTACAGAACATTATGAAGAATTGTCTATTGAGGAGATTGTGAAAAAAAATAAACAGGGCTAGTTTATACTAGCCCTGTTCAATTAATATTTAAGCAACTGCAAAACTTACAACACTCAAAATTGCTATTACCCAAATAGCTGGTGAGGTAGTTGCAAATTTACCAGTGAATATCTTGATCAAAGCATACGATACGAAAGCTAGAGCAATACCATTGCTGATACTATAAGTTAAAGGCATAGCGATCATCGCAAGAATTGCTGGAGCAGATTCCGAAACATCATTCCACTCTATGTCAGTAATATTTCTAATAAATAAAACTGAAACAAAAAGTAAAGCAGCACCATCAATTTGCTTTGGCAAACTAGTTGCTAAGGGCGCAAAAAATATACATGCTAAAAATAATATACCAATAACCAAAGAGGTCATTCCAGTCTTTCCACCAGCTTTTACCCCAGCCCCAGACTCAACGTAACTAGTTACAGTTGTAGTTCCCATTACAGCTCCTGCAACAGTACTAACGCTGTCTGATAACATTGCTTTATTGATGTCTTTAACTTTTCCATCTTTGCCAACTTTTCCAGCTACATTGGCAACAGAAGTTAAAGTTCCTGCAGTATCAAAAAAGTCAACAAACAATAGAGTAAATATGACTGTAGACATTCCAGCTGTCATAGCTGCAGATAAATCAAATTCAAAAAGATAAGTCATTGAAGGCGGAGCACTTGCGATACCATTAAACTTTGCAAGACCCGTAGCCCAAGCAATTATACTAAATACTAAAATACCAATAATGATATTACCTTTAACGTTCATCTTATCTAAAACAATTATTGCAATAAAAGTTGCGCATCCTAATAAAACAAGTGGATCACTTAAATTTCCAAGCTGTACTAATGTTACAGGATTATCAACAACTACTTCCATAATTTGAAGACCGATAATTGCTAAGAACAAACCAATTCCGGCACCAATTCCTAACTTTAAACTCTTAGGAATAGAGTTGATAAGCCATGCTCTTATTGGTGTTAATGATATAATTAAAAATAATACACCAGCAACTAATACAGCACCCAAAGCTTGTTGCGGTGTATATCCCATACCTGCACAAACTCCAAAAGCTACAAAAGCATTAATTCCCATTCCTGGCGCAAGACCAATCGGCCAAGTTTTTCCATGAAATGCCATTATGAAACAAGCTAAAGCAGTTGCTAGAATAGTTGCAGTGTAAACTGCGCCGAAATCAAAGAAACCTTTTTCGGGTCCAGCAAATTCACCTGATAAAATAAATGGATTTAAAAACATAATATAAGCCATGGTTAAAAAAGTAGTCGTTCCGGCTATTACTTCTGTTTTAAAATCTGTTTTGTGTTTTTTGTACTCAAAATATTTGTCTAACATTATTCCTCCTATCCTGACTAAATAGATGATTCTTTTGACAAATACTTAGCCAAATCTAATTTTATCAACATAATTCAACTAAGAAGTTTATATTTTGGTCATATTTAAAAGCTAGAATAAGAAAATGAGAAATTTTAAATTAATCTTGTTGTTAATTAGTTTCTTCTTAATGGTCACCGCATGCCAGACTGTACAAGAAAAAACTGACAAAATTGTTGAGCAAGAAAATAAAAGATTGGGTAAATACATAGGTCAATTATCCAGTGAACTTAAAATTGACCTAGGAAATCCTGATGAAGATTTTAAGAACGAAAAAGGAAATCAAGTTCTTGTATATAAAACAAAAAAATATGGTATTTCTTGTGAAAGAAAATTTGAGGTAGACACTAACTCAGTGGTGATTGGATTTTCATCAAAAGGGTGTTTTTAGTTTACTTGCGGAGCTAGTCACCCCGCAAGCAAGGCTTTAACTTATCTAATTTCGATTAGTTTTTTCTTCTTATGCTCTGGTACAATTCTTTCGCAAGATATTGTTAAAAGACCATCTTTGAGCTCGGCACCATTTACTTTAACGTCATCAGCAATTGTAAATGATCTAGCAAATTGTCTTTGAGATATTCCCTTATGAATGATCTCTCCATCAGCATTTTTATCCTCAGATTTATCAACTCGTTTTGTTCTTACAGTTAATAAATTATCTTCGAACTCAACCTCAACATCTTTTTTGTTGAAACCTGCTAAAGCAACCTCAATAGCGTAGTTATCTTTACCAGTCTTTCTGATGTTGTATGGTGGGTAATTGGATTGCATTGTCATTGCACCATTTCCCAACATATTCTCAAATTGATCAAACATATCGTCGAACCCAATCGAGAATGGTCTTAATGAGTTAAATATAGATAGATCCTTACTTGTCATATATCCTCCTTTGTTAAGCAAGTTTATTTATAAGCCCCATTAGGCGACCTACATAAATTATGTAGGAACGATTTAAGTTTTTTCAAGATTGAGAAATTAAATTTTTTTTGAAATTTTTAGTGCAAAAGCATAGTCTAAAGCTATTTCTTCTATAGCGCCATCTCTACCTGATTTTCCACCATGACCTGCATCCATTTCTGTTTTTAAAAGTAATAAATTATTATCTGTTTTTAAGTCTCTTAGCTTGGCAGTAAATTTAGCAGGCTCATCAAATAATACTCTATTGTCACTTAAACTAGTGGTAATTAACATATGAGGGTAGTCCATTTTTTTTATATTATTATAAGGAGCATAAGAAAATATATAATCAAAGTGATCTTTATTATCTTTGGCATTACCAAACTCATCAAATTCACCAACAGTTAATGGTAGAGAGTGATCAAGGTTAGTAGTTAAAGAGTCAACAAATGGAACCGCCATTATAATCCCTAAAAATAATTTTGGAGATTGGTTTACCACTGCTCCCATTAATAATCCACCTGCAGATCCACCCATACCAATGATCTTACCAGCTGAAGAGTATTTCTTTTCAATTAAATATTTAGCTGCATAAATGTAATCCTCAAAAGTATTTTTTTTGTTTGTTAATTTTCCTTCTTTCCACCATTTCATACCTTTTTCCATTCCACCTCTAATATGGGCTGTAGCCCAGATGATATCTCTGTTGATTAAACTCAAACGTGTAGATGAAAAACCAGGGCTCATTGAATTTCCGTATGAACCATAACCGTACAATAAGACATTTGCAGTTCCATCAATCTTAGTTTTCTTATGTCTTGTTATTGTTAAAGGAACCATTCTTCCATCATGAGATTTATATTCAATTCTCTCTACAATATAATCTTCTGAATTATGGCCTGATGGAATTTCTTGTTCTTTTACTAATTTTTTAGATTTATCTGAAAGATTATATGAATAAACTCTTGAAGGAGTTTTCGGCGATGAATATCCAAGGTAAATTTCGTCAGTTTTTCGATCTTTTTGTTTAAGAGAAATATTTGGTACGTATACTTTTTCATCTGAAAAAATTAATTCTTCCTCAAAATTTGTTGATATATTTCTTATGAATAACTTATCTAATGCATCAGAAGTTTCTGATCGAATTATCCAATTTTTTAAAAACACACAACCACCAATTAAAACCTCATTTTTTGAAGGCACAAAAGGTTTCCAATTTTGGTTCTCTAAGCTTGATGAGATATCAATCTTAAAATCTTCAGCATCATTATTTGTATGGTTGTAAAAATTGTTAGCCCAAGAATTTATAGAGTATAAAATTCCTCTTTGTCTTTTAATGATTAATTTTGGTTCTGGAGTTATTTCATCAACACCAAAGTAGTATTGCTCTGATGTGTTGTGATCAGAAGTTGTTATTAGATAATATTTTTCATCAGAGGTTAAGCTTATTCCAACTGTAAAAGCTTCACTTTTTTCTTCAAAAACCAAATAATCCTCACTTGAATGGTCTCCAATTTTATGTCTATATATTTTTCGGGCACGATGATTTTCATCTAATTTTGAGTAAAAAATATATTTATCGTCTAGACTAAAAGTAATACTGCCAGATGTATCCATTATTTCTTTTGTGACCAACTTATTTGTTGAAATATCTCTTATGAAGATTTTGTAATACTCTGATCCTTTGGTATCCAGAGAATATGCAAGTAGCTTATCGTTATGGCTTACTTCTAAATCTCCCACTCCAAAATATTCAACGCCTAATTTCTCTTTTTCTTTATCTCCGTTCCAAATTTCTTCAACATTATCTGTATTAATTTTTTTACGGAGTTTGATAGAATAATTTCCTTCGGTTGTGGTTTTTGTCCAATAATCATAAGTGTGATCTCTAAATGGAAGAGACTCATCATCTAATTTTATTCTTCCCTTTATTTCATCAAAGAGTTTTTTCTGTAAGTTTTTAGTATCTTTAAGATGATAGTCAGTATGATTGTTTTCTTCAATTAAGTATTTTTTTACTTCTGGATTTAATTTATTTTTGTCTTTTAAGACTTCAAGAATATCTTTTTGATGTATCCAGCTGTAATTATCTTCCCAACTCGTGTTGTGACAAGATTTTATTTCCAGTTTTTTTCTAAGTTGTGGTACCTTCATAAAAAAGAAGAACTATATGAATATCATAATTTATACATTAGTCATTTTGACTATTTTATACTTTCTATTGAAATTTATAACTAAGATTTCCTCAAAAAAAATATCAAAAGGTCTAAGGATTTTATTAATACTTGGATTTATTGTATTAGCGATTTTATTTGCCATCGGTGGGCGTTTTTTATTAACGTTGCCTTTTACATTAGCTAGTCTTGCATTATTAAAATTAAAAGGTCTATCTATTTTTCAATTAATATCGCTTTATAGATTAATTCAAACATTGAGAAGATCAGGAAGATTTTCTTTTAATCAATCGAACCTAAATAACTCATCTTCAATTTCAGTAACTGAAGCATATAAAATATTAAATTTAGATGTGAATAAGAAAATTACAAAAGAAGATGTAAATAAAGCTTATGTTAAAATACAAAAAAAAATCCATCCAGATATTTCACCAGAGACAGCTAGGTTGTCCTCAATAGTAAATGAAGCAAAAGATATAGTTTTGAACGATATTTCTTAATTTAGAATCTCTAAAGCTTTATCAAATATTTTCTGTGGATTTATTCTATCTTTTCCAGAGGTATGATGCTTGACAGTTTCCTCACCATCTGGAATTACAGGGAACATTTTAGTATTATAATTTCCGTAAATAATTGGAGTATCAACCATCAAAGTTATCGTTTTAGTCCCCAATGCCGCAGATAAGTGACTAAAACTTGAGTCATTACAAATAGACAGATTGCAGTTTTTTATGATCGGCAAAATTTCTTTAATCGATAAATCATCTAAAGGTAAACATGCGTCTTTAAATTTAGACTGAAGTATTTCATTAAGAATAATTTGCTCATCACTATTTTTACCAGTGGCAAGATAAAACTTACATTTTTTAATTTTTGAAATTTTTTCCATAAAATTAATAAATATTCTTGAGGGAACTCTTTTCGTTGGGCCTGAGCCACCAATTCCTAATAGTATATTAATTTTATTTCTATCAATGTTAAATTTTTCAACTGATTTTGAAATAGTTTCATCATCAATATGTATTTCAGGATCTTCAATTTCGTTAATATTTAATTTATCTTTTAAAAATTTTTTTGGCGTATTGATAATGTGCTGGTCAGTTTTACTAAATAATGGATACTGATAAATTTCAGTTATTCCTGATAATTTTGCTATTATATTAAATCTTAGAGAAGAATTGAAAATGAAAATTTTATCAAAACTTTGCTTTTTTAATTCTTTCATTAAATTTAAAGTTCCAAAAAAACCACCATGTTTATTACTTAATTTTTTATCTCTTTCTAAGATAAGAATTTTATTAATGTAATTAGTTTGATGTAAGAACTCTGTCGCTTTCGAATTTTCTCTTACCAGGAGACTTACTGGTGAATTGTATTTTTTTGATATTGCCTTAATAAAGGGTAAAAAGATTACTGTATCGCCAATACCCATTCTATTTTGGACAGCTAGTATTTTCATATTCGATTTATAAACTTTACTAATATTTATATTTTATATAAATTTTTATTATGACAAAAATAAGTGGGATATATGCAGCTTCGATGTCAGTTCTGAACTCTGATTTGAGCTTAAATATTGAAAAAACTATATCACATGCAGAAAATTTAATTGACCAAGGTTGTCATGGCACTGCAATATTTGGAAGCACTGGCCAAGCGCAATTAATTCCTATCGTTGAAAAGATTAAATTACTAAATCACCTTTCAGAAAGTAAATACAAAGAAAAACATTTAATCGGAACAGGATTAAATTCTTTAAATGAAACAATTAATTTAATGAAAATTTCAGTTTCTCTAAACTTTAAAAAATTTTTAATCATGCCACCAGCTTACTATAAATATCAAGACAAGGATGTAATAAACTTTTACTCAAAAATCATTGATGCAGTACCAGAGTCTAAAATTATACTTTATAATTTTGAAAAATTGTGTGGATATAAATTTAGTATTGAATGTGTGGAAAAATTGGTTCACAAATTTCCTGATCAAATTGTAGGTGTGAAGGATAGTTCTTACAATTTATTTGAAAAGCTAAAATTGGAAAATTTTTCAGTTATGCCAGGTTCAGAATCAAAATTACTTAAAGGATTAGAAAGTGGTTGTTCAGGAATTATTACTGCAACTTGCAATGCTACATCTCAATTAGCTCGAAAAGTTTACGATGATTTTAAAGAAAAGAAAGATCATTCTTTAAACCAAAAATTAGTTAATGTCAGAAATACTTTTGAAAAATATAATTTAATTTCAGCTCTTCATACTTTGTTTTCAAAAGAGAACAAAATTTATGGAAATTTATTACCACCTTTAAGTTTACTTAGCGAAGTTGATGAGAGAAATCTTTTGCAGAGTTTAAAAGATTTAAATTTTGAAACAAAATCACAATTGGCAGCTTGAGATGTATTTAGCGAGATTTCTTAATAAAGTATTTAAAAAAGGAGGGTTTATCCTGACCGACGCTGACTCCAAGGATTATATTATTGGTCAGCCAACTGACGATCCTATTAAATTAAAAATTCTAAATAAGAAACTTCATTATAAATTACTATTCCATCCAGATCTTTACTTTGGGGAGGCATATACAAATGGAGATATTGTTATCGAAAATGGATCTCTTTCAGATTTTTTAGATCTAGCATTGATGAACATTGGAAGAAATGAGTTAAACATTTTTAGTTATCTTTTAAATAAACTAAAGGGGTCTTACCGATATCTTACTAATTTTAACTTTATCAAAAAATCTAAAATGAATGTTTCACATCATTATGATATCAAAGATGATCTCTATGATTTGTTTTTAGATCCTAAAAGACAATATTCATGTGCTTATTTTAAAAATGAAAATGATAGTCTTGAAACTGCACAGAATAATAAGATTCAACATATAATTAAAAAATTAAATATTAAACCTGACCAAAAAGTTTTAGACATAGGATGTGGCTGGGGATCATTAGCAATTGATATTGCTAAAAATGCTAAATGTGAAGTTACAGGAATAACCCTATCAGAAAATCAACTAAACTATTGTAATCAAAAAGCAAAAGAAATGAATTTACAGAACCAAGTAAAATTTAAACTGATGGATTATAGAGAGCTGGATGAGAAATTTGATAGAATAGTGAGTGTTGGCATGTTCGAACACGTTGGAAGGAAATTTTATAAAAAGTTTTTTAAACAAATTGAAAAATTGTTGAAAGATGATGGTGTTTCGTTAATTCACACTATTGGGTCTGTTAACCCACCAAGAGATCCTCATCCTTGGATTACAAAATATATTTTTCCTGGTGGTTATACCCCAAGCTTAAGTGAAGTAACAAATCCTATTGAAAAAGCTGGCTTAATTGTAACCGACATTGAAGTTTTAAGACTTCATTATGCTCATACTTTAAGACACTGGAAAGAAAACTGTTTAAAAAATAAAGATAAAATAATCCAAATGTTCGATGAAAAATTTTTTAGAATGTGGGAGTTTTATCTCGCTGGTTGTGAAATGGCATTTAAGTGGGGTGATCAAGTTGTTTATCAATTTCAACTCACTAAAAATTATAGATCAACCCCTGTGACTAGAGACTATATTTATCAATAAATTATTGATAGAATCATTTCTTCTCAGAAATGAAAAAAAAACAAAAAAAATCAAAAAAAAAAAGAAAAGTATTAAAAAAAGCCAAATTTTATAAGTTTCGAAGAAAAAGTAAAAAAACTAAAAGGGTTGTTAAAAGATTCAAAAAAAAAAAGAATTATCAAAAAAAGGAAAAATAAGGTTAAAAAATTAAAAAAAACTAATTATTTAAAACAAATTAAAAAAACTCAAAAAGAAAGTATAGTTTTAAAATTAGTTAAATTACAGCTATCCCTGAAACCTCAATTCAATTTTAAATTTAATTTTAGTTTAGAAAAACATATACAAGGTTTTTTTGATAAAATTTCAGAGACAATTTCAAGTTATAAAGTTTTAAAACGTGATGAAAGAAGAAGAATTAAGATAGAAAAAATTGAAAGAGAGAGGGCAGAAAAAATTGAGTTGGCTAAACAAAAAGAGGAAGAACAAGCTCTCAGGGTTAAACTAAAAGAACAAACACTTAAAGAAGAAGCTAGATTAGAAAAACAACGAGTAAAAGATATAAAATTATTCCTAAGAAAAGAGCAAGCACTTTTGAGAATTGAGCAAGCTGAAAAACAAAAACAGTTTTTAAAACAATTAAGACTAGATAAACAAATTGAAAAATTCAGAATTAGAGAAGTCAAGGAACTAGAAAAACTTGAGAAAATTTCTTTAAAAGAAAAAAGAGAAGACTATGCAGGTTTACAAGAAAGAATTGGTAAACTTAAGGAAAAATATCGATTACTTCGAGATCAAAAAATTAAAGAAAGGGTTGAAGCATTAGGGGTTAAACTTCAAGGTAATGAAGATAGAGAAACCTTATTAGAAAAAGAAAAAGAATATACTTTAGCAAGACAAAAAATTGAATTTGCATTAGAAAGTTTTTACAGAAGTGCAAGTAGCCTAGTATTTCAGTTAAATAAAAGACATATCACCCGCGACATGTCTATTTTTCGTTGTATAGACAGAAGATTTGAAACTGGTGAAGTTTTTATTAAATGGGATGAGTCACAAGATGATGACTGGTTATTATTAATTTATATTAAAAATAATTCTCCAGATGAAGGAATTGTTATTGAAGATAAAACTAATCCTGAAAAAAATCTTTCTCATGAGTTTAGAAATGTAGATATTTTCAAAGCGTCAGATACAATGGTAGACTCTTTAACGCAACTCATTGCAAGGAAAAGAGCCAAAAATAACAATTAAACATTTATATTAAATTAGGTATTATCTGTAATGATTTTAGGATCTGCCTTTCTAATAATTTTATATTTAATTTTCAGATACATTATTGCGTGGATCACATATTTTAATAATTTGGACCCAAGACTTGGTGATAGCACATGGCGGTTTACGTATGATTATCCAGTAGTTGGTGAGAGAGATATCTCTGATTTGGATGACAAAGACTTTGTTAGATTAAGAAGAAAAAAGAATAAAATTATTTTATTAATGTACTCAATAGTCTTAGTGATGTTTGTATCTTCTATGTCTCTATTAAGTAAATTTTTATTATTTTTTACAAGTTAGATTTTTTAAGTTGCTTTTTATTTTTTAAGTAAAGAAAAAAAGCTACTATTTCATATACAATTGAAAATATATTAAAGATGATTGGTAACTTAAAAAATTTATAAAGAAATTTATATTTTGGCATTTTTTTCCATAATAATAAAAAAGCTTCCGCACCTCCAATAACTTTTTCACCATCTTTGACATGCAGTCTTCTCAAAAGTTGTTTACTATCTTTAGAGGTTTCTTGTTCTGCAAATTCATTATCTGTAATATCAACCCAATCAATTTCCTCTATTTCTTCTTTCTTATAGAGATCAATTTCTGCCTTACAAATTTTACAAGAATTATTAAAATAAACTTTCATAATTAGATGTTTTATTACTAATTTGTCCCATATATGTACATGCGTAAAATACTCTAGTTGAAAAATCTTTGAAACAATCTATTTAATGTCTTCTATGAGCAATTTCTTTGAAAAATCTGATCTATCAAGAAGTGAGGCTGAAAATATTATTTCGGATACTCTTCAAAAATGTGATGATGGTGAGTTGTACTTAGAAAATTCTAAATCTGAGTCAATTTTACTAGATGATAATAAGATAAAAAATTCTAGTTATAATTCAGATTTAGGATTTGGGTTTAGAGCTATCTCTGATGAAGTAGTTGCTTATTCTCACTCTAATGAAATTTCAAAAAACTCCTTAAAGCAATCTTCAGAAAATTTAAAATCGACACTTAAATCTGTCAAAGGTACATATAATCATGAAATTCCTAAATCTAATAAGAAATATTATGAGAACATCAACCCTATTGAACAAAAATCTCTTAATGAAAAAATTAAAATACTTAATGAAGTAAATAATTATTTGCGTTCAAAAGATGACAACATTAAACAAGTTACTGCTAATTTTTTGGGAGAACAAAAATCGGTTGAAATAATTAGATCTGGTGGAGAAACTTTAACTGATGTTCGTCCTTTAATAAGATTTAATGTATCCGTTATGCTTGAGAAAAATGGGAGAAAAGAGACGGGTGTGTATGGTGTTGGGGGAAGACAATCTTATGACTCTTATTTAAAAGATGATAACTGGAAAAGTGTTTGTGATGAGGCTTTGAGAATAGCTTCGGTAAATTTAGAAAGTAAACCTGCACCAGCTGGTGAAATGAAAGTTGTGCTAGGACCTGGTTGGCCGGCAATATTAATTCATGAGGCTGTTGGTCATGGTTTAGAGGGTGATTTTAATAGAAAAAAAACCTCAGCTTTTCATAATTTAATGGGCCAAAAAGTTGCAAGTGAGGGAGTTACAATTGTTGATGATGGCACTATTGATAACAGAAGAGGTAGTCTTACGATTGATGATGAGGGAACCCCAACAGAAAAAACTGTTTTAATTGAGAATGGGATTTTAAAAAATTTTATGCAAGATCGTCTAAACGCTCGTTTAATGAAAACCAAATCTACTGGTAGTGGAAGAAGAGAAAACTATAGACATATTGTTCTTCCAAGAATGAGAAATACGATGATGCTGAGTGGTAATCAGACTCAAGATGAGATGATTAAAGCTGTCGACAAAGGTATTTTTGCTGTGAGTTTTGGTGGCGGACAGGTTGATATTACCTCTGGAAAATTTGTATTCAATTGTACTGAAGCTTATGAGATTGTTAATGGTAAAATTGGATCTCCAATTAAAGGCGCGACACTTATTGGAGATGGCCCTTCAATTTTAAAAGAAGTTTCTATGGTTGGGAATGACATGATGATGGATCCTGGTATTGGAACATGTGGAAAAGCTGGCCAAGGTGTTCCCGTAGGCGTTGCTCAACCATCTATACTAATTAATAAGATGACTGTTGGTGGCACAAAACTTTAAATGGTCAAAGATCAAGAATTTTTAGAAAAAAAAGCATCATATTGTTTAGGTTTAGCTAAGAAATTAGGCGCAACCGAGTCTAGTGTGGTTGTTAATAACTCTGTATCTGAAACTGTTAATTTTAGAAATAAAAAACTAGACGAGTCTAATAGATCAGATGATCTTGGAATAAGCATTACTACTTACATTGGAAAAAAAAAGTCATCAATATCTTCCTCTAATTTGCTTGATGATAACCTAAACATTTTGATTGAAAAATGTGTTGAGACAACAAAAAATACTCCTGAAGATGAATTTAATTCATTACCAGATAAAGATTTATTGGCCAAAGAGTTTAAGGATTTGAATCTTTATGACGATACCCATATAGAAAATGATCAAAAAATAGACTATTTAAAAAAATTAGAATCTGCTGCTTCTAATGATAAAAAGATTGTTAATACAGAATCTAGTTTTACTCAAAATAAATCAAATTTTATTTTAGCTAATAGCAGAGGTTTTTGTGCTGGCTACAAAACATCTTCATTTACAGCTTCGAGCGTTACAGTGGCAAAAGATGAAAAAAGTATGGAGAGAGATTATGAATATTCTAGTAAATGTTTTCTGAGAGACTTGGATGACGCAGAAGAATTAGGCAAACAAGCTGCTGATCAAACAATTAGAAAATTAAGCCCAAAAAAAATAGGTAGTGAAAAAATTGCTATAATTTTTGACAAAAGAATAGCTAAAGGTGTACTAAGTACATTTGCGAGTTCGATTTCATCATCAGCGATATCAAGAGGAACCTCTTTTTTAAAAGATAAAGTTAATCAAAAAATTTTTTCTGATACAATTAATGTCTTAGATAAACCAGATATACTCAAAGGTTTAGGCTCAAGAAATTTTGATAGCGAGGGGGTTAAAACTGATACTCTTAAATTAGTAGACCAGGGAATTTTAAAACATTATTTGATTGATACTTACAATGGAAAAAAATTAAACCTCAAATCAAATGGAAGATGTGGCGGGACAAGTAATCTTTATTTTGAAAATGGAAATATTAGTTTTAAAGATTTATTGAATTCAAAATCAAAAAGTCTCTATATTACAGAAACTATAGGACACGGAAGTAATATTGTAACTGGTGATTATTCTGTAGGTGCAACAGGGTTTTTAGTAGAAAACGGAGAGTTTAAGTATCCTATAAATGAAATTACTATTGCAGGTAATTTTATAGACATGTTTAAAAATATTACCCTCGCAAATGATTTAGAGTTCAAATATGCAACCAATTCACCTACCATGATGATTGAGGGAATGGTTGTTGCTGGTAAATGAGTGAATTTTGCGTAATCGGCTCAGGTATTTCTGGAGCTACAATTGCAAATCTTCTAAATAAAAAAAATTCAGTAATCTTATTTGACAAAGCGAGAGGTCCAGGAGGTCGTGCATCTTTCAAAAGAATGAAAGGTAATATAGGCTTTGATCATGGCACTCAATACTTTTCACCAAAAACCCCAGAATTCAAGAGATTTACTAAAGATTTAATTAAAAAAAGAATTTTAAAGGTTTGGGGTGGTAAACACATTTTTCTTAACTCCAAAAAAAAAGAAAATAAAAAACATCTGAAAATTATAGGTAAAAATGGAAACAATGATATTTGCAAGCACTTATTAAAAAAAATCAATTGCAACTATCAAAGTGAATTAAAAAAAATTCATTATAAAAATAAACTTTGGCATTTATCATTTGCTGATGGAAAATTAAGATCTTTTAAAAGTATTATTTTGACCTGTCCTTTTCCACAATTAAAAAAGCTCTCTAAAAGATTCATAAATAATTCTTTTTTAAAAAAATCAGTAAAAATGGATGCAAATATAACTACTATGATTGCTATAAAAAAAAACAAGAAATCAATTAGTAGTTATCTTTTCGAAGATCCAATACTTGGTTGGGCGGGTAATGAAAACTCGAAAAAAAGATTTAAATCAAAATATGATTTATGGACCCTCCAAAGTACTTTTAATTGGGCAAATAAAAAGATTAATCAAAATAAAGAAAATAAGAAAGAGAATTCAAAAATTATGATTGATAAGTTCTTTAAACTTTCAAATATTAAAAAAACTAAAATTAACTTCTCTCTTAATCATGGTTGGAAATACTCTTCTTACTCAAAACCTTTCAAAATTAAAAGTTATTGGGATCCAAAGAAAAAAATAGGTGTTTGTGCTGATTGGTTCGTAGGGCCAAGACTAGAGTCAGGGTGGATAAGTGCACGGGATTTATTTAAAAAAATTTCAAGATAAATTATTTAAAGCTTTTCAATCTGTATTCCCAATTTCCCATCCTTGAGTAAGTCACTTTTAAAATTCTCAAATTTTCTTGATCGAACCAAATGTCAAAGTCTAATCGTTTATCTTTAGGGATATTCATATCTTTAGATTTAAGTGTAAAATGATCTGCGTCATAAATTTTTCCATAAAGATCAATTTTTTCTTTTCCAATAAAAGTAATAACCTGTTCTTTAATACTTCCAGATATTGGGCTTATTTGAGATCCTGCTTGTAAGATTTTATGATTCCACCAATTTCCAATAACGTTATTAGTTGTTGCTTCGCCACTAAATGAGGAGCCCTTAATATCATATTTTTTACTTTTTTTATTTAATTCTAAATTTACAAATTTTTCTTTATCATTTTGAAGGGTTTTAGAATTATATGATATCAACTGATCCTTAATATATTTTTCTTCACCATATGACTCAACTTGAAAAATTGTAGCTCCTAATAGATCAACAGAAAATTTAAATTGATTTGTTATAATGGTTTCCTCACCATTTCTCTCAAAAAAATAATAATTGTATCCAATTAATTCACCATTTCTAAAAATCTCCATTTCAATTTTGTTATATTTATTGTAGTGACCCATATGTGCCATGGAAATAACTGGAGAAATTAAAATAAATAAAATGGCTATAAATTTTTTCATTTGGCAATTACATTAGTGGACTTTATCTATAATAGAAATAACTTATTAAGATGTTTTTAAAAATAAAGAAAATACCAAAAGTTAATTGGAGTTCTAACAAGCCATATAATTTTAAACCAAAATTTTCCACTTTCTTTTTTTTATGCTTTGGTCTGACGTTGTTTGGTCTTGGTGAAGGGTTATTGATTGTTTCCTTTACAGGCGCTTCTCCGTGGAGTGTTTTAGCTCAAGGTATTTCCTTAAATGTTAACTTAAGTATTGGAACAATTACTCTATTAATAAGTATTGCTGTCTTAATTTTATGGATTCCTCTTGGTCAAAAACCAGGAATGGGCACAATATTTAATGCCTTAATAATAGCCTTTATGATTGATCTTTGTATTAAGTTTGTACCAACCCCGTCTAATTATCTTAATCAATTAATCCTAGCAGTAGTTTCTGTAATGATGGTTGGAATAGGTGGGGGCATTTATTTAGTTTCTAATCTTGGTGCGGGACCAAGAGACGGATTAATGATTGGTTTACAAAAAGTAACTAATTTACCAGTGGCAGCCGTTAGAGCTTTTTTAGAAATTTCTGTTGTAAGTATTGGTTGGTATTTAGGTGGAACAGTAGGGGTTGGAACTCTTTTATTCGCTTTTGGTATTGGTCCATGCGTTGCACTAGGTTTGTTTTTAGTTGATAAAATTTTTGATTAGGCAGCAGCGCCTGATTTTTCACTTCTTTTTCTTTCATGAGGATCAAGAATAGCTTTTCTTAATCTACAAGACTCTGGAGTAATTTCTAAAGCTTCATCTGTATTTAACATACTTAATTGTTCAGCAATCGACATTTTTCTAACAGGAGTTAAGACAACATTTTCGTCTGTACCTTGTGTTCTCATATTAGTTAATTTTTTTCCTTTCATGACATTAATAATCATATCTCCTGGCTTAGGTGATAGACCTACAATCATTCCCGGATAAACAGGATCGTTATGAGTTACAAACATTTCTCCTCTTGCCTGTAAATTAAAGATCGCAAAAGCAACTGCCTTTCCTTGTTCCATAGAAATTAGAGCACCATTTCTTCTGCCTTCCATTTCACCTTCAAATGGGCCATATTCATGAAAAATTCTATTGATGACACCATTTCCTTTTGTCAGCGTTAAAAATCTACTTGTATATCCCATCAAACCTCTTGTTGGTGCATGAAATATAAGCCTCTTTTTATTTTTACCAGTGTCTTTTAATTCTATTAATTTACCTTTTCTTCTATTCATTGAGTCAATTATTTTTGATGAATGCTCTTCATCAAGATCCATTGTAATTTCTTCTATTGGCTCAAGTTTGTTTCCATTTTCATCTTTTTTATAAAGAACTTTTGGAGGGCTCACAGTCATTTCAAAACCTTCTCTTCTCATTTGAGTAAGTAAAATTTCCAACATTAATTCACCACGACCACTAACCACAAAAGAGTCATTTCCCTCATTTTCAGTAAATGTAATTCCAACATTATTTTGTGCCTCTTGAACTAATCGATCTCTAATCTGTGTGCTTGTTAGTTTTTTACCTTCTGTACCAGCCAAAGGCGATGTATTTACAGTTATAGTAATTGACATCGTTGGGGGATCTATAGGAGTGGCTTCTATTGGCTCGTTAACTTCAAGATCACAAATAGTATCTGCAACGTTAGCTTTTTCTAAACCGGCAACAACTACAATATCTCCAGCTTCACCAACTTCAATTGGGACTTTTTTAGTTCCCTCGTATCTAAAAATTTTAGTTAATCGACCTTCATCAACTTTCTCTCCATTTAAGTTGATTGCCTTAATTGCTTGATTAGCTTTTGCGGTTCCTTGTGAGATTCTACCGACTAAACTTCTTCCTAAGAAACTATCAGCATAAAGAAGTGTAGAAAGCATAGCAAAAGGTTTTGCTTTATCTAATTCAGCTGGTTTAACATGGTCTATAATTTTATCTAAAAGTGGATTAAGATTCTCTCTTGGACCATCAACTTCAAGATCAGCCCATCCAGATCTTCCACTTGCATATAATACTGGGAAATCTAGTTGTTCTTCATTAGCATCTAAACTTACAAATAAGTCGAATGTTTCATCTAGAACTTCATTAGCTCTTTGATCTGATTTATCTAATTTATTTATAACCACAATTGGCTTTAAACCTTGTTTTAATGCTTTTGCTAAAACAAATTTTGTTTGAGGCATCACACCTTCAGCAGAGTCTATTAGTAATAATGCTCCATCGGCCATACTAAGTACTCTTTCAACTTCAGCAGCAAAATCTCTGTGGCCGGGGGTATCAATTATATTTATTCTAGAATCTTTCCAATTAATCGAGGCAGGTTTAGCTAATATTGTAATTCCTCTTTCTTTTTCTAATTCTCCAGAGTCCATCAGCCTTTCATCAACAACCTCATTTTCTCTAAATGAACCACTTTGCTTCATTAAATTATCAATTAGGGTTGTCTTACCATGATCAACATGGGCAATTATGGTGATGTTTCTTATAGTATTATTCATAAATCTGGGTTCTTATACATATTTAAACGCTTTTGAAAACTTAAAAAAACTCATACTAGGCTTGAATTAATTAAGTATTTTTTTTTTAATTCGAATTTTTTCGCTTTTCGCGTTTAAGTTTTCTTTTTTCTTTAAAACTTAATTTAGGTTTTTTTTTGACACTAGAGTCTTTAAACGATTTTCCACTATATCTTTTTGACATTATCGCAAGTTTTTATAAACAATGATGTGTTATATTTATATATGCAGAATCAGCAACTAGAATTATTTAATAAAAATAAATCATTAAATTTAAAAGAAAAAAAAGAAATTTTTTTAAGGTCTATTACAAGTAAAAATAACATAAGTCAGAATAAATACAAAAGAGTTGCTTTATCGACTATTAGATACGCGGGAGGAAAATCTTTAGCTGTCGGGCATGTTTTTGAATTATTACCTAATAATGTTAAAAAAGTAGTTTCTCCATTTTTCGGTGGTGGCTCTATTGAAATAGCCATGAGTAAAATTTTAGGACTTAATGTAGTTGGTTATGATATTTTTGATATTCTTTGTAATTATTGGAATTTTCAAATTAAAAAACCTGAAATACTTTTTAAAAGATTAAATAAACTTAAACCTACTTTTTCAGAATTTGAGAGAATACGAAAAATCTTAAATAAAGTTTGGAAAAAAGAAGTTAAATTAGATCCACTTACTTTAGCAGTTTATTACGTTTATAATTTTAATTTATCCTACGGCCCAGGGTTTATGGGATGGACATCAGAAATTTATTTGAGCAAAAAAAAATACCAGGCAATGTTAGAAAAAATTAGAAATTTTAAACCGGGTAAATTATCTGTGAAACATGGAGATTTTGAAAAAGTTTTAAAAAGACACAAAAATGATTTTTTGTATTGTGATCCTCCTTATTACATAGGCTCAGACTCTAAAATGTTTAAAGGTGTTTATCCAATGAGAAATATTCCAGTTCATCATAAAGATTTCCCACATGAAAAATTAAGAGATATGTTAAAAAAACATAAGGGTGGCTTCATATTATCCTACAACGATTGCCCAACTATTAGAAAGTATTACAAAGGATTTAAAAAATTATATCCAACTTGGCAATATACCATGGGGCAAGGCGAGACTAGAATTGGAAAAAATAGGATTGAGAAAGGTGATGATCACATCAAAAAATCTCATGAAATTTTAATTTATGATTTATGATAATTCTTTATTTTTTCAAATAGTGCATCAGCTTTCGGGCCAATTTTAATTTTTGGTAAAAGAACATATTCTCCATGTAGTAATTTTGCTTTCCTTTCATAGGACTCATTTTTTTCCTGCAAGTTCCACTTTGGCATCTTAGACATACTTTCAAACTTATTTTTAATGAAATTTTCTGTATCTACTGCGTTTAATAAGGTAATTATTTTTTCTTTTCCGTCTTTTCTAAAAACTCCATCTACCTCAGCTTCAATAGTTTCATCAAACCATCTTGCATAAAAATTAACTTTTTTATTATCTTTTAGTAATTTGTAAATTTCTAAATGTAAACAAAATCTATTTTGACCTGGATCTCCTACCATTGCTCCAAGACCATATTGACCAGTTGCACCACTTAATCCACTTTTTGCGTTTGTATAGCCAATTTTTTGAATAATATTATCAACACAAATAAAATAAATAACCATTGATCTTTCAGAGACTTTTCTATTTCCGGAATAGGTATTCTTATATTTAACTACAGCAAAGTGCTTGTTTCCCTTTGGGGTTATTTTGCCCAAGTTGTTTTCTGAGACAAATTCAAAATGTCCAATCTCTTTTACTTTGTTTATCTCGGAGATATTCATTAAATCAATTATTTACTTATAAATTTTTTGAGTAAACAAAAAAAAAGGGCAGTAAAAACTGCCCTTTTAGAATTTTAATTAAGAGTAATTGGGTTACATTCCCATACCGCCCATTCCTCCCATACCACCCATGCCGCCCATTCCACCAGGCATTCCAGCAGGAGCCGCATCTTTTTCTTCTGGCTTGTCAGCTATCATTGCTTCTGTTGTGACTAATAATCCAGAAATTGATGCTGCATCTTGAAGTGCAGTTCTTACAACTTTAACTGGATCAATAATACCTTTAGCAAACATGTCACAATATTCTTCATTTTGTGCATCATAGCCGTGAGTTTTTTTATTCTGTTCTAACAACTTACCAACTACAACTGAACCATCTACTCCAGCATTTTTAGTAATTTGTCTAATAGGAGCTTCTAATGCTCTTCTAACTAAATCAACACCAGCTTTTTGATCTTCACCTTTGGCTTTTACTTTTTCAAGCTCTTGAGCAGCATATAACAAAGCACATCCACCACCTGTTACAATACCTTCTTCAACAGCAGCTCTTGTTGCATTTAGTGCATCTTCAACTCTGTCTTTTCTTTCTTTAACTTCAACTTCTGTAGCGCCACCAACTTTAATTACAGCAACTCCACCAGCTAGTTTAGCTAATCTTTCTTGAAGTTTTTCTTTATCGTAATCAGATGTTGTTTCATCAATTTGTTGTTTGATTGAAGAACATCTTGCTTCGATATCAGATTTTTTACCACTACCATTTACGATAGTACTATTATCTTTATCAACTTTAACTTTTTTACATGATCCAAGATCATCTAATTTAACGTTTTCAAGTTTAATTCCTAAATCTTCAGAAATTACACTACCACCTGTTAAAATTGCAATATCTTCTAGCATAGCTTTTCTTCTGTCACCAAATCCTGGAGCTTTCACAGCTACTACTTTTAGACCACCTCTTAATTTGTTAACAACTAAAGTTGCTAAAGCTTCACCTTCAACATCTTCAGATATAATCATTAATGGTCTACCAGCTTGTACTACAGCTTCTAAAAGTGGAACCATTGGTTGTAGATTTGTTAATTTCTTTTCATGTAAAAGAATAAAAGGATTGTCTAACTCTGTCGTCATCTTATCACTATTCGTAATAAAGTATGGTGATAAATATCCTCTATCAAACTGCATACCTTCAACGACATCAAGTTCTGTTTCAATTCCTTTATTTTCTTCAACTGTAATGACACCTTCATTACCAACTTTTTGCATTGCTTTTGAAATCATACTTCCGATCTCTTTATCACCATTTGCAGAAATAGTTCCTACTTGAGCAATTTCATCACTATCTTTTACTTTTTTGGCTGAAGAAACTAAGTTTTGTTTTACAACATCTACTGCTGCATCAATACCTCTTTTTACATCCATTGGGTTCATTCCAGCTGTAACATATTTTACACCTTCTTTAACGATCGCTTGAGCTAAAATAGTTGCAGTTGTTGTTCCGTCACCAGCTTCATCGTTTGTCTTGCTAGCAACTTCCTTAACCATTTGAGCACCCATATTTTCGAACTTATCTTCAAGGTCAATTTCTTTTGCAACTGAGACACCATCTTTGGTAATTCTTGGAGCACCATAAGATTTATCCATCACAACGTTTCTGCCCTTAGGACCTAACGTTACCTTAACAGTATCAGCTAAGATATTTACCCCTCTTATCATTGCTGATCTTGCTTCAGCGTCAAATTTAACAACTTTTGCCATTATACTTTCTCCTTTAACTTATATTATTTACTTGAAATACCCATAATGTCTGACTCTTTCATTATGCTGTATTCTTTACCATCAATTTTGACTTCAGTTCCTGACCATTTGCCAAATAAAACTTTGTCTCCAACTTTAACATCCATTGGAATTTTTTTTCCATCTTCAGTTTTCGCACCACCGCCAACAGCAACAACTTTTCCTTCTTGAGGCTTCTCTTGTGCAGTATCTGGTATGATTATTCCTCCAGCAGTTTTTTCGCTGCTATCTAAAACTTCTATTAAAACTCTGTCATGTAACGGTCTAAATTTCATATATTCTCCTATATAAATATGGGGTTCATATAGAGATTGGTAATACTATTTCAAGATATACTTGATATTTAGTTTATTAAAAAAGGTAGGAAATTGTGGATTTTTTGGGTTATAGATTATTTTGATGACTAAAAATTTAGACAAAGATGGTTTCTGCTCCATCGTTGATAATTATCAGCTTTTTTATATCGATTTATGGGGTGTCATTCATAATGGAATAAACCTTCACAAAGAAGCAATCAACGTTTTAAAAGAAATCACAAAAAAAGGCAAAGAATACATTCTACTTACAAATGCTCCAAGGCCTAATGATGTAGTTAAATCCTTTTTAGAAAAAATGGGCATGGAAAAAGAAATTAGAGACCATGTTTTTACATCTGGTCAAGCATCATTAAATTATCTTAAAAAAAATTTATCAACTAAAAAATTTTTTCATGTTGGACCACCACGTGATTTTGATTTGTTTAATGACTTCGCAAAAATGAAGTCAGACAATATTGATAGTGGAGAGTACATATTGTGTACAGGGTTATTTGATAAATTTGATAAAGATTTGAATTATTATAAAAATTTGTTTGAAAAAAACTTAGATAAAGAGATGGTTTGTACTAATCCTGACTTAATTGTGGATAGAGGTGATAAAAGAGAGCTTTGTGCAGGATCAGTTGCCATGGTTTTTGAAAAAATGGGTGGCAAGGTAGTATATTTTGGCAAACCATATCCTGAGGTTTATAATCAATCAATTGATAATAAAGGTAAAAAGATTCTGTCTGTTGGTGATAATTTAAATACTGATATTAAAGGTGCAAATCTTTTAAATTATGACTCGTTAATTATTTCAAACGGTATTCATAAAAATGAAATCAAGGAAAAAGGAATTGAAACAATTGCAAAATCTTATGAAACAATCTGCAATTATATTCAATCAGATTTAAAATGGTGAAAAATGAAATTATATAATAGTTTTAGTATTAAAAAAAATCATAAAAATTCGATTATTTTAATTGGTAATTTTGATGGTCTCCATCTAGGGCATCAAAAATTATTTAGATTAGCAAAAAAATATAAAAAAAAATATTATTCAAAGATCGGTGTTTTGACTTTTGAGCCGATGCCAAAAATGTTTTTTAACTCCAATTTAAAAAATTTTAGATTATCCAACTTAAACCAAAAAATTGAAAATTTAGCTAAACTTAATGTTGATTTTGTTATTACTAAGAAATTTAATCGTAAATTTTCAAAAACAAAATCAATTTCATTTATTAAAGAAACTTTAGGTAGAAAACTTAGTCCAAAATTTATTTTTGTAAGTAATAATTTTAGATTTGGAAACAAAAGAGAAGGAAACGTAAAACAATTAATTCATCACGAGAAATTATGTAATTATAAAATTGTAAAACCACAACCTTTATCAATTAAAAAACAAATTATTTCATCTTCATTATTAAGGAAATATTTGCAGAGTGGGAAACTTAATAAAGTTAATAAACTTTTAGATAGAAAATGGTCAATTGATGGAAAAGTTCAAAAAGGAAGACAACTAGGAAAAAAGATTGGTTTTCCGACAGCCAACATAGATATCAAAGATTATGTTCTAGCAAAACCAGGTGTTTATGCTGTTAAAGCTAAGAATATAAAAAGTTCAAAATATATTAAAGGAATAGCCAATTTAGGGTATCGACCTACATTTAATGGAAAAAAAATATTATTAGAAGTTCATTTATTTAATTTTTCTGGAAATTTATATAATAAGTATTTAAGAGTAGAATTTTTAAAATTTATAAGAGCTGAAAAAAAATTCAAAAATATAGATCAATTAAAAAAACAAATTAAAATTGATTTAGTAACTGCAAAAAAAGCAAAATGAGTAAAAACCAAATTAATTTACCTAAAACAGCATTTTCAATGAAAGCTAATTTACCAATTAGAGAGCCAGAAATTCTAAAACTTTGGAAAAAAATTGATCTTTATAAAGAGTTAAGGAATTCAAGAAAAGGAGAGGAAAAATTTGTTCTCCACGATGGTCCCCCATATGCGAATGGAAATATACATATGGGTACTGCGTTAAATAAAATATTAAAAGATATCATCGTAAAGTTTCATCAAATGGATGGTAAAGACTCTGTTTATGTTCCAGGTTGGGATTGTCATGGTTTACCTATCGAATGGAAAATTGAGGAACAATACAAAAAAAATAAAAAAAATAAGAACGATGTTCCGATTGTAGAATTTAGAAAAGAATGCAGAACTTTTGCTGAAAAATGGATAGAGGTTCACAAAGACCAATTTAAAAGATTAGGTGTTGTTGGTGATTGGGAAAACTATTATTCAACAATGAGTTATGATGCAGAGGCACAAATTGTAAGAGAACTTGGAAAATTTTTAAAAGAAGGAAGTCTTTACAGAGGATTTAAACCAGTTTTATGGTCAACTGTAGAAAAAACTGCCTTAGCTGATGCCGAGGTTGAATATCAAGACCATAAATCTGATACGATCTATGCTTGTTTTCCAGTTAAATCATCAAAAATAAAAGAACTTAATGATTGTGATATTGTTATATGGACAACTACTCCTTGGACGATACCAGCAAACAAAGCCTTAGCATACAATGAAAGCTTAGATTACTTAATAATTCAAATTAATGATGACGGAAATTTTAAAAATAAAAAAATTGTTATCGCTGAGGCACTACTAGACTCTGTTTTAAAAGATTGTGAGATTAAAGAATTTGAAAACTTTAAGAAATTTAAAGGTAAAGATTTAAAAGATACTATCTGTAAACATCCATTTTTTGATTTAGGGTATGATTACGATATCCCAATGTTAGAAGCACGTTTTGTAACCACTGAACAAGGAACAGGAATTGTTCATTGTGCGCCAAGTCATGGACCTGACGATTTTAATCTTTGTTTAAATAACGGAATAAAGGCAATTGAGACAGTAGATGATGATGGAAAATACACAAATAATGTTTCTCTATTTGAAGGTTTACATATTTTTAAGGCTAACCCCATTGTGATCGAAAAATTGAAAGATCAAAATAAACTTCTTTCAAATGGTGTATTGGTTCATTCATATCCTCATTCGTGGAGATCAAAAGCACCCTTAGTTCATAGAGCGACACCACAATGGTTTATTTCTATGGAAAGTCATAAACTGAGAAGTAAGGCTTTAAAAGCAATAGATGATACGACCTTTTATCCAAGTAAAGGTAAAGAAAGATTAAAATCAATGATCGAGACAAGGCCAGATTGGTGTGTGTCAAGACAAAGAGTTTGGGGTGTACCACTTCCTATTTTTGTAAATAAAAAGTCTAATGAAATTTTAATAGACGATGGTGTATTTGAAAATATTGCTAAAATTTATGAGAAAGAAGGTTCCGATTGTTGGTTTTCAGATGACCCTCAAAAATTTTTAGGTAATAAATATAAAGCGGAAGATTTTGAAAAGCTTAGCGATATTGTTGAAGTTTGGTTTGATAGTGGATCAACCCACTCTTTTGTATTGGAGAAGAGAAAAGACCTTAAATGGCCTGCATCAATGTATTTAGAGGGTTCTGATCAACATAGGGGCTGGTTTCACTCCTCTTTATTAGAGTCATGTGGGACAAGAGGTAAGGCACCTTTTGAATCAATATTATCTCATGGTTTTGTCGTTGATGGAAAAGGTCTTAAAATGTCAAAATCTCTTGGAAATGTAATTGCACCTGAGGATATTTTGAAAAAATATGGTGCCGATATTTTAAGAATTTGGGTTGCTGCATCTAATTATGCTGAAGATTTAAGAATAGATTATTCTATTTTGGATCAGCATTCTGAGTCTTATCGTAAAATTAGAAATACATTTAGATATCTATTAGGAAATATAAATGACAAATATGAGGATATTAATTTTGATAAAATTGACATTGAAAACTTACCGGAGCTAGAGAAATTTATGTTAAGTAAGATTCATTCGCTTAACAAAAAATTTGAAAATTATTTTAAAAAATATGATTTTCACAATCTTTACAAAGAATTGTTGAATTTTTGTACAACAGATTTGTCGGCATTCTATTTTGATATAAGAAAGGACGCTTTATATTGTGATCCAATTAATTCTGAGAAAAGAAAATCTTGTGTTACAATTTTGAATGTTTTGTTAAAATCTTTACTCAGATGGTTCGCTCCAATATTGTCTTTTACAACTGAGGAAATACATCAACTGATATCAAAGAATACTAAAAGCATCCATTTAGAAAAATTTCTTACTTTTCCAGATAAATTTAAAAATGAACAACTTACCGAGAGATGGTCTCAATTAATAAAAATTAGAGATGTATGTAACATAAGTATTGAGGAAAAAAGAGCTAGTAAAGAAATAGGTTCAAGTTTAGAGGCAGATCTTAATATTCAACTTAATGAAAAATATAAGGAAATAGTTGCAGATATGGATTTATCTGAATTATGTATTGTGTCGAAAACTGTTATTAATTTTGATAATCAGTCAGATATTTTAGTTGAGACAAAAAAAGCTTCTGGAAATAAATGCTCAGTTTGTTGGAAGATTAGAGTAGACCCATGTGAAAGACACCCTAAATGTCAAATTTCTTAAATAAAAATTTTGTAATAAATTTTTTTATTATTCTGAGCATCTTTGGTCTCGATAGATTTACCAAAGTCTATGTGATTTCTGAAAATGAAAAAAATTTGTCATCTGAATTATTTGTATCAAAATTTTTGAATATCAATTTAATTTATAATGAGGGAATAGCATTTGGTTTATTATCATTTGATCAAAGTCATATGTACAATATTTTGACAATTTTAATTGCAGCTGTAATTTTAATTATTTTTTTTATGACTTTAAAAAGTGATGGTCTTAAAAAATATTCACTTTTAATGATATTTGGTGGAGCTCTAGGTAATTTATATGATCGAATTTTTTTTAAGGCGGTGCCAGACTTTATTGATTTTCATATCGGAAATTTTCATTGGTTTATTTTTAATGTATCGGATATATTTATCTCATTAGGAGTATTATTTTTGATTATTTTTGAAATAGTTGGTAATCAAAAAAATAAAATTGATGAAAAAAATATTTAAACTAACAACAATTATAATTTCTATTTTAGCTTTAAATTCATGTGGAACTATTAGCGAAGGTTTTATTTCACAGAAAAAAAATAGTATAGACGAATTTTTGGTTGAAAAGAAATCACCTTTAGTGATGCCTCCAGACTTCAATGAATTACCATTACCGCAGCAAACTAATCAAGTAACTGAGAATGAAAAGAATACGGATATTAAATCATTAATTACTGACAATAAGGATACAGATTTAGATAATCAAAACACTAATCAAAATAAAAATTTTGAAAATTCCATTTTAGAAAAAATTAAAAATAATTAATGATAACATCAGGAATTTTTTTTAAAAATTTTAAAGGTAGTAAACAAAACTCTAAAATAAAAAAAAATCTTAAAAAATTAATTAAAGAAAATAATCAAATTCTTCAATCTTTTAGTAAAAATTATAAAGACCAATTTAAGATCAAAAATTTAGGAATTTTTAAGAGATTTAACGATATACGTATAATTGGGATCGGCGGTTCGTCATTGGGCACAAAAACTATTTATAGTTTTCTTAAAGATAAAATTAAGAAGAACGTATTATTTTATGATAATTTATCAACTCTCAACAAAAAATCTGGAAATAAAAAACATTTAAATTTAATCATCTCTAAATCAGGCAATACTTTAGAGACAATAGTCAATTCTAATATTCTTATCAAAAAAAGTGATAAAAATATTTTTATTACGGAAAATAAAAAAAATTATTTAAATGTGTTGGCTCATAAATTAAAATCAGAGATTGTTCATCACAATAATTTTATAGGTGGTCGATACTCAGTTTTATCAGAAGTTGGAATGTTGCCTGCAGAATTAATGGGTCTTAATTCAAAAAGTTTTAGGCAATTTAATAATTTAATTAAAAATCAAAAATATTTAAATGCGCTCATGTCTAATGTGGGATCTACAATAAATTTAATTAAAAAAAGAAAATTTAATTCAGTGATCATAAATTATGATGAAAAATCTCAAAACTTTTTTTCGTGGTATCAACAATTAGTAGCTGAAAGTTTAGGTAAAAAGGGAAAAGGTTTATTGCCAGTTGTGTCTAACATGCCAAGAGATAATCATAGCGTTATGCAGCTTTATTTGGATGGTTTTAAAAATAATTTTTATACGTTTTTTTATGTTCATGAAAATAATACCCCCAAAATAGAAAATAAATTTATTTTACCCTCACAAAATTTTCTTAAAAATAAAAAAATTCAAAATATTACTTACGCTCAAAAAAAAGCTACAGAAAATGTTTTTACAAAAAAAAATATACCTTTTAGAAGTTTTGAAATTAAAAAAAGGGATGAAAAAACTTTAGGTGAGTTATTTTGTTTTTTTATGTTGGAAACTATTTTAATTGGAAGAGCTTTGAAAATAAACCCCTACAATCAACCTGCTGTCGAGTTAATTAAAAAAGAGACTAAGAAAATTTTAGTTTAAATTACCAAATATAATTTTGGATATTCCATATTTCTTCTCATCTAGAATTCTAAAATTTTTTGGAAACTCGTCATCTTCCCTTTTATGCCTATGCACAATAATCACTCCATCTTTATTAAGAATTTTTTCTTGAAAAATATTATCAACAATATTTGACAATCTTTTCTCTTTATAGGGAGGATCTAAAAATATTATATTGAATTTAAGCTGAATTTTTTTCAAAAAATAATTAGATATTAAGTCTTCCTCTATAATCTCATATCTTTCTCTCATATTTAAATTATTTAAATTACTTTTTAAAATTGGCAAAACCCCATTGTACTTTTCCACAAAAGTAACATGTTTAGCGCCTCTTGACAGACACTCTAAACCAAACGAGCCAACACCTGCAAACAGATCTAAAACTATTGAATTTTCAATATCAATCTTAAATTTATTTGAGTGATTAATAATATTAAAAATAGATTCTTTTGCTAAGTCCTTTAAGGGTCTTGTTTCTTTGTCTTTTGGTTGTAAAATTTTTTTTCCTTTAAATTTCCCACCAATTATTCTCATTTTTTTATTACTTTATAACCAATATCTTTTCTAAAAAAACCATCTGACCAATTCAGATTGTTAAGAAGTTCATGAATCCTATTTCTTGATTTTTCAAAACTATCTGATAATGAAACAAAATTTAAAACCCGTCCACCCACCGCCAAAACAACATCATCTTTTTTAATAGTGCCAGCATGAAATAAGTGGTCATCAGTGTTTAATTGAATTTTATCGATATTTTTGATTTCAACATTTTTTTTGTAGGTCTCGGGGTAACCTTTTGAACACAAGACAACACATAAACTTTTCTTATTATTCCAATTAATTTTTTTTTCATTTAATTTTCCATTACAACATGAATTAATAATTTCACCGAAATCTGTATTTAGTTTAGGAAGAATAGTTTGACATTCTGGATCACCCATTCTCACATTATACTCAATTAAATAAGGTTCATTATTTGTTATCATTAGCCCAGCATATAAAAAGCCTTTATATGACGTTTTAAAATCTTTTAGTGCTCTTAAGGTCGGATCAATTATTTTATTTAAAATTTTTTTTTCGAGCTCTTCATTTATTAATCGTGATGGTGAATAAGC
This sequence comes from uncultured Pelagibacteraceae bacterium, assembly GCA_902615425.1. Taxonomy (GTDB): domain Bacteria; phylum Pseudomonadota; class Alphaproteobacteria; order Pelagibacterales; family Pelagibacteraceae; genus Pelagibacter. Next base: position 30,645 of record CACMPD010000011.1, read on the forward strand.
ACCCATACCACCAGTATTTTTCCCTTTATCACCCTCCTGAACTCTTTTATGATCTTGAGCCGTTCCAAAATTTTTGTAAGTAACACCATCACTTAAAATGAAAAAGCTCATTTCTTCACCTTCTAAAAATTCTTCAATAAGAACATTTTTGGCATCACCAAATTTTCCATCAAATATTTCCGTAACAGCTTGATATGACTCTTCTTTGTTTTCACAAATATAAACACCTTTCCCTGCAGCCAAATTGTCTGCTTTAATGACTATTGGAAAATTTGATTTGTTTAAAAAATTTTTAGCTTGATTAGTATCATTAAAAACACCGAAATTTGCAGTTGGAATATTATATTTTTTACAAATGTTTTTTGTAAATATTTTTGATCCTTCTAATTGTGAAGCGACTTTACTAGGTCCAAAAACCTTAATATCAAAACTTTCTAAATAATCTGTCAATCCATCAACCAAAGGTTTTTCTGGGCCAATTACCACCATTTCTATCTTTTTTGAAAGAATGAAATTTTTAATTTCCTCAAAGTTATTTATGTCTAAGTTTATGTTCTCAGCTATTAAGTCGGTGCCGGCGTTACCAGGAAAACAAAAAATTTTATCAATTTTTTTTGATTTATATAATGCATGACAAATGGCGTGCTCTCTTCCCCCACTTCCTATAATTCCTACAATCATGTATAAATATATAAACTATAAATGAATAAAAAATTAGCAAAAGTAAAATATTTACCTAATAATTTTCAAGTAATTGAATCAGGCGACCATGTCATATGTGCAGTTTCTGGTAAAGCAATCAGTCTTGAAAATTTGACTTACTGGAACGTGGAGCTTCAAGAAGCGTATTATTCATATGTTGAGGCTTCTAAAAAAAAAGAGGAATTAGATAATAAATAGTTTTATTTCCAACGATTATGGGACCATATCCAATTATTAGGATTAGCAAGTATCATTTTTTCAAGAGTATTATTTAATTTGTTTGTTATATTTTCAATAGAGTCTTGTTTTGAGAAGTGAATTGGTTCAAGCACTTTCATTTTAAATTTAATACCCTCATATCTTTCGATAAAAATAGGAACAACAGGCATATCAAATTTTTTTATTAATTGAGCTGGAATAGTAGTAGTAAACGCTTTCTCATTAAAAAAATTTGACTTAATACCCTGAGAAACTCTCTGATCTATCATCAGTGCGGTTGAGAAACCTTGGTTATTAAGTTTTATTAATTCTTTTAATCCACCAATTCCTTTTTTTATTTGATTATTACAGATATATTTTTTTCTTATTTGCTCCATAAATTTATTTAAAAAAATGTTATTTAGTGGTCTATAGATTGCTCCAATTTTAATACCTATTTTGTCAATTTGCATTGCCATTAACTCAAAATTGCTAAAATGTCCTGATATGAATATTACTTTTTGATTTTGATCTTTAATATTTAAAAGTATATCTTCACCTTCTAAAGAAATATTTTTACTAAGATTACCATCTCTAAAGTTTTTCAT
>CACMPD010000012.1 GCA_902615425.1 uncultured Pelagibacteraceae bacterium
CCACCGCCAAGACCAGCTCTATCAGGTATAGATTTTTTGATTTTGATTTGAAATCTTTGGTTTTTCAAAAATTTTTTTTTTTCTAAGATTTCAAATAATTTAGAAATAGTATTTTTCTTACCTATCCTCCGAGAAAATTTTCCATTGAATGAAATTAAATGTTTTTTTGATTTAATTTTTTTGATCAAAATTATGTCGTGCAAATCTACGAAGCTTATTATGCTCTCTATATTATGCAAAGATTTACTTTTGCTTATAACATTTAATGCCAAATTTAATTTCGCGTGTGATTTTATTCTCGAAAAAGGCATTAAGAGCTTTTAAGACCTTCGATCATCTTAATATTAATTTTTTCAATTAATTCTTTTTCAGTATCTTTCATTTTCAATACATTGGTCCAAAAATATCTAGCCTGGATTTTTCTATTGAGCTTCCACAAAATATCGCCGTAATGGTCATTCACTATCGGATCATCCGGCATCAATTCTACGGCTCTTTTCAAAAATTTTTCAGCTCTTGGATAATCATCAGTTAAATAATAAGCCCAACCAATAGAGTCTATTATATATGGATCATCACTCTCAAGTTCGTAGGCTGTTTCCAGCATTTTAATCGCTTCATTAATTTTATAATCCCTCTCAAGCCATGAATAAGCAAGGTAATTTAGTATATAAGCATCGTCAGGTGTAATTTGGAGTGCATCAATTAAATCTTTATCGGCTTTTTCATAATTTTTAATTCGTTCATATGTACCTCCTCTTCGATAAAGAATATCTGACTTGATATCCGAATTATCATCTAAATTTTCAATAATTTTAGAGTAATATCTTATTGCTTCTTCATAATTTTTTGCTTTTTTATAAAAATTAGCAACATCAAATAATATTTTCTCATTTGGATTTTCAATTTTGTCAAAATTAAATTTAATAAAGTTAAGAGACTCTTGATTATTTCTTTGCGCTGAAATTATTTGCGCTTCTTTTTTTAATCTAAACCAATAGTAAAAATCATCATCCTTTTTAAATTTTTTAAGAACCTTTTTTGCCTTTTCATAATCTTTGTTAAAATAATGATTTTCTGCAACTAGTGATAAATTAAACACAAATCTTGGATTAAGAAAATTTGATAAATTTAAGTAAAAATTTGACATTTCGTAATTGTCTTGTGCAGAATACAGATTTGATATTAAAAACAAAAATTCAGCAATCAAATCATTATGATTTTTACATGAAAAGACCTCTTTAAATTTTTGTAAGTTTCCATTGTCGATCCAACTTTTACCTTGTGATAGTAGCAATGTTGAATTTAAAAATTCTATTTCATCAGTAATTACTTTTGCTTCATCTAAATTATCGTTTTCAACTAAGTAACTTATATAAAAATAAATATATCTAGTAAAATCCGATTCAGGATCATTAATCAATTTTGAGAAATATCTCCCTGTATTAGGATCATCTAAATAACACTTTTGAAATGTTTCTGAGATATAAGACAGTCTTCCAAAGTTTTTCTTATCGTTTAAAAATTTTTTTTCTTTAAAGAGATAAACATATTGTTTTAAGCTCTCTAAAATTGCTAAATTAAACCTATCCTCGTCTGCAAAATTATTTGCAATAGAAATATATTCATAGGCAATATCTAACTCATTTTTTTTTAAACTATCAATTATTAACAATAAATAAGAGTCGAAAAAATCTATATTTTCATTTTCATAATTTTGTTTAATAATTTGAATCGCTTGCAATACTTTATTCTCCAATACTAATGAAGATACATACCTTTTTAAAAATGGATCATGAGTATTAATCAAAATTTTAGATGAATTAAAAAAATCTAAAGCTTCAGAATTTTTTTTATTGCCAAAAGCAACTATACCTGAAAAATATTTTGATAAATTTTTAGAATCAATTTTTTCAAAAGAATTACTTTTCGTAAACAAAGTGTTCTGATAAAATAATAATACAATAAGTATAAATTTTATATTTTTAAGTACCATTACTACATTGTATGATTAAAAAGACTTTAAATCAAAATGCTAAATATGCTCAAGAATTCATGAAAACAATTGAAACTGATTTTATTTTTAGCGATAAACCAATCAATAGATTTAAAGTCGACTCAGCTGAAAATAAAGAAACTTCAATTAGTAAAAATGGATTGCTGAATGATCTTAAAACAAAGATTAATTCAATTGAAAATTGTAATTTAAAAAATAATTCTAAGAATTTGGTCTTGGGCGAAGGTAACATTAATGCTGATGTGATGTTAATTGGAGAAACTCCAGGAGAAATAGAGGATGAAACTGGCTTATGCTTTCAAGGAGAAGTGGGCAATCTCTTGAACAAAATGTTACTAGCAATCGATATAAAAAGAGAAAATATTTACACCACCTACTCAATTAATTTCAGACCACCAGAAGATAGGAAACCCACTGGACAGGAGATAAAACGTTATGCAATATTTTTAAAAGAACACATTGCGATAATAGATCCAAAAATTTTAATTTTAATGGGCAGCACAGCAATGGAGGCAATTACAGGATTAAGCAAAATATCTAATGAGAGAGGTAAGTGGAAAGAAATAATTTTAAAGAACAAAACTATTCCTATCATGATTTCTTTTAGCCCCTCCTATCTAATTAGATTTCCGGAAAATAAAAAATTTTCGTGGGCAGATCTAAAAAAAATTAAACAAAAAATTAAAGATTTAAATATTACGATTTAATGAAAACTATTGCTGGAGTTGATGAAGTTGGCAGAGGTAGCTTAATTGGACCTGTTTATGCAGCAGCCGTAATATTGAACAAGACCATCAATAAGAAGTTATTGAAAGACTCAAAAAGTTTAAAAAAAAATAAACGAGAATTTTTAGCTAAATACATAAAAAAAAACTCTATTTGGGCTACAGGTAAAGCTTCTGTCTCAGAAATTGAAAAAATAAATATTCTTCATGCAAGCCTATTGGCTATGGAAAGAGCAATTAAAAAACTCAAAAAAAAACCAAAACTGATTTTGGTCGATGGAAATAAAACACCAAATTTAAAAAATTATAAACTTCAATCAGTCATTAAAGGTGATCAAAAAATACCATCTATTTCTGCAGCATCAATCATAGCAAAAGTTACACGTGATAAAATGATCTCTAAGTTAGGTAAGAAATTTAAAAATTATTACTGGAGTAAAAATTATGGATATGGAACTAAACAACATCTTAAAGCTATAAAAAAATTTGGGATTACTTCTCACCATAGAAAAACCTTTTCACCGATTAGTAAGTTAAAATAGGTTTCACGTAGAAACACCAGATGTAGTTGTTGTGAACCACCATCATACAAATGGAATCCAAATAATTCAATCCTAGGTTGACCCAAGAATCTTTTTGGAGTCTAATTTATTTTTATAAAATGAATTTGGACTTTAAAAATAAATTAATAAATGGAGATAGTTTAAGGGAACTTAAAAAAATCCCCAGTGAGACTTTTGATTTAATTTTTGCTGACCCTCCTTACAACTTACAGTTAAGGAATGAGCTTATACGACCCGATAGGTCTAAGGTAAATGCAGTCAATGATGAATGGGATCAATTTGAAAATTTTAAAAAGTATGATGAATTTACCTACTCGTGGTTAACAGAATGTAAAAGAATTTTGAAAAAAAATGGCGCTATTTGGGTGATCGGCAGTTACCATAACATTTTTAGAGTTGGCACCGCTATTCAAAATTTAGGTTTTTGGATTTTAAATGACGTCATCTGGAATAAAAAAAATCCTATGCCAAATTTCAGAGGGACACGTTTTACTAATGCGCATGAAACCTTGATTTGGGCATCAAAATCAGAAAAATCAAAATACACTTTTAATTATCAATCTTTAAAATGTTTAAATGATGATCTTCAAATGAGATCGAACTGGGAGTTGCCGATTTGTAATGGTTCTGAAAGACTTAAAAAAAATGGTAAAAAAGTTCATTCTACTCAAAAACCTGAGGCTCTACTTCACAGAATTTTATTAGCAACCTCAAACAAAAATGATTTAGTTTTAGATCCTTTTTTAGGATCAGGAACAACAGCAACAATTGCAAAAAAATTGGGTAGAAATTATTACGGAATTGAAAAAGAAAAAACCTATTATAAGGCAGCTGAACAACGACTTAAAAATACAAAACCTATAGAAGATGATTATTTAGATACTTTGCAAAATGGTAGATCTAAGCCAAGAATACCTTTCGGGTCATTGGTTGAATTAGGAATAATTAAACCAGGCACTACTATTTTTGATAATAAAAAGAAAATCAGTGCAAAAATTATGGCTGATGGAAGTATAAAACATGCCAAAAAAGAGGGCTCAATTCACAAGGTAGCTGCATCAATATTGGGAGCAGAAAGTTGTAATGGCTGGACTTATTGGCATTATAATCTTAATGGGCAAATAGTGCCTATAGATAATTTAAGACAAAGATTAATTTCAAAAAATTAATTATTATAAATTTTACCTAAATAAGAATCTAAAAACTTTTTGTTTTTAATAAATTTTTTCAAAAAAATATTTCTAAAAAAAACAGCCACAGGATTAGATAAATGAAATGCAAATTGATTTAGTTTAGATCTTTTATTGACCATTTTGGTTTTATTAACTCTATTCTTAAAGAAATCCCCTTTTAAGTTATTTTCAATACTTTTAAATAATTCATAAGCACCCTCTATGGATTGAGATGCCCCTTGAGCAAATGAAGGTGGAAAAGCAAAAAAAGCATCACCTATAAAATTAATGTTATCATCATTTGTTTTAAAAAAGTCTTTACTAACAAATACTGGGAATATTTTTAATTCCTTAATTTTATCAAAAAATTCTTTATTTTCTTTCGGAACCTTTTCTAAAACTTTTCTAATGAAGGAATTTTCTATAAATAAAGAATAATTTTTTTGTTGTTCTAAAGTAAGTTGATACTTCATAATTGCTATAAAATTCAAGTCTCCATTTTGATTTACTGGATAAATTACCTGATGAAAATCAGAGCCTAAAAATAATGAAATATTTTCATTATCGATTTTGGAAGAATTTGTTATCTTTCCTCTAATCGCTAGTGTGTTGTTGTATTTTGGTCGACTTTTATTGTTGGAAATCAAACTTCTACTTTTTGAAAAAACTCCATCAGATATGATTAAATAATCACATTCGAAAATTTCATTGTTTTCAAAAGTAAGTTGAATTTTCTGATTTTCTTTATTTATACTGGAAACATTATGATTAAATTTAATTAAATTTTCTATATCCTTTTTCAAAAAATTTATTAAATCAGATCTTTTCAAAGTAGTGTACTGACAATTCTCTGAATTAAAATCAGAAATATTTAAATCACATATCTTTTTGAAGTTTTTAGATGAAAAAAAAATAATCTTTTTTGGATTAAACTTTCTTGCATTTTCAAATTTATTAAATTCAATTTTATTTAAAAGCTTCACACTATTTACGGATAATTGAATTCCATAACCTTCCTCAAGATTAATCGAATTACTTTTCTCATAAATTACCACTTGATAATCTGAGTTTTTCTTAAATAAATTAGCAATAAATAATCCTGAAATACCAGCTCCGATAATGGCTATTTTTTTCATAAGTTGCCCTCTAAATACTTAACAACTTTTTTTGTAAATGTTGGCAACATAGAATTACCAATTTTTTTTTGATCAACCCAACAAGAAGAGGATATTTCTCTAACATTTTTTGGATATTGAATTTTGATATTCATATTCATGTTGGACATTTTAAAATTTATAGTTTTATTAAATTTTTTGGGTTTAGATAATTCCTGCATTGGAAATATTCTTAAGTTTTTGAGAAATTTAAATTTTGTATTTTTAACCAATAGATATTTTTTATCTTTTTTATAAACATTTAAAATAAAATACTTATCTATATTTTTTTTACTATTCTTTACAAGTTTGAAATCTTTTTTACGAAATGATTTACATTTTTTTGAAATTGGACATTTTAAACAGTTGGGATTTGTAGGTTTACAAATCAAAGCCCCTAATTCCATTAAAGCCTGCGCATAATCGCTAGACCTTGGGGATGTTCCTAATATTGATTTTTTTTTGTGTAGATTTTCCTTGGTAATTTCTTTTTCTTTTTTTAGAAAAAGATATCTTTTTAAAACTCTCTCAACATTTCCATCTAGCGGTATAAAAGACTTATTAAATGCAATAGCCAAAATTGCACTTGCAGTATAATTACCAATTCCTGGTAAAGAAATTAAATCATCAAAAGTATCTGGTAATTTCCCTTGAAAATTTTTTTTAACAACTTGAGCAGTTTTTCTTAAATTTTTTACTCTAGAATAATATCCAAGACCTTCCCAGAGTTTATATAGTTTTTTGTCATTAGTTTTGGCAAGTGAGCTAAGATTTGGAATTTTTTTAATGAAGCGATTAAAATAAGGAATAACTGTTGCAACCTGAGTTTGTTGTAACATAAATTCACTTACTAATGTAAAATATTGCTTTTTAGTGGGTGAAACATTTTTTCGCCATGGTAATGATCTTTTATTTAAATCGTACCAATTGAGAATTTTTTTTGTTACAAATTGATCTTTCATATGCAATATAAAAAATATATTAAGCAGAGAACTGGTAGCATTCAAGGATTAAGGTCTTTCAATGACACTTTGCCAAAAAATATTAAAAAGTTTATTAATAAAAGAGGTCATATTTATTCCGAAACACTCAATAATTGGAAATTCATTGCTGGTGAAAAATTATTTAAAGTTTGTTATCCAAAATCTTTTAAGAATACAAATAAGTTCAGTGTAAGCACGCTTTTAATAATGGTGCAAAGAGGTCATGAGGTTGAGTTAGAATATTCGAAAAAAGAAATTATGGATAGAATGAATGCTTTTTTTAAAGATGAAGTTGTAAAACGGATTAAATTTACAAGTTTTAACGATGAAAATAAAATAGATAATCAGAAGATAATTCAGAACAAACCTGTGACAAACAATAAATATAAAAATAAACTTAATGATGTTAAAAATGAAGAAATCAAAAATTCTTTAATTGAATTAACTAAAGTTTTTAAAGAAAAATGAATAAATTATTTATATTTTTAATATTAATTTTTGGATTAACTACTAGTGCTAACGCAGAAATAAAGAGAATAGTTTCAGGAAATCAAAATGCAAAGATTACAATAATTGCCTACGAGTCTCTAACATGTAGTCATTGTGCAAATTTTCATAAAGATGTTTACCCCTCTCTTAAAAAAGATTTCATAGATACAGGACTAGTCAAAATAGAATTTCGACACTTTCCTTTGGATATTGCTGCTTTAAATGCTTCAAAAATTTCTCTGTGTAAACAAGATCAAAGCTTAGAAATTTTGGAAAAACTTTACTTTAATCAACAAGCTTGGATAAAAGGTAAGGGAATAGAAGAAGTAAATAATAATTTGAAAGAATTTCTAAAAAAAGCTGGGTTTGATATTGATTTTGAAAAATGTATTAGCAACAAAGAAATAGAGGACTATGTTTTAAACGATCGAATCGAGGGGACAAAAAATTTTAAAGTTAATTCTACTCCTACGATAATAATTAATAACGAAAAGTTCGAAAAATCTCTTAATTATAAAAATTTAAAAAAAACATTGGAAAAGCTGATATAAGTTAATCCATGGAGTTTAAAAAAATCCAACTCAATGGATTTAAGTCATTTGCAGATAAAACTAATTTCTTAATTGAAAATGGTTTAACAGGCATTGTTGGCCCAAATGGTTGTGGAAAATCAAATATTGTTGAATCTTTAAGATGGGTAATGGGTGAAACATCTGCAAAAAGCATGCGAGGATCAGGCATGGAAGATGTCATATTTTCAGGAACATCAAACAAACCTTCTAAAAATATTGCTGAAGTTTCGGTAACTGTTGCCAATGAAAATAACGAGGGTCCAGTGCAATTTAGAGAGTTAGACGAAATAAATATTAGAAGAAAAATAGAAAAAGATAAAGGTTCGAAGTTTTATATCAATGATAAAGAAGTTAGAGCAAGGGATGCTCAAATGTTTTTCGCAGATTTATCAACTGGAGCTCACTCTCCATCAATGATTAGTCAGGGCAGAATTGGTGCCCTTGTTACTGCAAAACCTACTGATAGAAGAGCAATTTTAGAGGAAGCTGCAGGAATTTCTGGATTACATGTTAGAAGACATGAAGCTGAACTAAGGTTGAGCGCAGCAGAAAATAATCTAAAGAGAGCTGATGAATTAAGAAGGCAACAGGAAAGACAACTAGCAAATTTACAAAAACAGGCTGAAGAGGCTACAAAATACAAAAATATTTCTGATGAAATAAAAAAAATTGAAGCAGGACTATATTATCTAAAATTACTAGAGATCGATAAAGAAATTAAAATAGAAAATGAAATTAATACAGAAGCAGAAACTGAAGTCAGTGGTTTTAATAATAAAATTAACGAATTAGAGAAACTGATTAAAACTGAGGTTGATAAAATAACTCCTCTACGAGAAAAAAATATTGAAAATTTATCGAAGATCCAAAGGCTAAACTTAGAACTAAAAAGTCTAGATGAGGAAAATACTAGAATTCAAGACGAAATAGAAAACGTAAAAAAATCTCTACAAACAATAGATGATGATATTAGTAGGGAAAGAGGAATAGTGATTGATGCAAACTCAAATGAAAAAAGACTGAAAGAAGAAAAAAGTGAGCTTATTGAAATCGACTCAAAATATTATCAAACTGAGAAACAATCGAATGAAGATTTGGAAAACAGCAAGAATAAGTTAAAATCAGAAATCGATAAAATTAAACAATTAATTAATTCCCAAAAAAATGATGATGCAATTAAATCACTAGATGCTTGCCAATTTGTCATCGAAGAGTACGCAGATAGTTATAGTAAAAATCAAAATATCAAAAGAGAGTCTGTCAAAAGAAATGAGAGAATTGCAATAATTGATAAGGAGATTGAGAGTTGGAAAAATCTTTTATCTAATTCGGAAAAAATGGTTGCAGAATTAAGTGATAGAAAAAATAAACTTAATGTACAACGAGATAAACTTGATAATCAACCAAAATTTCAGGCAGAAAAAAAAGGGCAAATTTCAGAAAATTTGAGAATTTCTGAAAATGAAAAAAATGAGAATGAGCAAATTATCAATACCACAGATGAAAAAATTGACTCTCTTAGAAACCAACTAAACGAGATACAAGAACAATCTATTCAGATAAGAGAACGAAAAGCAAGTTCAGGGGCAACAATTGAAGGACTTAAAAAAAGAAAAAATGATTTAGTTGATAGAATAATTTCTGAGCTAAATCTTACGGAAGAAAACATTTTAGAAAATTCAAATTTATTTGGTGTCGAAGAACTGCCTGATGCTGTTAATCAAGAAGACTTATTAGATAAAAAAAAACAAGAGAGAGAAAAATTAGGCTCAGTTAACTTAAAGGCTGACGAAGAGACAATAAAGTATGAAACAGAAATCAAAAAAATGGAACAAGATAGAGCAGACTTAGTTACAGCAATTATAAAACTTAAAGATAGTATTAATGAATTAAATCAAAAAGGAAGGGAAAGACTAATTGAGGCTTTTGATAAGGTAAATAGAAAATTTAATGAGGTTTATACAAAATTATTTAATGGCGGAAATGCTAAGCTTGAATTGGTTGACTCTGATGACCCTTTAGAAGCTGGTTTGGAAATGTTAGTAAGTCCTCCAGGAAAAAGACTCCAATCGATAACTTTATTATCTGGAGGTGAGCAGGCTTTGACTGCACTATCTTTGATTTTTGCTGTTTTTTTAACTAACCCCTCGCCTATATGTGTTTTGGATGAGGTTGATGCACCCTTAGATGATGCCAACGTAACAAGATTTTGTGGCTTGCTTGAGGAACTTATTAAAATTACAAATACTAAATTCATCATTGTTACTCACCATGCTTTGACAATGTCAAAAATGAATAGACTTTATGGTGTCACCATGCCTGAAAAAGGGATAAGTCAGCTTGTGGCTGTTGATTTACAAAAAGCAGAAAGCATGGTCGCTTAAGTAATTAATTAAAATGTCCAAAGATCCATTCAAAACTCGCTTAGAGATTGCAAAGAAAAAGGTTTCAAAAAGAGATCTAGTAAATAAAAAAGATAATCAATCTCCAATTGGCACTGCTTTTAAGCTAAGTACTGAGCTAGTTTCAGCAGTCGCCGTAGGGACAATTATTGGGTTTCTTTTGGACAAGACCTTTGGTACTAAACCCTGGTTAATTTTAATATTTTTTTTTGTAGGGGTAGTTGCAGGGATAATTAATGTAATTAGATCCGCAAAAAAAATGCAAAAATAGATAAGGATTTATGGCAGCTAACCCAATGACACAATTCGAAGTTTATAGAATTGGTCCAGAAATAAAAGTAGGCGCTTTTGATATTTCTTTTACCAACGCTAGTTTATTCATGGTCATAAGTTCTCTTGCGATTTTAATAATATTCAACCTTGGTTCAAAGAAAAATTCAATACTTCCGAATAAGATCCAACTCTTAGCTGAATTAAGCTATTCATTTGTCTCAAAAATGATCAGCGATACTGCTGGTTCAAAAGCTAAACCATATTTTTCATTTATCTTTTCATTATTTATGTTTGTTTTGTTTTGTAACATGTTTGGCATGATACCTTACACTTTTACAGTGACTAGTCATATCATTGTGACTTTCATATTAGCAGCTTTTATTTTTATTGGAGTGACTGTTATTGGTTTTATAAAACATGGCTTTGGTTACTTAAAACTATTTGTCCCAAGTGGTGTTCCTATCGTGCTTTTACCATTAATTGTGGTCATTGAAATTATTTCATATCTAAGTAGACCTATCAGCTTATCAGTAAGATTGTTTGCAAACATGATGGCAGGACACACTATGATGAAGGTTTTCGGGGGCTTTGTTGTAAGCCTCGGAATTGTTGGTGGATGGCTTCCACTGAGTTTTTCAGTTGCTTTAACTGGTTTGGAGATACTAGTTGCTTTTCTTCAAGCTTATGTTTTTGCAATTTTAACATGCATTTATTTAAATGATGCATTAAATTTACACCATTAACTTATAAGGAGGATATAATGGAATTAGAAGCAGCAAAAATGATTGGAGCAGGACTTGCAGCAATAGCTTTAGCTGGAGCTGGAGTAGGTATCGGAATAATTTTTGGAAATTATTTATCTGGTGCAATGAGAAATCCATCTGCAGCCCAAAAACAATTTCCTAATTTGCTTTTAGGATTTGCTCTTGCAGAAGCAACAGGATTATTTGGATTAGTTGTTGCATTGATTATTCTTTTCGCGTTTTAATTAATGTATAAAAAACTATTTTTATATTCATTAATTGCAAATTTCTTTTTTACAAATAAGATTTTTGCAGCAGAAAGTGGAGGAATGCCTCAATTAGATCCAGAGTTTTGGATTTCACAAATTTTTTGGCTCGTACTCACTTTTGGATTTTTGTATATTGTTTTATCTAAACTTATACTCCCCAAAATAAGTGCAAACTTAGAATTAAGAAAATCACAAATACAAGAAAATATTGAGGCAGCTGAAAAACAAAGAGAAAGTAGTGAGGCTAAACTTAAAGAATTTAATGGGATTATTCTTAAAAGTAAAATTGAAGCGAAGAACATTTTCAAAGATGCTAGAGAAAAAGTAATCAAAAATATTAATTCTAAAAAAGAGATTTTAGATAAACAAATTGATGATGAAATTAAAAAAGCTGAAATAGAAATAGATACTTTAAGACAAAGTGCTCCAGAAAAAATTAATAAAATTGCAGTTGTAACATCTACTGAAATTTTAAAAAAATTAATTGGAGCAGAAGTTAATAATAGCAGTATCTCTGCGATTGTTGATGATCTAGTAAAAAAAAACGGAGATAAATATTATGGTCATTGATTCAACTTTTTGGGTCGCAGTCTCTTTTGTAATATTTTTTGGGGGTCTGATATATTTAAAAGTACCTCAAAAAATTAATACTATTCTTAATAAATTAATCTCAGACATAAAAAATGAGATTGATGAAAGTGAGAAACTGAGAAGTGAAGCAAAGATATTATTAGATAATGCTCAGAAAAAATTAGACACAGCGCAATCCGAAAGTAAAGAAATACTTGATCAGGCAAAGAAAGATGCTGATAAATTAATCATTGAGCTAAATGACAAATTTCATAAATCTTCAGAAATTAAGAAAAATTTGGCTAAAAACAAAATTAATCAAATGAGAGAAGTAGCGATTAAAGAGATTAAAGATGCATCTGTTAAAATAGCTATAGACTCTGTAAAAAAAATAATAACAACCTCAGTTGATAAATCTAAACTTGATACGCTGTTTCAGAAAAATTTAGAAGAAACTAAAGAAGAGTTAAAAAAAATTAACTCATAATACTTTTTACAATTTATTTAAAAAAATATAAGTTATTATGATGAATTCTGTAGTTATAGGTTCTGGTTTTGGTGGTATAGCAGCCGCTCTTCGCCTTAAAGCTAAGGGTCACAATGTTACATTAATTGAAAAACACAAAGACCTAGGTGGTAGAGCAAGAGTTTTCAAAAAGAATGGGTTCATTTATGATGGTGGTCCAACAGTAATTACAGCTCCATACTTAATTAATGAATTATTTGAATTATTTCAAAAAAATCCAAATGATTATATTAAATTAACACCTCTTAAAGTTTGGTATCAATTCATTTTTGAGGATAAATCAAAGTTCAATTACTCTGGTGACGAAAATGAAATGAAAAGACAAATTAAGCTTATTAATAAAGAGGATGCTCAAGGGTATGAAGAACTCGTCAATTTCACTAAAAAAATTTTTGATAAAGGTTTTACAGAACTAGCTGATGTACCCTTTGATAAACCCTCAGTAATGATGAAACAATTACCCGCATTACTCAAACTCAAAAGTTATAAGTCAGTATATTCACTAGTATCATCTTATATTAAGAATGAAAAATTAAGAAGAATGTTGAGCATGCATCCTCTTTTAGTTGGTGGAAATCCATTTACCACAACTTCAATATATGGATTGATTTTATACTTAGAAAAAAAATGGGGCATTCACTATTCTATGGGTGGAACAGGAAATATCATAAGTGGTTTTGAAAAATTAATGAACGAAGAAGGAATCACAGTAATTAAAGGATCTGAGGTGACTCAAATAATTTCAAATCAAAATGAGATTACTGGAGTTCAATTGGACAACTCAAAAAAAATTGACGCCAATAAAGTTATTTGTAATGCAGATCCACCGGGTGTTTATGAAAAAATGTTAAACAGCCAGAGTAGTAATTCTTTTATGTTTAAATGGAAAAAAAATAGAATGGAATATTCAATGGGTTTATTTGTTTATTATTTTGGAACCAAGAAAATTTACGATAACGTTGAACATCATACCATTAAATTTGGCAATAAATACAAAGAGCACCTTGATGACATTTTTAATCATAAAAAATTAAACAACGATATAAGTTATTATCTACATAGACCCACTGCCACTGATAAATCCATGGCACCAGACGGACATGATTGTTTCTATGTTTTGGTTCCTGTTCCCAATAACCAATCAAAAATTGATTGGTCGTTAGAAGGTGAAAAAATGAAAAATTTAGTGGTAGAGAAAATGGAGAAAGATTTAATGCCAAACCTAAAAGAAAATATTGTCGAAGATTTTTATTTGACACCTGACTATTTTGAAAAAGATCTCAATACAAAATATGGTTCTGGTTTTTCTATACAACCAAAATTCTCACAATCTGCTTACTTTAGATTTCATAACAAATCTGAAATTTATAACAATTTATATTTTGTTGGTGCGGGAACTCATCCTGGGGCAGGTGTACCTGGAGTACTTTCCTCAGCAAAGGTTTTAGATAAAATTTTATAATGTCGTATAAAAATTATTTATCTATTTACGCAAAATCGTTTAATTGGGCTGGTTTTTTTTTACCAAAAAAAACCTATAAAAATTGTTCTTATTTATACGATTTTTGTAGAGTTGTAGATAATATTGCAGATGACGAAGGCGAAATAGAAATAAAAAAAGTAAAATTCCAAAAATTTGTAAGTGATTTTAAACAAAAAAATTTTGAGAATCCTGTTATTCAAAATATGTGGAATATTATTCATGAATTCAATATTTCTCTGGAAATAATTTATGATTTATTTGATGGGATAGAGTCAGACATAAAACAAAATGTAAAAATAGATACTCGAAAAGATCTTTTAATCTATTGTTATAGAGTAGCTGGAACAGTCGGACTGATGATGGCAAAAATTTTAAAAGTTAGTAAAAAACAATCCCTTAAATCTGCAATCGATCTTGGTATAGCAATGCAACTCACTAATATATCAAGAGATGTGATTGAGGACTCAAAAAAAAATAGATCTTATATAAATGGAAGTTTTGAGGAAATTAACTCAACTATTAAACTTGCAGATACATTTTATAAAAATTCATTTTATTCCATAAGAGAAATTCCACTAAGCTTTAGATTTAGTATCTTAGTTGCTAGACGAATATACAGAAAAATTGGATATAAAATTTTGAAAAAGAAAACCTTTGAAAATTATAGTAAATCTGGAAAAATTTACGTTTCAAACTTTGAAAAAGTTTTGGAGACGATTTTATCAATTTATGATCTAATTATACTTTCTTTATTAAATAAAAATGATGATCAAATTGAACACGACCATTTATTGATTAATAAAGAAATTAATCTTGATGAAAGAATTTGATTACATAATTATTGGGGGTGGTTGTGCTGGTTTATCTCTAGCCTATGAATTAGAGATCCATAATAAATTAGAAAATAAAACCTTAGCAATAATCGAGCCTCGAGATGAATATAAAAGAGATAAGACCTGGTCTTTTTGGAGAGTATCTGAGCATAATTTTGATGATTGTGTCATAAAAAATTGGAAAAATTTTTCAGTTAATGCACCTAATAAAACGAATTTTCTTGAATGTGAAAATTATCCATATCAAAGCATCGATAGTGGTTTGTTTTATGAGAAAATAAATAATTCATTAAAGTTAAATAAAAATATCTTTTTTTTAAAAGAACTGAAAGACATCAACATCAAAAATTCATTTATATTCAATAGTGTTCCTACTATCAAAAAAGATTTTAGAAATTTATGGCAACACTTTTGTGGGGTTGAAATAGAGACAGAGAATAATTATTTCGATGAAAACATTTTTAATCTTATGGATTTTGATTGTGATCAAAGGGAAAGTGTCCATTTTTTTTACACACTTCCCTTCTCAAAAAAAAAGGCATTGATTGAGAGTACTTGGCTTTCAAAAATGAACGATGACTCTCAAAAAGATTATGATCAACAAATTAAAGAATATATCGAAAAGAAATTAAATTTAAAAAATTATAAAATTACTTATAAAGAGATAGGTGCAATTCCACTTTTTTACCCATCATTTCAAAATGAAAAAAATAAAATTAATATTGGAACTGCTGGTGGTATGACAAGATTAAGTACAGGATATACCTTTTTGAATATACAGGAACATAGTAAATTTATTAGAAAAAATATTGAAAATATTCATAATACTAAAAAATTTGAAATCGGTAAAAAGTATCAATTTTTGGATGAAATATTTTTACGTGTTCTTGAAAAACATCCAAAAAAAATGTCAGAAATTTTTTTTAAGATGTTTCAAAGTTCACCTAAAACAATTATCAAATTTCTTTCCAATAAGAGTAATTTTCTTGAGGATTTGACTATAATTTTAAAAATGCCAAAATGGATTTTTATTAAAGCTTTATTTTATTAAACCTAAATGAATATGAATATAAAAAAAATAAATCTTAATCATTCTTTTATTTTTTTTTTATTCTGTAACATTTTTTCTTTAATACTATTTAAATATAGTAACTTTATATTGTCACCATTATTTTGCTTATTTTTAATTTTAATTATTGGTGTATCACATGGGTCTTTAGATCATGTCAAAGGTGGTAAGCTTCTAAAGATTTTTAAAATTGAAAATATAGCTCTATTCTATATTTCATATATCTTAATAGCTGTAATGATCATTATACTTTGGGTATTAATACCATCTATCTTGTTAATAATATTTCTATTGGTTGCCTCATATCATTTTGGCAAAGAGGATACACAATTTTTGCATGACTATAATTCTCACTTTATGGGGATATTGTATTTTCTTAAAGGATCTCTTGTTATTTTGGCACCATTGTATTTTCATTTTGATGAAACTATAGCAATATTTAAATTGTTATTAATTGATAATGAAAATTTTTATTCAAGTTTAAGTTTTATTGAGAATAATAAATTAATAGATTTAGGGATAATCTTAAGTTCTCTATCGAGTATTATTTTGTTTATTAAAAAATTTACTTTAAAAAATTTTTCTATTTTTTTTGATTATTTTTCTATATTGATTTTAAATTACTATCTCTCTCCTTTAATAGCATTTACTGCTTATTTTTGCTTTTTACATTCTGTAAGACATAGCATCACATTAATTTATGAATTAGATAACACTAACACTAAAAAAGGGTTATTGATTTTTATTAAAAAGGCTATGCCACTTACTATATTAACTGCTATTATTTGTTTAGTTGGTATTTATTTGCTCAATTTTAAATATGATTTTGATAACTCAATTATTAAAGTCATTTTTATAGGTTTGGCGTCTTTAACATTTCCACATATATTACTTGAGTATCTTTTAGATAAAAATGAAAAACAAAGAACTTAAAATATTGTTATCTGCTCCGCGAGGATTTTGTGCCGGTGTTGAACGAGCAATTGAAATTGTTGAAAAATCAATTCAAAAGTATGGTTCTCCAGTTTACGTTAGACATGAAATAGTACACAATAAATTTGTTGTTGATGACCTAAGGAACAAAGGTGCAATATTTGTGGAAGAGCTTGAAGAAATTGAAGATAAAACAAGACCAGTTATTTTTTCTGCACACGGTGTTCCAAAAAAAATTCCACAAGATGCAAAAAACTATAATATGACTTATGTTGATGCAACATGTCCCTTGGTTTCTAAAGTTCATAGAGAGGCTGAAAATCTTCATAAGGCTGGATACCATTTAATCTTAATAGGGCATGAAAATCATCCAGAAGTAATTGGAACAATGGGACAACTGCCTGAAGGATCTATCGATCTTATCCAAAATGAGGATGAAGCCAATAATTATGATCCAAAAAATTTTGAAAAGATTGCCTATGTTACTCAAACAACTCTATCGGTGGATGATACAAAAGAAATAATATCAATACTTAAAGAAAAATTTTCAAATATTAGAGAGCCTGCAAAAGAGGATATTTGTTATGCGACAACCAATAGACAAATGGCTGTAAAAAACATTGCAAAAAAGTGTGATCTGTTTTTTGTTATTGGTAGTCGAAATTCATCTAACTCAGTAAGACTTGTTGAAGTTGCTAAAAAATCTGGGTGTGAAAAATCAATACTGATCCACTCACAAAGTGAAATTCCATTCAACTTAATTGAAAATTCAAATATAATCGGAATTTCATCTGGTGCGTCTGCCCCTGAAATACTTGTGGAAAATTTCATTAAAGAATTGAAAAATAAATTTACTGTCACTATAGAAGAAGTGGAAATTATAAAAGAAAACGTTGTTTTTCGTGTTCCAAAAAAATTAAATTAAATGGCTGTTTATACAAAGATAAATAAGAAAGATATTTCGTATATTAATAAAAAATTTGAAAATCAAAAATTTATAAGTTTTAAAGGTATAAAACAAGGTATTGAAAATACTAATTATTTATTAAGATCAAAAAAAAATAAATTTATATTAACCATATTCGAAAAAAGAGTTCAAAAAAAAGAAATACCTTTTTTTATGAAATTAATGGATCAACTAAATGATCTTAAGATAAGATGTCCAAAACCACTAAAAAATCATGATGGAAAATATCTATTTAAAATCAAAAATAAGGTTGCTTGTGTTGTTTCATTTCTTGATGGAAAAGATAAAAAAAATCTTAGTTTAAAGAATTGTTATAATGTTGGAAAAACTGTAGCACAAATGCACTCTTCCTCGAAAAAAATAAGATTGTTTAGAAAAAACTCAATGAATATAAAAAATTTAAATCCATTATTAAAAAGTATTAAATTTAAATCAAAAAAATTCATTAATTTAGAAAAATTTCTCAAAAGTAATTATAGAGAAATTAAAAATAAATGGCCAAAAAAATTACCCAATGGAATAATACATGGTGATCTTTTTATAGATAATATATTTTTTAAAAAAAATAAGATCTCTGGAATTATTGATTTCTATTTTGCAGCAAATGATTATTTTATGTATGAAATAGCGATATGTATCAACGCTCTTTGTTTTGATAAGAAAAAATCACAATTTAAATTAAATAAAAAAAAGGTTAAAAATTTAATTAGAGGATATGAGAGTAATAAAAAGATCTCTGGAATTGAGAAAAAATCATTAAATATTTTATGCCGAGCTGCTGCAATGAGATATTTTCTTACAAGGCTTTACGACTACACAAATACTCCAAAAACTGCTTTGATAAAAATTAAGGATCCAAGAGAATATTATCAAAAACTAATAATTCATAATAATCTAAAAAACTATAGGGATTATTTAATTTAATGATTAAAATTTATACCGATGGTTCATGTCTTGGTAATCCGGGCAATGGTGGTTGGGCCGCAATAATATTAAATAATGGGAAAAAAACTGAAATCAAGGGAAGTCAAAAAGATACGACAAATAATCAGATGGAATTATTAGCACCGATAGAGGCGCTTAAAAAAATTCCAAAAGGAAGCAAAGTTCAAATTTTTACTGACTCCAAATATGTAAAATCTGGAATAACAGAATGGATACACAATTGGAAAAAAAATGGATGGAAAACTGCAAACAAAAAAGAAGTAAGCAATAAAGCACTTTGGACAGAATTAGATCTATTAAATAATGAATTTGAAATAAGTTGGAACTGGGTAAAAGCCCATTCAACCGATGAATTAAATAATGAAGTAGATTTACTTGCTAGAGATGCTGCTAACTTGTAGTTAGGGCACCTGGCAACAGAACGCCCCTTTCCAAAGGTTTCCGTTGTCCCCAGTCAATTTCCAAAAGGAACTTACATTGAAGTGATTAACCAACATTTAACCGTTATACACGCATGTGCGTCTATAACAATTATTTGTAATAACCAACTTCAATATTATCAAAAGTAACTTCCTGAATTTTATCATACTCATCACGATAAACACCAAATCTAGTCAATATATTATCTTTTGGCAGTAAATCGTTATCGTAAAATACTTTTGAAAATATAAGTTCATCATTTATTTTTACTGAACAATGCCCCTCTTTTTTTCCATTACCGTACTTAATTAGAAAAACTACTCTATGCCAATTTCCATCATAAATATTTGTAATCCTTATAGGAGTATTATTATAAATTTGATCATTAATATTATCTCTCTGATTGTTATAATCAACACAAGTTGCCGAACCTCCTTTTTGAACATAAAAAGCAAATGCAGGACTCCATCCGGGCATATTGTTATTGTTGTTCCCATCATGTTTTGCTTGAAAAATCATGGTTCTTTTGTTTTTAAATAAATCTTTACTATTTTTTGGTAATTTAAAATCAAATGCAATCCTGATGAATTTATCTTTATTAATTAATTTAGTTAAAGGATTGATTATATAAAATCCCCATTCTGCTCTTTCTGTTCGATTTTTTTTATCACCTTTCCATTGTCTAGTACCAGGTCTAAGAGTAATAACCATCTCTTGATTGCTTATATTCATAGATTTTTTGAAAGCATCAATATATTTTTTTTTAGGTGTACCGACCAAAGTGTAGTCATAGCGAAATTTTTTTTTATAAATTTTTTTTTTATATTTAAATTCTTTTGAAAAATCTTCCTCAACTACTTTAATATATTCTTTATATTTAATTAGATCTTTGATTAATTTGTTATTTTTATCAAATAATTTTGGTAATTCTTTTTTTTGATCATTTTCTAATTTTTCTTGATTATTTTGATTATAAATAAATTTTTTTATTTCTTTTTCTGAACGTAACTTTAAGTCAATTCCATAACAATAAGCAGGTTTTGCTGAATAAGATGATGAAGTATCATTTTCACCTAAACACTTTTTCCAATCAATTTTATTTGCAAAAACTGTTGATGAACTAAATAGTAAATAAATTAGTATTAATGCTATCTTTAACATTTTCTAAATTTACCTCCTTATAACAATGAAGTCGAGAAACAAGGTTTCTGCCAAATATGAGAAACTTACATTGAAGAATACATTGAAGTGTTTCAAAAAGTCTTTATTTTCTGTTAGTATTTAAATTATAGGGGGAAACAGAACTGCCCTACTTAGATTAGATTATTTAATAAGTTTTCTGCTGAAGTTAAACCACATTCTTTAGTTTCTTTCTCAACATGAATATTAACAATTGTGAAATTTTCAATCACCATTAAATAACGATTTGACCTTATTCCCATTCCTTTTGCATTTCGATCAACTTCAGCACCGATTGCTTTCGTAAATAATAAATATGGATCAGATAACATCTTAATTTTATCTCCAGTATTATTAATCTCTCCCCAGCCATTCATCACATAAGGATCATTTACTGATAAACAAAATATATTTTCTATTCCTTTTGCTTTGATTTTATCTGCATTTGCTACAAAACCTGGTAAGTGAAGTTTGGAGCAAGTTGATGTAAACGCTCCAGGTAAACCAAACAAAACAACTTTACCACTACCGATAGTTTCTCTTAATCTACTTTTTTGAGGCTCTCCATCAACAAGTTGAAAAATCTCTGTATCTGGTAGTTGATCTTTTATTTTGAGTTTCATATCGAATTCATTACATATTTTTTAACTTTTTCAATATCATTTGAAAGAAGTTCAAATTTTTCTTTTCTGTCATTAACATATTTAAGACTTTCTGGTAAATTTTCAGTTTTTGATATTGCATCTTCTATTGCCTTTGGAAATTTACATGGGTGTGCAGTTGATAATACAACACAATTTTTTTCCAATCCTAGTTTTCGCACAGCACCAATGCCTACTGCAGTATGTGGATCCACTACCATCTGATGTTCATCATTGATGGTTTTTATCATTTCAACAGTTTCGTTTTCATCAAGCATTTCAGATATAAAATTCTTTTTGATTTTATCTAAGTCGTTTTTATCAATTTTATAAGTGTTATTTTTTATTTCAGCCATTACATCTTTTGTAACTTCTGAGTTACAATCTTTGATATCGTATAAAAGCCTTTCGAAATTACTTGCTATTTGTATATCCATACTTGGAGTATTTGTTTCCTCAACTTTCTTTTGACTATAATCACCACCAGATATAGCTCTGTGCAGTATGTCATTTTTATTTGTAGCTACGATTAGTTTATCAATTGGAAGACCTAGTTTTTTCGCTAAATAGCCAGCGTAAATATCGCCAAAGTTTCCTGTTGGAACAGAAAAAGACAGCGGTTGGCCGTTTCCAATTTTAAAGTAAGAGTAAAAATAATACACCGATTGAGCTACTATTCTTGCCCAATTAATTGAATTTACACCCGACATATTAATTGCTTTAGAAAATTTTTCGTCATTAAACATTGCTTTTACTAAATTTTGGCAATCGTCAAAATTACCCTCCACCGCAATGTTAAATACATTACTCTCTTCATGTATTGTCATTAGTCTTCTTTGCACTGGCGAAATTTTATTTTTGGGGTGTAATACAAAAACATTTAAATTATTTTTTCCCTTTAAAGCGTCTATGGCAGCAGCACCCGTATCACCTGAAGTTGCAACAATTATATTAATTTTTTTTTGATCACGGTCTAAATGATATTGATAAAAATTACCTATTAGTTGCATTGCGATATCCTTAAAAGCAAGTGTGGGTCCATGAAACAATTCTAATACTTTTAAATCTCCTAAATCTGATATTTTAACAACATCGTCGGATCTAAAATTTGAATATGATTTTGAAATCAAAGAGATTAGATCATCTTTAGACATGAAATCTCCTATAAATGGATAAATTATTTCAGCAGCCAAATCATTGTAACTCAGGTTTTTTAGATTATCTAATTCTTCCTTTTTAAAGGGTTTAATTGATTTTGGAACAAATAGTCCCCCATCATCTGCCAAACCTTTGAGGAAAACATCTTTAAAAGTAAAGTTTTTCTGATTATTTCTTGTACTTATATAATTCATTTAATAATTCTTTTTTCTAAAATATAGATATAGCAAAAGAATTGAAATCGCTAATGAAAACCATGTCATTGCATATTTTTTATGATTGTTGGAAATATTAGCAGTAATTTTTTTTGGTCTAGGAAACTGATAATTTCCATCTAAATATATTATGTACTTAGAAAATTCTTTACCAGTAAATTTTGAGATATCTTCTCTATTCAAACTAAACCAGTAATTTTCTTTTATATCATTATCTGGTTTAAATATATTTTTTCTTCCCTGTGTTTTAAGAGTTCCTTCTATATTGTTTTGATCCAATATATTTATCTCTGGTGTATCTTTTTTTTCAAATGGTATCCATCCTCTATTGAGTAAATAGTTTTCACCATCTATTAGAATTGGATTTAAAACTTCAAACCCAGGTGTTCCAGAGTCATTTAAATTATATAAATAAATCTGTTTCTCAAAATCAACGCGACCTGATGTTTTGATTTTAAGATAATTTTGTTGATTAGATTGTGAAAGTTGAACTGGGGGATTTTTCAATGAATTTTCAATTTCTAGGATAAGATTATTCTTCCAATTTAAACGAATTACTTGCCAAGTACCTAAAGCAATAAAAACAAAGATAAAAAATATGATAAAAACTGAAAATAAAAACTTATGTCTCAAGGTTCAAATTAGCTTCCCCAAATATAGATCGCAGCAAATAAGAATAGCCAAACTACGTCAACAAAGTGCCAGTACCAGGCTGCTGCCTCAAAACCAAAGTGATGATCTTTGTTGAAATGACCTAACTTTCCTCTCCACAAACATACAGCTAAGAAAATTGTACCTACGATCACATGAAAACCATGAAATCCTGTTGCCATGTAAAATACTGAACCATATATGTGATCTGAAAATGCAAACGTTGCATGATGATATTCGTAAGCTTGTAAAGCAGTAAAACAAACTCCTAATATAACTGTTAAAACTAATCCTTGAATAAATCCTTTTCTATCATCCTCTAAAAGAGCATGATGAGACCAAGTCACAGTAGTTCCAGACAACAAAAGAACCAGTGTGTTTATTAATGGTATATCCCAAGGATCAAAAGTTTCTATATCTTTTGGTGGCCATACATTTCCAACAAAGTCATTTGGGAAAAGACTCACATCAAAGTATGCCCAAAACCAAGCAACAAAAAACATTACCTCAGAGGCAATGAATAAAGTCATTCCATAACGATGATGTATTTGAACCACAGGTGTATGATGTCCTTGATGCTCAGCTTCAATAACTACATCTCTAAACCACATGTATGCTCCATAAATTAATAAAGCAAATCCAAGGTACATTCCCCATGAAACCTCATAATGCATGTAGTAAACAGCGCCAACAGCTAAAATTAAACATGAGAATGAAACATAGATAGGCCAAGGACTTGGGTCTACTAAATGGTAATCGTGTTTTTTTTCAGCTGACATTTTTTTGGATTATGATTGTTTATAGTAATCTGTCGAGAAAAAAGTATACGACATAGTTACATCCTGTAAATTTTTTACTGTTGCATCGTTGACCATTTCTGGGTCTAAATAAAAAGTCATCACATAGGTTGCAGTTTCACCAGCTTTTAATTCCTGTTTTTCAAAGCAAAAACAACCAAGTTTACTATAATATTTTCCAAAGCTTGAGGGTGAAACGTTAAAACTTGCTACACCTGCAGTTGGTTCATTGCTATTATTGGTTACTTCAAACTCAATTTTGTTTACTTGACCCACTTTAACATCCATAACATTCGATTTTGCTTTAAAATCCCATGGTAAATTATTAACATTGGTATCAAATCTCACACTAACTACTTTATCTAAAACAATTTTTGGCGCTTTGTCTGCTACTTGAGTAGTTCCTCCAAAACCAGTAACTCTACAAAAAATTTCATAAAGAGGGACTGATGCATATGATAAACCTAACATCAAAACAAAAATCCCAGCTAGAACTAATGGTGTTAATTTCTTTTTTTCTATCATATCGACCTATCAAATACCCCTGTGTTGTATAAAGTAAAAAAGAAAAGAAAAATCATAAATGCAATAATAGCCAATGCCGTAATAATATTTTTTCTTTTTGTTTTTTTGTCTGGTGTAATCATATTATTTTATCAATCAAAAACAGAACAAAAACTAAGAATAAATACAATATTGAATATCCAAAGATAGCTTTTGCTTTCTTAGGGTTAAATCTATTTTTTTTATAATCCAACAATTCATAACATAAAAAATTATAATAAAAAGTTAATAGCAGTGACGGAATTAAAAATGTTAAACCAACAAAGTTAATTAAATATGGAAAAATAATTACTGGTATCATCAATAAAGAATAAATGAATATATTGATTTTGGTACTTTCTATTCCATTGGTTAGTGGCAGCATTGGTATTTTGGCTTTCTTGTAATCATCGGACTTGTATAAACTGAGTGCCCAAAAATGAGAGGGCGTCCAAAAAAATATTATTAAAAAAAATGTTAATGGTTCAAGCGATATAGAGCCTGTAGCAATAGTCCATCCTATAACTGGAGGAAAAGCACCAGCTGCTCCACCAATAACTATATTTTGTGGAGTTCTTCTTTTTAACCAGATTGTATAAACAAATACATAAAACAATATTGTTAGTAATAATATTGCAGCAGAAACTCTGTTTGTAAAATAATCTAAAGCTACAACCGAAACTATTGATAATGTAACACCAAATATCAAAGCCTGATTTCTATTGACTTTCCCTGTTGGGATTGGTCTTAAACAGGTTCTAGTCATTAAAGCATCGAGATCGGACTCATACCACATATTTAAAGCACCAGCTGCTCCGGCACCTAATGAAACGAGAAGAATTCCAATAATTGCATCTTTAGTTGAAACAATGTTAGGTGCTGTTAATAAACCTACGGCACAGGTAAAAATTACCAATGACATAACTCTTGGCTTCATCAATTTAAATAATTCTGAAAGATTAAATAAATCTTCTTGGCTTAAACTTCTTTTTTTTAGCCTTGAATTATCCATCGGTTCTTAATGTTCTTATTTTATTAGCCGTGCGATTTTTGTGTACCCTGACCATCTTCAAATTTTGGCAACTCCTCAAAAGTATGGAAATTTGGTGGAGATGGCACAGTCCACTCTAACGTTGTTGCTCCCTCACCCCATGGATTTTGTGCAGCCGCTTTCTTTTTTGCAAATGCGTAAATTAAATTCATAAAAAATACAGCGAGACCAGCTACAGCCACGTAAGACCCTATTGAAGATATATAATTCCATCCGGCAAATGCATCAGGATAATCAGCATATCTTCTCGGCATCCCAGCTAATCCTAAAAAGTGTTGAGGGAAGAAAATCAAGTTAACTCCAATAAATGTTAACCAGAAATGTAATTGACCCATCCACTCAGAATATTCATAACCACTCATTTTTGAGAACCAATAATAAAAGCCTGCAAAGATTGCAAAAACAGCTCCTAGAGAAAGTACATAGTGAAAATGAGCAACTACGTAATAAGTGTCATGCATTGCAGTATCAACACCTGCATTAGCTAAAACAACTCCAGTTACTCCACCGACCGTGAACATAAAAATAAATCCTAATGCCCATACCATTGGTGTTTTAAAAGATATTGAACCACCCCACATTGTTGCGATCCATGAGAAAATTTTTATTCCTGTTGGAACAGCAATAATCATTGTTGCAGCTAAAAAATATGCTTTTGTATCTGTGCTTAATCCAACTGTGTACATATGATGCGCCCATACAACAAATCCAACTATTCCAATTGCCACCATTGCATAAGCCATTCCAAGATATCCAAAAACAGGTTTTCTAGAAAATGTAGAAACAATATGACTAATCATTCCAAATCCTGGAAGGATTAAAATGTATACTTCTGGATGACCAAAAAACCAAAATAAATGTTGGAATAAGACTGGATCACCTCCTGTTTGGGCTTCAAAGAAGGCGGTACCGAAATTTCTATCTGTTAATAACATTGTTATTGCTCCAGCTAATACTGGTAAAGATAACAATAATAAAAATGCAGTCACTAATATAGACCACGCAAACAAAGGCATTTTATGTAATGTCATACCTGGAGTTCTCATGTTTAGAATAGTAGTAATAAAATTAACCGCTCCTAAAATTGATGAGGCACCCGCTAGGTGCAAACTTAAGATAGCTAAGTCCATCGCTGGTCCAGGTTGTCCAGCTTTTGAGGACAACGGAGGATAAATAGTCCATCCACCCCCTACACCGGTTTGTCCTGGAGGGCCATCTGCAAAAATTGACAGAATTAATAAAGTTAAAGAAACAGGTAGTAACCAAAAAGAAATATTGTTCATTCTTGGAAATGCCATGTCAGGAGCTCCAATCATAATCGGCACAAACCAATTACCAAAGCCACCAATCATTGCTGGCATTACCATGAAAAAAATCATTATTAAACCATGTCCAGTAACCAACACATTATATAAGTGATAATTACCACCTAGAATGCCATCACCAGGATGCATTAATTCCATTCTCATTAAAACTGAAAAAGCAGTTCCAATAACTCCTGCAACAATTGCAAAAATTAAATACATTGTCCCAATATCTTTATGGTTAGTAGAATAGGCCCAACGTTTCCAACCAGTTGGAGTATGATGATCGTGTGATGCTGTTTGTGTATACATAATTTATTTACTCGCTAATTTAAGTTTATCATTTTCAATTTCTTCTTTTGCAAATTTCACACGCGCCTCAGATAACCATTCTTGATATTCATCTTCACTAACTACTTTTACTGCAATAGGCATAAACGCATGTTTTATACCACAAAGTTCTGAACATTGACCATAATAAGTACCAACTTTTTCAGCCTTAAACCACGTTTCATTAATTCTTCCAGGCACCGCATCCCTTTTTACTCCAAATGAAGGTAAGGCCCAAGCATGTAAAACATCATTTGCTGTGATTAAAACTTTTACTACTTTGCCAACTGGAACTACAACTTCATTATCAACAGCTAACAATCTTGGTTGATTTACTTTTAAATCTTTTTCCTCAATCATGTATGAGTCAAATTCCAAATTTTCGTCTGGATACTCATAACCCCAATACCATTGATAGCCTATTGCTTTAATTGTTAAATCTGCTTTTGGAATTGTATCTTGCTTATATAAAATTTTAAATGATGGAACCGCCATAACAATTAAAATTAAGCAAGGAATTAAAGTCCATAAAACTTCAACAGTTACATTGTGTGTTCTCTTTGAGGGATTAGGGTTTGCTGAGGCTCTAAATCTTACACACGCATAAAGCATTAAAAATAAAACAAATACACTTATTGCTATTATTATCGGTAATAACAAATTATCGTGAAAGGCTACAATATCTCTCATCGATTCTGATGCCGCTTTTTGAAAACCTAATTGCCAATCAACAGGTTGGTTTGCAAAAGCATTTTGAGAGATAAAAATACTAGAAAATATAAATAAAATTTTTTTCATTTTTACTAGCTATATAAAGCCCTTTTGTAAAAATTACACTTTAGTTTTCGCGACAATTTATCAATTAATCACATAATTTATGATCGAAATTGCAGATATCACTGCGGTTTCTGATCTTAAAATATTGTCATTAATTTTTAGTGCTTGTACTCCTTTAAATGAGAGAATCTTCTGCCTTTCATGTTCTGAAAAATCTCCTTCGGGGCCTATAATGATACAAATAGGTTCATCTGAAAACTTTGTTTTTTCAATTTTTTTATTGTCTGAATTTAAATCTGTGAAAATTAAATTCATTGAATTGGAATTTAAAAAACTTTTTAAATTTTGCGCTTCCTCAATAGATGGGACACTTATACGATTTGATTGTTCACATGCTTCTATAACTATTTTTTCTAATCGATCTTTATTAATTTTTCTTACAATTGTTCGATCAAAAATTATTGGTAAGAATTTTGAAACACCTAATTCAGTTGCTTTTTGAATCATGAAATTTTGGTAATTTGATTTAATTGGAGAAAAAGCTAACCATAATTCTTTTATATTTTCTTTTTGTCTTAACTGTTTGCTAGATTTAAATTCAACAAAATCTTTTGTAATATTCAAAATTTTTGCTTCCCATTCACCAGTTTTATTAAATAGAGAAAAAGTATCATTTTTTTTCAGTCTCATTACTTTAGTTAAATAATGAGATTGAGATTTATCTAATTTATCAATCATATTTTTAGATAATATATTCGAAAAAAATAATCTTATATTACTCATATATGTTAAATTAATTTATGAAAAATATTAAAGCAATAATTTTTGATGCCTACGGAACTTTGTTTGATGTCAATTCAGCTGCCGAAAAATGCAAAGATAAAATTGGAGATAAATGGGAGAGATTTGCAAATTTTTGGAGGACTACTCAATTAGAATATACTTGGCTTAGAAGTTTGATGGATAGACACAAAGATTTTTGGCAAATTACAGAGGATAGTTTAGATAAATCAATGAAAGCTTTCGACATTGATCCTTCAATGAGAAATGAACTATTAAATTTATATAGAGTGTTGTCACCTTTTAAAGAGGTTCCCGAAACTTTGAAAACTTTAAAAAAGAAAAAATTTAAATTAGCTATTTTATCAAATGGTACTCCATCACTATTAGATGAATTAGTTAAAAGTAATCATTTGGACAATTTATTTGATGATATATTTTCTATAGAACGAGTTGGCGTATATAAACCAAGTTCTAGGGTTTATGATATGCCTGTAAAAAAATATAATATAAGTAAAAGCGAAATTGCATTTTTAAGTGCTAATACTTGGGATGTTTCTGGTGGTGGTAATTATGGTTACCAATCTATTTGGGTAAATCGAAATAATAACATTTTTGATAACTTAGATTTTAAACCAAAATATCAAATTACAGATCTTAACAAACTAATTCAATTAATTTAATAGTTCTAAAATAAAATCCAAAGGTGACAAAATATTTTTTTTTGTGCTTGCAAACAATGATACAATCCGCCATTGTGTTTACTAAACTAATTTAAGATGATTAAAGCATTAGATTTATTTGGAAGAGTTTTAATTTCTGCGTTATTTTTTTTAAATGGAATTTTTAAAATAAATAATTATGAGGGAACCATAGGTTGGATGGAAAGTTTTAGTTTGCCTGGTGTTTTAATTATACCTGCAATTGCTCTTGAAATAATTGGACCCATTCTTATTGTAATTGGCTATCAAACTAAAATTGCTGCTGCAGCTTTAAGTTTATTTTGTTTTGCAACAGCTATTATTTTTCATAATGATTTTGCTGATCAGGTACAGCTTACTGCTTTTCTTAAAAACATTGCTTTGGCTGGTGGTTTTTTATTCTTAGTAGTTAATGGTGCTAAAGGTTTTTGTTTAGATAAAAATTGATCTTGAAATTAATAATTAATTCGTTAATTAAATTGGATGAAAAATATTGAAGTAAAACAAATCATCGATCCGATCCCAGCTTCAGATGGAGCTGGAGTAAAATTAAAAAGAAGTATTGGAGTTGAACCCAATTACTTTGATCCTTTTTTGATGCTAGACGAATTTGGCTCTGAAAATAGTGATGATTATGTAGCTGGTTTTCCCCCACACCCCCACCGAGGAATTGAAACAGTGACTTACATGCTTGCTGGTGATTTTGAACATAAAGATAGTACAGGAGGTGAGGGTAAAATGACTGCTGGTGATGTCCAATGGATGAAAACTGGAAGTGGTATTATCCACTCAGAGATGCCTGCAATGAAAGAGGGAAAGCTTCATGGATTTCAATTGTGGATCAACATGCCTGCAAAATTAAAAATGAGTAAACCTGAGTATATTTATATTGATGCAGATAAAATGAGCGTACATAAAGATAATGATAAAAAAGTAAAAGTTATAGCTGGTAAGTTTGAAAAGGCAGAAGGTCCAGTCAAAGGTCACAATGTTGAGCCAGTTTATTTTGATGTCGAACTAAATAAAGATAAGAATTTTAATTATCTTCTACCATCTACACACAATAGTTTTATTTATTTAATAGATGGCGAAATAGAAATAGGTGAGCAAAAACATGATGATGTCAAAGATAGTACTTTAATATTACTCACACGAGGCGAAAATTTGCAAGTAAAGGCAAGATCAAAAGCAAAATTTTTAGTTATTTCTGGAAAACCTATAAATGAGGAAATTGCAAGAGGTGGTCCTTTTGTAATGAATACTAAAGCAGAAATATTACAAGCCGTTCAAGATTATCATAATGGCACGTTTGTAAAATAAAAAATGAAATCGATACAAATAGAAAAATTTGGTGGACCAGAGGTTTTGATTATTAAAGATATGGACATTGGAAAACCAGGTCCAAAAGAAGTCTTAATTAAAAATAAATCAATAGGTCTTAATTTTATAGATGTTTATCACAGAACAGGTCTCTACCCTATTCCATTACCCAGCGGTATTGGTCTTGAAGCAAGTGGAGTTATTGAAGAAATAGGATCTGATGTAAAATTATTTAAAGTTGGTGATAGAGTTACTCATGCATCAATGCCAATTGGAGCATATTCAGAAAAACAAATTATGCCTGAAGAAAAATTAATTTCTGTTCCAGATGGTATTTCTGATGAGGTGGCATCTTGTATAACCCTAAAAGGTATTACTGCAGAATATCTATTGCACAGAGCCTATCCATTAAAAAAAGGTGATAAAGTGCTTTATCATGCTGCAGCTGGAGCTCTTGGTCAAATCTTATGTCCTTGGGCTAACTCTTTAGGTGCAGAAGTAATTGGAACAGTTGGTTCAAAAGCTAAAGAGGAAATTGCCAA
>CACMPD010000013.1 GCA_902615425.1 uncultured Pelagibacteraceae bacterium
CATCATAAATCCTGTTGAAGTAAGGCTAAATTCTTCCTGAACAGCCCTTACACCTAGTAGAGACCCTTGGAATCCATAAGCCATCATGATGAAGCCCATTCCTAAAAACAATGCCCAGGAGTTTTTTAAAACTTTATTCATAAAAAATTGAGGTAATTATTCGCGATGTATTATTAAATCAAGTCTTAATTGTGACAAGCTTAAGAATTTTTGAGTTTTAAGTATGAGTGAATTGCGATGGTGGTGATTATAATTAGACCACCTTGAAGTGTTTCTAAGCTAGGCTGTTCTTTTATGATTAACCAAACCCAAATTGGACCAATTATAGTCTCCAGCAGAAAAAAAAGATTAACTTCTGCAGCAGGTATAAACCTTGGCGCAATGGTAACCAAAACAAAAGGTATCGCTACACATAAAATACACATTAACGGAACAATCAAAAGATCTTTACCAACTAACACAAAACTTTCGATGAAGAGTAATGCAAAAGTTGCTACAAATAATTTACCAACTACCGCAGAAGGGACTAAATTTTTATTTTTAGCAGATCTGATAATAACTGCTCCGACTGCCAAACCTATTGCAGTAATGAATCCTAAAATATCTCCATAAAAATTACCTAACTTCAAAGAGTCATAGAAAATATATATTATTGCAAAAAAAGTAATTATTATAGAAATCCAAGTTTTTTTATCAGGTGGTTCCTTTAAAAATAAAGCTCCAAGAATAGCTGATAACATTGGAGCAGTCGCTATCATAACTAAGGTATTGGCAACATTTGTGTTTTGAATAGAAACAACAAAAGTTATATTGGTTACACTAAATGTAATTACGTAAAAAATACCATGATAACCACTTGTGAAAAGTATCTTAAAGAAATTTAACTTATAAATGATTAACATGCCCAAAAAAACTGTCATAAAAGGAATAATTCCCCTATAAAAAACCAAACCCCAAGTATCTACATTTGAAAGTCTTATGAATAGCGAGTCTGGTGTAATAAACATTACCGCAACAAAGGCTAATAACGATCCCTTTTGTTGGTCTGTAAGATTTTTCACGCTTTTAATTCTTTCCAGAAAGTTGAGGCTAAATTTATTTTTGAGAGGTCGTAGAAAGTTTTTAATCCAGTAGGCGATGTCACATTTATATCACCATTGAGTTGTTCATCTATAAAGTCAATTCCAGCAAAGAAAATTTTATCTTTCTTTAAATCTTTGCCTATCAATTTTGATATTTTCATTTCTTTATTACTTAATTTTATATTTATTGGTTTTGCACCTTTGCTTAAATTGCTTAAAAATGAGCCTTTTTTTGGAATTCTTGATATTGCACCACAAACTTTACCATTTATTAAAAAAACTCTCTTATCTCCTTCTTTGATCTTAGGTAAATATTTTTGACACATAATATGATTGTGTTTTTTAATAAATTTTTGAAAAAATTTTAGATTAAACTTTGTCAATAAACATATATTGTTTCCACTATAGCTATTGATAGGTTTAACAATCACTTTTTTATGTTTTTGAAAAAACTTTCTAATTTCATCAATATTTTGCGAAAAAATGGTATCTGGCATAAATTTTTGATATTTTGTGGAAAAAAGTTTTTCAGATACATTTCTTATTGCTGCTGGATCATTAATAACTTTAACTTTTTTTTTAATTTTATCTAAAATAAGAGTAGAACAAATATATTCTAAATTGAATGGCGGATCTTGGCGAATAAGTAAATATTTACACTTAGTTAGCTCGAGTTTTTGTTTTTTTAAAATTTTAAAAAATCTTTTTTTTTTGTAATCAAATTTGATAAAAAATCCTTTAGCAATCACTTTAAAATTAATAATAGATAAATCTTTTGGATCATAATAGAAAATTTTATAATTTTTCTTTTGTATCTCATAGGCTAAAAAAATACTGGTATCGGTTAAAGGGTTAAGTTTTAAAGGATGATTTCCTTGGATAGCGATAATTTTATTTGTCATATAATTCAGTTAAATCTTCATTTTTAGAAAATTTAATAATCATATGATGTGCATTTGTAGTTTTATTATCAATCACTTTTTGTAGATGATTTAAAAATATGGTCTCATTTTTTCCACTTTTATTGACTATATCTCTCTTTTCTAATCCCTTTTTAGATAAATTTAATAACATTGAAGACCAATATAGCAGGTCTTTACCCATGAGCTGGGTATTAAAACCTTTTTGTGGCGCTTCTAAATATGCATTTATAATTTTATCTTTATCCCAACTAGAAATTAATTCATGAACTTCATCTAAATTTCCATATAACATTCCAACATTAAATGCTGGGCCCGCACATAGACAATCCCAACCACAAGTATCCATCGATCTTAATTCAATATATTTTTTAAGTCTATTCTCCGTAAAAATTGTACTTAAATGAATTGATAAATCATTCTCATCGGGCAGACGATTACCTATTTCTTTAATATTTCCTGACATGAAATCAATAAAATTGTATCCTCTGCCTGAAAAATAATTTTCTTTTTGTTGTATAAACAGAATTGGAAAATTAATCACAAAATCTGCATATTTTTCAAAATCAAAGTTTTCTAGGAACAATTTAGGCAAACCACCTCGAGAAGTATTTTGCCATACTTTCGATCGGTACGATAAATAATTACTTTTCTTCTTCTCAACTATTGATGAATTAGCGAATAATGCAATTGAAATAGGTACTATAGAGTTAATTATTTTAAATTTTTTTTTAAAATCTTCTTCTGAATAGTAATCTAAATTCAACTGTGTTCCACAGGTTCGATACATCATATCAAGACTTAATTCTCCCCCTAAAGGCATATCTTTTGTCATCAGTTTGTACCTTTTTTTAGGGTTGTTGGGGATCTCATTTAATTTTGATATTGGATCAAAACCTGCACTTACAATTTTAATATTAAGTTTTTTTGTGACCTGTTTTAACTCAAATAAATAATCATAAGACTCTGCACATGCTTCATGAATATTTGTAAGTTTATCACCAGATAATTCAATTTGATTACCTGGTTCAAGAGTAATATTTTTACCACCCTTATTTAAACCAATAATATTATCGTTTTCTAATACAGGATTCCATCCGAATTCAAGTAGAGTTGAGAACATTTCCTTTATTTTTTGATAATCAATTCTTTTATTATTTTGACTATCAAATAGAAATTTCTCATGCTCGATACCAATTTTAAATTCTTTCTTATTTTTAATACCAGACTTGAAATATTCAATTATTTGCTCTTTTTTTGTGATCATTAGTATTAGTTTTGTTTTTAATTTTACGTTAGAGAAGAATATGGTTTTCTAGAAAAAATTTTCTTTACAATTGGTTTGAAAAATTCCAATGGTAAAGACTCATATTTAGGATCAAAAGAATTTTGATCATATTTTTCGCAAAAATCTATTGTATCTTGATAATATTTATGATCTTTATATTTATCTCTTCTGTTCTTATCACCACCTAAATGATGTGCATAATAATACATTTGAAATTCTCCATGCTTTTCAACTATCCAATGAGTTTTTTCTGATACATAGGGTTTTAAAATTGAAGCGGCATACTCAGAATGATTCATTGGTGCTAATTCATCACCGATGTCGTGCAACAGACAAGCTACAACCATCTCCTCACTTTCACCATTTCTTTGAGCTCTCGTAGCACATTGAAGTGAGTGCTCGAGCCTTGATACCTGATAACCTTCTAAAGTTTCTGTTAGTCCAGACATAAATTTTAATATTCTATCAGCAGTTTTGCTGGCAAAATTTTTTTCTTGTTTATCTAAAAAAAGATAATCCTCTTTAGTACCATTTTTCATTTCAGTAAAACTTACTTTTTTCATTTAATTATTTGATGCAGTGTTTAGCAATGATAATTGTGTGATTTTACTATCACCAAGTTCATCGATAGGTTTGACAGGATAATCTCCAGTAAAATAATGATCAGTCAATTCAGGATAAGTTTCATTTCTTTTATCAAAACCAATTGCCCGATACATCCCATTTACTGACAAAAATTTTAATGATTTTGCACCGATGTAATCACAGATTTCGGAGTTACTTTTATTTGCCGCAAGCAATTCTTTTTTAGTTGGTGTGTCAACTCCATAAAAATCGGGAAATTTTATTTCTGGACAGGCAATTCTAACATGAACTTCTTTTGCGCCAGCGTCATATAGCATTTTAACGATTTTATGGGATGTGGTACCTCTTACTAGTGAGTCATCTACTAAAATTATTTTTTTTCCTTGAATAGTTGATTGATTAGCATTTAATTTTAATTTAACACCCAAACTTCTGATTTTTTGACTCGGTTCAATGAAAGTTCTTCCTACATAATGATTTCTGACTAAACCAAGCTCAAATTTTACGTTTAAGGATTGTGCAAACCCCAAAGCTGCTGCATTTCCAGAATCTGGTACTGGCACAACAATATCAGCATCCACATCATTTTCTTTTGCAAGTTCTGAACCAAGATTTTTTCTATGTTCATATGCAGTTTTTCCATCAAGCATGCTATCTGGTCTTGCAAAATAAATATATTCAAAAACACAAGGCCTAACTTTTCTCGGAGGAAATGGTTTGATACTTTTTAATTCGTTATTTTCAATCAAGACAATTTCACCATTTTCAACTACTCGAATAAATTTTGCACCAATTATATCTAAAGCACATGTCTCAGATGCTAGGACATAGCTATTTTTTAATTTTCCAATTACCAAAGGTCTGATACCAAAAGGATCTCTAACACCTACTAATGAAGTTTGAGTTAACATTACTAAAGCATATCCACCTTGTATTTGAAAAATTGCATCAACAATTTTATCTATTGTTTTTGCTCGTTTTGACTTAGCAATTAATTGAACTATTGTCTCCGTATCAGATGTTGTGTAGAAAATTGCACCTTCATCAACTAATTTTTTTCTTAAAGAAATAGAATTGGTTAAATTTCCATTATGAGCTACACCAATACCTCCTGCATTAGTATCAGCGAAGAAAGGCTGAATGTTTCTAAGAGTATTTTCACCTGTTGTGCTATATCTATTATGTCCTATAGCATAATTTCCTTGAAGTTTTTTTAATATTTTTTCTTTATTAAAATTATCACCTACCAAACCAAATCTTTTTTCAGAAAAATATTGTTTACCATCAAAGGTAACGATACCACATCCTTCCTGACCCCTGTGTTGAAGAGCATGAAGTCCTAAGGCAGTTAGTGCAGAAGCATCCTTGGTGTTACTAATTCCAAATATACCACATTCTTCTTTGAGCTTAGGATCAAATATCTTTAATTTTTTCTTTAGATTTTTGATATGTTTTTTCATCAGGAAATTTTTCTAATAAATAATTACTACCTTTTTCTAAATATGGAAAGATTAATGATTTACTCAAATTTACTGGCCATTTATCATGATTATATACAATGTGTACACCTGAGAAGATACATACAGAGATGATATAAGCTTTGATAAATCCAAAAAAGAATCCAAACGTCGTGTCTAAACTTCCAAGGCCAGTGAATCGGACAGCTTTTCTGATGCCTCTGTTAATCATTAAAATTAAAAATATAACGATTACAAATATTGTGACCCCTAAAACTATATCTAAAACATATTCGTTATCAATTATGCCTTTCAAATAAGGTTTTACTTTAGGGAACATTATCAATGTGATTATGTAGGCTAAAAACCATTTAGCCATTGACAGAATACTTAAAATAAAACCTCTTTTGTAACATCCAATTAATGTAAAAATTGTAATTACTAAATACACAATATCTAAAACGTTTGTAGTTTTATAAAAATCTACAACAAAATCTTGCATCTAGTTATTCATTAAACGGTTTGACTAATAGTATTAAAGAGGGAAGCAATGTTAAAACTGAAACCATAGCCAACAACATTGCTAATCCAGTAAAAACACCAAAATAGATCGTTGGTATAAACTTTGACAAAACCAATATTGAAAACCCAAAAACGATTGTTATAGATGTATTTAAAATTGCTTTACCAACTGTGGAGTGGCACAAAATAAGAGTTTTATTATAATCCTTTGAGGTATTAAATTCCTCTTTAAATCTATAAATATAGTGAATACTATTATCAACAGCTATTCCAATTGTAATTGCGGCTATTGTGATTGTCATCATATCCAATGGGATACCAAGCAGACCTATTATCCCTAATATAAAAAAAGCTGCTATAAAATTTGGTACTACACCAATTAAAGAAAGTTTAATATTTTTGAATAAGATTACAAACATTCCAAATATTCCGATCATCACCAAACCTAAAGTTAGTATTTGAGATTTAAAAAGACTTTGAAGCAAGTTATTAAATAAAATTAAAACACCACCAAGTTTAAATTCACTTTCTTTTAATCCTAATTGATTTTTTAAGTCATATTTAATTTTTTTTATAAGATCATTTCTTCTTAAATTTTCTTGGGAGTCTATAATCCTTAAATTAATTCTTGCCTCATTATCTTTTATGGAGATATATGGATCAACTATTTCAGTCTTAATACTTTCGGGTATTTTTGAATAAAGAACACCCATTTCTAATGTTCCTAAGGGCTTATTATTATTTAGCATTGTTGCTACTTCGATTATTGATGAAAATGATAAAACTTTTCCAACTTGAGGTAAATCATCTAGATAGTTATGAACAGAGGAAATTCTATCTATTTTATCTTTGGTGAACCAGTATTTATCATCATTCTCATTTTCTTCATCCCCCCAATCTTCAAAATCATCTTCATCATCAGTTTTCTCGCTTTTTTTCTTCGGAAACTTTAAAATAATTTCTAGCGGAGTTGTTCCACCTAATTTTTCGTCTATAAGTTTCATACCTTTGTAAATTTCAGTTTTTTTACTGAAATAATTAATGAAACTATTTTCAACTTCTAGTCTGCTTATACCAATTAAACTAAAAATGATTATTACAATAGTTAGGGTAAAAATTGTTTTGTGATTATTTAGGGAAACTTGTGCAAAAAAAGAGGTAATTTTTGACTCTTCTTGTTTTTTTAGAAATATTTTCTCTTTAGGCATAAAGTTAATTAAAGATGGAAGTAATGTAAAGGTAATAACAAATGATGTAATCAAACCCAAGGTCATCATCCAACCAAAATCAATAATTGGTTTTATTTCACTAAAGATTAAAGATAAAAAAGCAATTATAGTTGTTAAAGCAGTATATAAAATCGGCCAAAACATTTTATTTGTTGTTAAAGTAATCAGTTCTATAATTTTTTTGTTTGGATAAATTTCATTAATCTGTAGAAATCTTGTACTCATGTGAATATTCATTGCCATTGTTAAAATTAACATTAACGCAATGAAGTTTGATGAAATGACTGTAACTTTCCACCCTAATAACCCAAGTAAGCCTGTCATTATTATTACTGAAAAAAAACAACTACTTATCGGAACGATAATCCAAATTAGTTTTCTGAATACAAACCATAATGTTGCGATAATAAATAATAAAACACCTAGTCCGAAAACCACTATATCACTTTTTATAAATGTCATCATATCATCGGCGATCATAGGTATCCCACCTAAATTTATTTTTCCAATATTACTGTAACTTTTAATGACATCTCTAATTTCAAGAATATTTTGATGATTTTGTTTTTTTATTAAGTCTTTATGAGCTTCAATTTCTTTTTTCGTTTTATTAGAAATATTTTCTAGTGATTTTTTATTTTTAATATTAACTATAATTCCAGAGGTTTTACCATCCTCACTAATAACAAAATTTCTAAATACGGGGCTACTTAAAATCTCATTAAATCCTCTTTCTTTATCTATATCCTCATCTTTTAAAGTTTTAAAATTTTCTAATCTCTCTTGTAAAGGTGCATCTGAATTATTTAATAAAGGAATATCTAAAAGGGTAATGACACTATGGACCCACTTTAAACTTTGAATTTTGTATTTTAAACTGAGAAGGTTGTTTATAGAGACATCAGAAATCATTCCTTCGTTAGGTGTATAAGTTAGTATTAAAAATTCCTTTGACCCGTACCTATTTGTAATTTCTTTTAGATATTCAAGGTCTGGATCTCCCTCAATTAATAATGTCTCTGATGAAGCGTCTAATTTAAAATCTTTGGAATAATACCCAAAAGTAAATAGGGCTATAAGTAAGATTATCAATATAGATTTAGGGTTTTTAAGAATAACATTTTGATAAAAATGGGTAATCATCCTACCCTTTTATATTGGAATTTAGTTAATTTGAGTATCTTTAAATTTAGTAAACATTGCCTCAAACTCTAAAAATACATTTCCAGTTGGACCATGCCTTTGTTTACCAATAATTAATTCTGCCAGATTAGATACTTCATTCATCTTTGCTTGCCATTCAGCATGCTCTACTGTCGCTGGTTTTGGTTCTTTATTTTCTAAATAATATGATTCTCTATACACAAACATCACCACATCAGCATCTTGTTCTATTGAACCTGATTCTCTCAAATCAGACAATTGTGGTTTTTTATTATCTCTTTGTTCAACCTGTCTGGACAATTGTGAAAGTGCAACGACAGGTATCGTTAACTCTTTAGCGATAGCTTTTAAACCTTGAGTTATTTCTGATACTTCTTGAACTCGCCCGTCTTTATAATTTAAAGTTCCTCTCATTAATTGAATGTAGTCAACAATAATCATATCAAGACCACGTGTCCTTTTAATTCTTCGCGCTCTATTACTCATAGCTGCAATAGTAATTGCAGGTGTCTCATCAATATAAAGTGGGAGCTCAGATATGTTTTTTGAAGTCTCTATAAATTTATCAAATTGTTCATCTGAAATTTTACCTCTTCTTATATCATTTGATTTAATCCTAGATTGCTCTGCTAAAATTCTAGTAGATAACTGTTCAGATGACATTTCTAATGAAAAAAAAGCAATAGATGATTTCTTACCACTT
Source organism: uncultured Pelagibacteraceae bacterium (assembly GCA_902615425.1). Taxonomy (GTDB): domain Bacteria; phylum Pseudomonadota; class Alphaproteobacteria; order Pelagibacterales; family Pelagibacteraceae; genus Pelagibacter. The sequence continues at coordinate 8,951 of CACMPD010000013.1, forward strand.
TCTTGTAATTTTTGAGCTGCATTAAAAGCTATGTTAGTTGCTAGTGCTGTCTTTCCCATTCCTGGTCTTCCTGCAATTATAATCAAATCAGACTTGTGCAAACCTCCTAATCTATCATCTAAATCTCTTAGTCCAGTTGGAACACCAACGATCCCTTCATCATTTTTATATGCAGCTGAGGCCATATCAATTGTATCTTTAAGTGCTTTATCAAATTTTATAAAAGAGGAGCTAAAAGATCCTTTCTCGGCCAATTTATATAATTCTTTTTCTGAATCTTCGATTATTTTTTGTCCACTTGTATTAAGATCACCCAACTTAGCATCATCAATAGTTTTTTCAGAAATCTTTATAAGCTCTCTTCGTACAAACATATCATAGATAATTTTAGAATATTCAATTGCTTGTCTTACAGAAGTTGAAAATTTTGTAATCTTTACCAAATATTCTGGGACGTTTAATTCGTCTTTTTCACTTTCAAAATAATTTTTTAAAGTAATAGGATTAGCTAATAATCCTTTATAAATCAAACTTTCTATTGCACCAAAAATTTTTTGATGCATTGGATCATAAAAGTTATTATTGTTTATAATAATATTTATTTCATCAAAAATTTCATTTGAAACAAGTATAGAGCCTATTACTGCTTGCTCAGCTTCAATATTGTTTGGTAATTCTTCAAATTTATCTTTGATAATTGTTAAATTATTTTCCACACCACATTCTATGTTAATTTTATTCAAAATAAATTTTAAATATTAACTGGGGAAAAAATTGTATAATTATTGAATAGTCTCAGCTGACTCAACTGCAATATGTATCTCCGCTTCAATCTCAGAATGTAAAGATACCTTTACTTTAAAATTTCCAATAGATTTAATTTCTTTAATTGGTTGAATCATTGATGGTGTTATGTCTAATTTTTCTTTTTCTTTAATAATTTTGGAAATTTCAGTAGGCTTAACTGAACCATATAACTCTTTATTTTCTGTCGCAAGTTTCTTCACAATGAATTTTTTTTGATTAATTTTTTCTGCTATCTTTTTTGCTTCTTGTTTTTTTTCATTATCTTTTTTAGATAATTGGGTCTTTATTTTTTCAACTTGATTTATATTTTCTCTTGAAGCATATAACGCCTTTTTATTTGCGATTAAAAAATTTCTAGCAAAACCTCTTTTAACATCTATAATTTCTCCTATAGAGCCAATTCTTTTAATATTTTCTAATAGTATTACTTTCATTTACAATAAAGCTAAGTTTCTTGCTCTTTTTATTGATAAAGATAATTCCCTCTGTTTTTTTTGACTTACGTTTGTTATTCTTGACGGAAGAATTTTACCATTTTCTGATACATATTTTTTTAACAATTTAATGTTTTTATAATCGATTATTGGGGCACCTTTAACCGACAGTGGACAATTTTTCTTAAATTTATATTTATTTGGTTGGAAAATACTTAACTTTGCAAAATTGCTTTGTTTGTTTTTTTTATTTCCACTCTGTCTTTTAGGCATAATTAGTTAGAATTTTCTTTTTTATCGATCCCATCTTTTTTTGAAAAAAAATTTGTTTCGAGATCAAATTTTTTTACTTTTACAGTTAAATATCTTAACAATTTTTTGTCAATCGACTCGTTTTTTTCAAGTTCACTAATTACATTTCCTTTGCCTTTAAATTTAAAGTGAATGTAACTTCCTTTTTTATTTTTTTTTATTAAATATGATAAATTTAACAAACCCCAATTTTCAGTTTTAACTATTTCACCATCATTTTTTTCAATAATGCTTGAATATTTTTCAGTTAATTGTTTTATTTCACTCGGTGAAGTGTCTTGTCTTGCAATTATAGTATGCTCGTATAAATTCATCTAATTTCTTTAATAAAAAATGAGGATATACTATTATAAATCTTTAATTACAATAGCAAAAACAACATAAAATAAAGGTTATTTTCAAATGTTTTCACTAGTATTTCCAGGACAAGGTTCACAAAAAATTGGAATGGGAAAAGATTTTTTTGAAAATTATGATTTAGTAAGAGATCTATTTAATCAAGCAAATGATACATTAAGTATAAATTTATCAAAAATAATTTTAGAAGGGCCAAAAGATGAATTAGATCTTACTTTTAATACTCAGCCAGCAATATTTCTAATAAGTTACTCAATTTTTCAAGTAATGAAAAAAGAATTTAATATTGATCTTCACAATGCAAAATATTTTGCAGGTCACTCATTAGGAGAATATTCCGCACTATGTGCTGCTAAATATCTGAGTTTTTCAGATACAATTAAACTTTTAAAAACTAGAGGTGAAGCTATGCAAAATGCTGTCCCAAAGGGAGAGGGGGGTATGTTGGCTGTTTTAGGTTCAAAAGTTGAAATTATAGAGGATATATTGAACGAGAATAAGAATGATTTTGTAGCTCAAATTGCAAATGATAATTGCGAGGGTCAGATTGTATTAAGCGGAAGAAATAGTGACATAGAAAAATTAATTAAAGTTTTAAAGTCAAAAAATATAAAAAATATCAAATTACCAGTAAGTGCTCCTTTTCATTGTCAGCTTATGAAAAATGCTACTGAAATAATGAGAAATGAAATTCAAAAATTAGATTTTCAAGATTCTAAAAACAAACTAATCTCTAATGTAACAGCAAAAGAAATTTCAGATAAGGACGAACTAAAGATGCTATTAATTGAACAAATAGAAAAAAGAGTTAGGTGGAGAGAAAGTATAATTAATATGATCGATAATGGTGTAAATCATTTTATAGAAATTGGACCTGGAAAAGTATTATCAGGCTTAATTAAAAGAATAGATAAGAATGTAAAAATTAATATAATTAATAATGTGAATGATATAAAAGATTTAACATTATGATAGATTTAAAAAATAAAAAAATTATAGTAACAGGTGCATCTGGCGGAATAGGTAATGCAATTGTAAAAAAATTTACCGAATGTGGAGCTTACGTTCTAGCCACTGGTACTAAAGTTGAAAAATTAGAAGAATTAAAGTCAAAATATGCAAATGTCAAAATTTTAAGATTTAATATTTCTGAATGTGAAAAGATTGAAGAGTTTATAGAAAATGCAACTAATCAATTAGGAGGTAGTCTTGATTGCATCGTCAACAATGCAGGATTAACTCAAGATAATTTGGCAATTCGTATGAGCTTAGATGAATGGAAAAAAGTAATAGATATAAATTTAACATCTACTTTTCTTTTGAGTAAATTTTCAGTTAAAAAGATGTTAAAAAATAAATCAGGTAAAATTATAAATATTACATCTGTTGTTGGACATACTGGAAATTTAGGTCAAGTTAACTATACAGCCTCCAAAGCAGGTATAGTCGCAATGTCTAAAAGTTTAGCTATAGAGTATGCGAAAAAAAATATTAATGTAAATTGCATTTCACCTGGATTTATAAAAACTAATATGACAGATAATTTGGATGAAAAATTTAAAGAAATAATTATATCTAAAATACCATCTGCAAAATTAGGAGAGCCTGCAGATGTTGCAAATGCTGTTCTTTTTTTAGCCTCAGATCAATCAAATTATATTAATGGTGAAACTATACATGTTAATGGGGGCATGTATATGGCTTGACAAAATAAGTTTTTAAACTAATAAGAATTTAAAACAAAAAGGATCAAAATGTCTGAAGATGTTTCAAGTAAAGTAAAAAAAATAGTTGCAGATCATTTAGGGATAGATGAGGCAAAAGTAACAGAAGAATCGAGTTTTATAGATGACTTGGGAGCTGATAGCTTAGATACAGTTGAGTTAGTGATGGCTTTTGAGGAAGAATTTGGTTCAGAGATTTCTGATAGTGAAGCAGAAAAAATTTTAACAGTTGGTGATGCTGTAAAATTTATTGAAGGAAAAGCCAACTAATTTTATTAATGCCCATAAATAATGATGGGGTAATGATAATCTTATCCTCTCCATCTGGAGCAGGAAAAACTTCACTTGTAGGTTTATTATCTAAACTTGATAATTTCGAGGTTTCAATTTCCCATACGACGCGAGAACCAAGATTAAACGAAACTCCAAATAAAGATTATTATTTTATAAACAAGGGAGAATTTAACAGACTTATAAAAAATCAAGAATTTTTAGAATATGCAAAAGTATTTAACAACTTATATGGAACTACAAGAACTCAAGTAATAAATCACTTAAATAAAGGAAAAAATGTTTTGTTTGATATTGATTGGCAGGGAGCAGATCAAATAAAGAATAAGAAACTTGATTACAAATTGATAACTTTTTTTATTTTACCACCAAGTAAAGAAATTTTATTCAAGCGATTATCTAGTAGAGATATGAGAGATAAGCTTATTGTAGATGAGCGAATGAAACAATTTGAACATGATGTGTTACATTGGATAAATTATGATTATGTAGTTATTAATGATGATTTAGAAAGTTGTTATTTAAAAATTAAAAAATTAATAGACGCAGAAATTCAAGACGGTTCAAAAGATTATGATAAAGAATTTATTAGAAAGCACGTTGAAAAACTAACCTCTTAAGTTTTCATATTCCCTAACTAATTTATAGTAAGTTTCAAAGTCAAGATTTTGAGGTCTTAAACTAAGATCAATATTTAGTTTTCTAGCGATTTCGATATTTCCATCAAATAACTGATTAAAAGGTTTTTTTAACATTTTTCTTCTTTGATTAAAAAAAATTCTCGTTACTTTTTCTATATTTTTTGGATTATTTATATCAAAAAAAAATTGCTTTGGTTTAAAGTATATTAACGAACTATCAACTCTTGGTCTTGGTGAAAAACTTGTTGATTTAATATCACATATTTTTTTTATATCTAATTTCCAATTAGATAATATTGAAATTCTTCCATATTTTGTTGAGTTAAATTCTGATATTATACGATCTGCAACTTCTTTTTGAAACATCAAAATTAAACAACTAAACCAGAATTCTTTCCTATCTAAATTTAAAATCCATTTAGATAAGATTTCAGTTGAAATATTGTAAGGCAAATTACCAAAAACAATAAATTTATCATTATCAAGATTTTTTTCATTAATTAATAAAATATCCTTATTAATAATTTCTATTTTATCTTTAAAATTATTAAATAATTTTATTGCTAAATCCTCATCTTTTTCTATTACATAAATCTTCTTGGGTTTTTTTGATAAGATATGATAAGTTAAATTTCCAGTTCCTGGCCCCACTTCAAGTACAGTTTTATTTTTGATTTCAGTAATATTTACAATTTTTTTAAGGATATTTTGATCTATTAAAAAGTTTTGACCTAGACTTTTTTTTGCTTTTATCATTTTTTATTATCTAAAAAGGTTAGTGCCTTGATCAAACTCAAGGGATTAGATTTATTTTTTCCAATCATTTTTTCATTAGGACCATGATCAGGAGAAATTCTTAAAAACGGAAGTCCCAAGGTAATATTAACCGCATTATATTCAAATAAAGTTTTCATCGGCGTCAATACTTGATCGTGATACATGCCGACAATTATGTCAAAATTTTCTCTATTTTTTTTCAAAAAAATTGTATCCGCCGCAAATGGTCCAAATACTTTATAATTTGATTTGGATAAAGATTTTATTGTTGGTTTAATAATTTTTTCATCTTCATTGAATGCATCAATACTTTCACAATGTGGATTTAAGCCAGTGACTGCTATTTGAGGCTTCTGTTTTAAGTATTTTTTAAAAAATATGTCTAATAATTTAATTTTTTTTTTAATTGTTTCTTTATTAATATATTTTGAGACTTTTTTGAGTGGTAAATGTGTTGTAAGAGGACATACAGATAAACCTTTATTATAAATTAACATTGCAAAATTTTTAGTTTTGGTTCTATGAGCTAAATATTCTGTAATACCTAGATACTTTTGCTTCAAAAAAAATTTTTTAGAGATTGGACCGTTGATAAATTTATAAGTAATTTTTTCTTTCAGTATTTTAAGCGCAATATCAAAGGATCTTTTAATGTAGTCATTGGATTTACTGCTGATTACATCAAATGGCTTTTTTTGATTAAAATTTACATTTATCAAATTTATTTTTTTATTATCTAATTGATACTTTTTTAAATTTATACGAGTAATCAATCTAATTTTCATATTTATATTTAATTTTTTCATTTGAAGTTCAATTAATTTTTGTGATGCAATTAAAATAATCGGACTTCTAAAATGTTTGGACTTTAATGATTTGAAAAAAATTTCTGAAAATATACTATTCGGTTCACCTGCAACTACTATAATTGGTTTATAAACCATAAATTATTAAATCTTTCTTTAACTTGTTGAAATACATTTTTGAAAATTGATTAAGTTGATCATTTGTTTTAAATTTAATAACTTCTTTCACTTTTTCATTAAGATTAAACTTTAACTCGTATTCTTTTTTATCTTCAATTTTAATTATCATAAATCCTGAAGACGTTCTTATTGGTTTTGAAAATTCACCTATTTTTAATTTTGAAATACTCTCTTTAATTTCTTGATTTAAATTATCTTCCTTTATCCATCCAATCAAACCACCACTATTGGCTGTCGTAGAATTACTGTGAATTAAAGCCGATTTTTTAAATCCTTTATTTTTAATATCAAGAAGAATTTTTTCATATTTATTTTGAAAATCTTTTTTATTAATTACATCAAATGTTATTTCAGAAAGTAAAAATTCTATTTGTCGTTCTTTTCGGGGATTTTCTAAGATTTCATTTTTTATTTTTTCTTTATCAATATTTATTTTCCCTCCAAATTTTTGAAAAATTAGATTATTCCAAATAATTTCAATATAAAATTTTTCCTTAATGTTTTTAATATCAAGATTATTTTTTTTCAAAAAATTTTCAAAATTTTCTAAGGAACTAATTTCTATATTTGGATACTGATTTTTTATCAATCTAAGAACAAATTTATCTTCAACTTTCAACTCTTTAACAAAATTCATAATTTCAACTTTTTTTATTTTATCTCTTAGAATTGAATTTTTAGATATTTCAAATAATTCTTTATCATCTAGATTTTTCATTTCGGATTTAAATATCTTTAAAAATTTAATTTCCTCGTAGATATCAATTGTAGTAATTATTTCATTATCAACTTTAAACAAAATTTTATTTTCAAAAGCAATTGAGATTTTTATGTAAAAAAATATTGTAAATAAAATGAGGAATAAGAATTTTAGTTTTCTGATTAAATACATTTAATTAATTTGCTAATTTCTGCTCAAATCCAGTCAACGGCACTAACTTTATACTAAACGTAAAATCTTCAGTAGGCTCTAAATCTCTATCTTGATAATAGGTTTTATTATATTTTAAACCTGCAACTAGACAATCGTTTCTATACTCATAAATCAAATCATAGTATTCTGTTAAATCTATTTCTCTATTTTCCCTAGTTCTAAACGAAATAAAATTTTGCTTGTCAAAACTGAGTGTCGTAACATTTTCTAAAATGTTAGTGCTTCCAATTACACCACTCTCTTCAATATAGTTAAATGTTGTGGAAAAATTATTTTTTGAAAAAGTTGTTCCAAAAGAATTATATTGCAACTCATCTAAATTGTGATTTATAGAGAATTGGTAATCAAAATTAATATTCTCATTTAAGTTATTTTCTAATTTACCAAAATAGTTTGAATTTTTCTTATCAATTGTACTATTGGAAGGGATATTATTGTTTGATTTTGTTCTTATGATTTTACCAAGACTTAATTGGAAATACTTATTTATATTATCTATTTTTTCTTTTTTATAATCTAATCCCAATGTTAAATTTTCTCCTGACTCAAGTGTATCGTCAAGCCCTAATCTATTTATATTAAACATATTTTCAGTATTTATCTGCCTATTTTGATTGCTATTGTCTTTCATATCTGATGGATTTATTCTCAGAGATAATTTTGGGTTTAAATAATTAATAAAATTTTCACCTTTTTTAACAAGAGGAAAACTAGAAACTACCTCAAAAATATTCATAAATTTTATTTGTGGACTTGAATCATACTCATTATTATTTTTTCCTGCATTAATCGTATTTTTTAAATAATAATTTAAATTGTTTTTAAAACCATTCTTTGAAAAATAGTCAACACTTTGAACATTTAAATTGTTTATCATTCTTGATCTTAAACTGTTTGTATCTTTCAAAATGTTATCTCCTTGTGAATTAAAATTAAAAGATGCCAGGTTGTTATTAAAAAAATTTTTTGAAAAGTCATAGTAAGGTAAAACATATTGAAAACGATCGCTATTTGACTTAGACAGATCTTCGTAAGCAGTAAAACCTGTTTCAAATGAAAACTTCTCATTTTTTAGGTTAAAATTAATATTTGAACTTAAAGTGTCAAAGTTATCTGGTTTAAGATTAGTATTAACTAAATTAGAGTCAAAAACTTTGAGATATGTATCGTTATTTACTTTTTCAACTGAAATATTAAGAGAACTCTCAATAAAATTTTCAAAATTAAAATCCTTTTGATACCTTGAAAATAAATGAGTTAACGTATTTTTTTTTTTGGATTTTTTTGATTTATATCCATCAATAATATTGAAATCAGTAATAAAAAAAGAATTCTTATTTTTTTGCCTGTATTCATTTTGAAGCATTACGACACCTTTATCAAATAGTGTTGGTTTAAAAGTAAAATCTTTATTAATTGATGGAGCATAAAAATACGGTATTTGCAAAGAAGATCCGAGAATATTTGAGTTATTTATATACGGAACCAAAAAACCTGATTGTCTTTTTACTGTGGGGCCTGGATGAAAAAATTTTGGAAAATATATAACTGGAATATCATAAACTTTTACTAGAGCATTATCGTAATTAATTTGTTTCTTATTTTGATCATAAGAAATTCTATCAGCTTGAATACTCCATGGAGGACAATTGTCGTTTTTTTTACAACTTGTAAAAATACCTTTATTAATTGTGGTTATGCCGTTTTCACTTTTTGAAGAAACACCTTTAAATCTAGGGTCATTATCTTTATTTCCAAACAAGTCTTTTTTGAATTCAATATCTATCTCTTCAGCTATATAGTTTTGATTTTTAAGATCAAAAATTGCACTTTTAAAAAAATATTTATCACTGAAAGGTTGATTAAATTTTGTATTGATAAAAATTTTTTCACCTTTCAAAATTTTGTCTCTTAAAGAATAACTAAATTTACCAATCTCGTATCGTGTTAGATTAACAGTGTCTAGAATAGTTCCACCAACATCTGAACTAATTTTCATATCATTTCTATTAATTACAACACTATTAATTTCAAACTCATAATTTTTGTTAAGTAAAGCTTTAGATTTGCCCCTAATCTCTATTTTCTCATCATTTTTAAAATATAAAATATTTTCTGCAAAAAAATTATAATTATTTGCTTGATCTTCAATAATTACATCACCATTTGCTTGAAGAATATTCTTAGCTTTGTCATATTCAAATGTATCAGCCTTAATAGATATATCATTATCAGTGGTAATAATTCCTCGATTTTTTCCAATTATTTTATTACCACCATCTAATATTTCTAATTCAGACACATCAAAGGTAATTTGATCATTACTCTGGGCATTAAAAACTGTTAAATTAAGGATTATTACAATTAATATTATAATTTTATTTTGCATTTATATTTCTCATCATAAAAGAATTTATTACTGCAAGAACTAATAAAGGAGTCAAAATTGAATTCATAACATTTATCTTTTCAGAGGTCCCTAGAACATAAAAAAAGTTATTTATATAATAAATTATCACAGATAAAAACAGTCCAACAATTATCTTAAGGCTTTTATTTTTAAAAGTTTTGGTATTCATCATAATTGCAGCTGAAAAAATAAACATTAGAATAAAATAAAAAGGAAATGAAATTAATTTTAAAAGCTGAAGATCTATTTCGGTTAGAGAATAATTTAATTTTTTATAATTTTTTCTCATTTCAATTAATTCTAAGAATGATAGAGAAGACATATTAGAGAATAGATTTTGTATTAATTCATAATCAAAATTTGTGTTAAATTTATAATTTTCGATAATTTCCTTATTATTTTGCACATAAACTTCAGCATTGTTAATTATCCATTCTTTTTTTGTTATATCAATCCTGGGACTTTTTATATTTTTTATAATATTAAAATTTTTATCAAATTCTGAAATGTAAGTATTTATAAGTTCATTATTATTGAATGAGCTAGCATTTATCATCAGTATGTTGTCATTATATATGTCTTTGATCCATAAACCATTATTAGTGATCACTGCAAGATATTTTTTATCATCTGTGTAATTAGATTTTAGTCCTAAATATAAATTTTTTAAATTAGACGATAAATTGTAAAAAACAGAAATTATTAAAATTCCGACAAAAAAGGTAGTTAAAGTTAAAATTGAAAATATTTTTGTATTCTTTAGGCCAGAATATTTAAAAATATTCATCTCATTATTTGTAAAAAGAGTATTAAAAAAGAATTGTGTTGAAATTAAAAAGATAAACGGAAACATTTCAAAAACAAATATTGGAGTATTGATAAGTGATAGATATAGTGGAAAATAATACTCGACGTTAGTTTTTTTAAAAAATTCTAATTCTGTAAGCAGATTAAGAATATATATTAAACAGAAAAAAATAAGAAAAACGTTTAGAAGAGATAATAGATAAGTTTTAATTAAGAATTTTTTATATGTTTTCATTTTAAAATTTTTGTATCTTTAAATCTTAGTTGATAATTGAAATATAGACTTACGACTAAAATAATTGGAATTATGAAATATTTTAAATTCTTCAAAAAATCCTCATTAATAAATCTTATTGTCATTTCTGAGAGAATTATTGTGCTAAAACCAATTAAAAAAATTACAACTCTATATCTAGGATAATTAATATTTTCTTTGGATTTAAATATCAGCATTAATGAAATAAGTATTAATACTGGAATATATAGAGGAATTATAATTCGTTTATATAATTCCTTTATTATATTATCAATATTGTCTGATCTACAATTCTCAACCTTAAAATCATCATCAATTTTAATGAAGTTGAAATTCTTTAAATTGTGATAACATTTGATAAGATCCAAAGTTGCTACCTCTTGAGTTTTTTTATATTTAGTAGCATTATCATCAAAGTTACTTAGATTAAAATCTGTCTTTTTAAATTTAAAATTAGTTATCTTATTATTAATTACACTAATTGTTTCTCCAAAATTTAATTCTAAAAATTGGCTATTTCCTATTTGCTTAAATCTTCCCTCTTTAGCAAAAGTAATTTGAAAATTTTCTCCAGATCCTTTTTTAAGATATATCTCTTTTAAATTTCCTGACTCATCTTTTGAGTCACTATAAATTGTTAGACCTTTGACAGCATCATTGAATATTCTTGGTTTGATAAAATTTTCTAAATAATTTATTGATGATGCTCTTAAAAAAGACCTAGCTAAATCTTGACTTTTCGGAACAATAGCGGCTGTAAGAAATATTTGAAGTAGCATTATTATAAATGAGAATTTTATAAAAAAATTTATTAGATCAATTTTATTTATTCCAAAATTCCAAAAAATTATTAATTCATTCTTTAATTCGTATTTTCCAATGACGTAAAGGAAACTAAAAAATAAAATAAATGGAATTAATTTACTGATTATTTTCGGAAAATTTAGCAAAGAAAAATTGAGATAGACCAAATAATTTCTTCCATCCTCTACAATAATATCCAAGAAATTAACAGCCTGAAATACCCATATAATTATACTTGTTGATAAAAGAGTCATTAGAAAAAAGACTAAACAATCAACAAGTAATTTTCTAAATAAAATTTTTTTCATTGAAATCTATCAAAATACATTTATATATTTTCAACTATTAATTTACAATTTAATTACAACTCAAAGTACATATATATAATAAATGTCAATAAAAATTAGTCTAAAAAAGAGTTTGAACATAAAATCAGTTAAAAATCATGTTTTTTTTACGAATGAAGATTTTAAAATAAGTGAATTAAGTAAACTTCCGATATTTGAATTTTCTAGTTTTATTAATAAGTCTGTTAGTACAAGTAATTTGCTTAAAAAGAATATTTTATCATTCAATATTAATGCTTCTCAAAAAATTATCCTAATCAAAATTAAAGATAATAAGTCTTCCCTTACAAATGAAAAGCTTGGTGCTGAGTTTTATGTATATTTGAAGTCAAATTTATATTTTAAAACAACTTTTTACGAACAAAATATAAGAAATGTAAGTTTAAAAAATAAATATTTTTTTGATCAATTCATTCAAGGGCTTCAATTAAAATCTTACGAGTTTAATAAATATAAATCTAAAAACATAGAAAAAAAATTTGATATTGAAATTATTAATAAAAATAAATTTTTCAGGTTTAATAAAGATAAAAAATTTAGATCATTAATAGAAGGCACTAATTTAACAAAAGATCTTGTATCGGAGCCTGGCAATATTCTTCATCCAGACGAATATGCTAAAAGATTACTCCAACTTAAAAAATTTGGCTTAAAAATAAATGTATATGACAAAATGAAACTAAAAAAACTTGGTATGAATGCACTTTTAGGGGTGGGGCAAGGAAGTATAAGAGGATCATATCTTGTAACAATGGAATGGAAAGGTACTAGTCATAAAAAGAAACCTTTAGCATTTGTTGGAAAAGGAGTTTGTTTTGATACTGGAGGTATTTCTCTTAAACCTGCAAAATTTATGGAAGATATGACCTATGATATGGCTGGCTCAGCTGTTGTTGTTGGGTTAATGAAAAGTTTAGCTTTAAGAAAAGCAAAAATTAATGCTATTGGAGTCGTGGGATTAGTAGAAAATATGCCGGGTGGAAATGCTCAAAGACCTGGAGATATTGTGAAATCTTATAGCGGTAAAACAATTGAAGTATTGAATACTGATGCTGAAGGAAGGTTAGTTTTAGCAGACGCACTTACATTTACAGAAGAAAAATATAAACCAGAATTTATTGTTGATTTAGCAACTTTGACAGGTGCAATTATTGTTTCTTTAGGTTCTGAATTTGCAGGACTTTTTTCAAATAGCGATAAATTATCTAAACAATTATTTGATGCAGGTCAAAAAGTTGGAGAAAGAGTATGGCGAATGCCGCTTGATAAAAATTATGATAAGTTAATTAATTCTAAAAATGCAGATATGCAAAATATTAATTATGTTGGAGGAGCTGGCTCAACAACTGCAGCACAATTTTTACAAAGATTTATTTTAAATAAAACTCCTTGGGCACATTTAGATATTGCGGGAATGGCATTTTCAAAATACGGAGGAGCACTTAATTCTGAAGGTGCAACTGGATTTGGAGTCAGATTATTAAATCAATTAATCGAAGATTATTATGAGTAGCATAGAACAGACTTTATCAATCATTAAACCGGATGCTGTAGAAAGAAATTTAGATAAGGAAATAAAACAAATGTTTATTAAAAACGGATTTACCATATTTAAAGAAAAAAAAATTCAGATAGAAAAATCGGAGGCTGAAAAATTTTATAAAGTTCATGAAACAAAACCATTTTATAGTGATTTATGCTCATATCTATCATCAGGTCCAATTGTTGCAATGATACTTGAGAAGGAAAATGCTGTAATTGATAATAGAAAATTAATGGGAGCAACTAATCCTAAAGATGCAGAAGATGGAACAATCAGGAAAAAATACGGTATTTCAATAGATAAGAACTCAGTGCATGGTTCAGATAGCGTTGAAAATGCAAAAAAAGAAATTGATTTTTTCTTCAGGGATTAGTGAATATTTTACTAATGGCTTTTGGATATAACTTGTGCTCGTGTTTTAAAATTTTCTTTTGAAGAGACGATGGAGACTCCTTTTTTGATAATTTAACTTTTTTTTGAAGAATTATTTTTCCTGAATCAAGTTTTGAATTAACTAAATGCACAGTACATCCTGAATATTTTTCCTTATTTTTAATTACTCTTTCATGTGTTTTTAATCCCTTATATTTTGGTAATAAAGAAGGATGTATGTTCAAAATTTTTCCTTTAAATTTTCTTATAAAATTTTTAGATAAAATTTTCATAAAACCCGCAAGACATATTAGTTTGATGTCATTCGACTTTAGGTCTTTTAATATTTTTTTTTCTGAGATTTTTTTTTTATCATAATTATAAATTTTTTTTTTAATCTGATACATTTTTGCAAATTTAAGTCCTTTTGCTTTTACATTATTCGAAACAATTAAATTTACTTCAATTGGAGACACTTTTTTTAAAGAAAATTTTATCAGATTTTTTAAATTACTTCCTGTGCCAGAAATAAAAACTGCAGTTCTTATTTTTTTAGGACCAATTAATTTTACCATTCAATTTTATCTTTTTTGAATTTTTTGATATTTTGCCAATCACATAGGGTTTATAATCTTTAGAAAAATATCTATTAATTTTTTTTAAATTTCTTGGATTTATAATTAGACAAAAACCAACACCACAATTAAAAGTTTTCAACATTTCGAAGTCATTTACATCATTTTTTTTTAACCATTTAAAGATTTTAAGAGGTTTTATCTTTTCTAAATCAATTTCCGCACAAAGATTATTTGGGATAACTCTTTTGATATTGTCTGGTAAACCTCCACCTGTAATATTTGCACAACCATTTATTAGATTCCTATTTATGAGATTTAAAATTTCTTTAACGTAAATCTTTGTTGGTTTTAGTAACTCTTTTTTTAAAAAAATATTTTTATTTATTGTAATATTTTTTCTTTTGATAATATTTCTTACTAATGAGTAACCATTTGAATGTAAGCCACTGGATGGAATTGCTAAAATAAGGTTATTTTCTTTGATATCGTTTTTGTTTAAAACTTTTTTTTGTTCAACCAATCCAACTGCAAAACCGGCAATATCAAATTTATTTTTTTCATATGTACCCGGCATTTCAGCTGTTTCACCACCAACTAAATCACAACCGGATATATTACACCCTTTAACAATTCCTTTAATGATTGATTTTAGTTTTGGTAAATTAATTTTGTTTATCGAAATATAATCTAAGAAAAAAAAGGGAGTTGCACCTTGAACTATCAAATCATTTACACTCATCGCAACTAAATCGATACCAATAGTATCAAATTTTTTTAAAAGATTTGCTATTTCTATTTTAGTACCAACCCCATCAGTGCATGCTACAATTTTTGGATTTTTTAAATTGTTGGGAATGTTTGTTATAGATCCAAAACCACCTATATTATTAAACTTTTTTTTGCCCTTTTTTTTTGATGAAATCGAAGATATGAACTTTATAAACTTATCTGCAGCTTTAATATCAACCCCACTTT
>CACMPD010000014.1 GCA_902615425.1 uncultured Pelagibacteraceae bacterium
GAGTCTGATGGATTTAAAGAATATATTAAAAAGTATCAGCTAACTCCTAACAACCAGAGATTAAATAAAATTGTTGAAGATATTATTAAGTCGGGTCGAATCCAAAAAGATGATTTGACAATTGTTGTTGTAGACGGAATTTGAATTAAATTGTAATCCTGGATCTAGCATCAATAATCATTTACAAAATTATATTTTTTTGTTTTACACTATAACGAGCTTATCTAGAGTTAATAAATATAATTCAGTGATAAAAAATTGATAAATTTGTTACAAAACATAATTACCAAGAATTAATTTATAAAATTAAATATTTAATGGAGTTAAGAGTTATTGTTTTTAATTTTTTTATGTTTTTTTTAAAAATTTAAAAAATAAAAAACATAATAGACATTAAAATCTATTAAACATAATTATATATGTTTAAAATCTGTTAAATTGAAAAATATTTTAAATTTCTTTTTTAAATTCACTTTAAGATTGTAAAGAAGGTTATTTTTGATAAAAATTTGCTCAATTTTTAATTGAAAAATAAAATTTTTAGTAATTTGAGGTAAAATTTTTATATTTTTGTAAAAAAAATAAAAAAATTCTGTAAAATATTTTGTCTCTACCACAAAATAGGGTAACTCTAACACAAAAAATGATTTTTTTTTAAAAATCAATTTTTTGTTGATTTTATTAGCTTTTTTAAATAATTTTTTTTTAAAATTACTCTAACACAAATTAGAAGTACTCTAACACAATTGAATTTTTTACTTTGTGTTAGAGAATTTAAAATAAGATCATTTTTTTTTTAAATTTAGTATAATAAAAAAACCCCAATTTTATTGACTTTTTTAAATAAAACCCATTTTGAACATAGAATTTGATACTTTGTGTTAGACTAAATTCATATTTTGTGTTAGAGATTTGCTAATTGTGTTAGAGAAAATAATTATAAGTTGTATATGAGCGACCAAGAAGAAGATAAAAAAAATTTAAATGAGGAGTCTTCTCAGTCAGAATCTGAGAATCAACCAGAGATTGATAAAAATAATCAATCTGAGGGTGTACAAACTCAGAATAACGAAAAAAATTTAGAGGCTAACCCTAACAATGATCAAAATAATAATGAGCCAGAAGTTTTTGATACCTCTGATGAAAAAAAAGAAGAAAATGTAGATACAGGACATCAGGTTATACACAAAAAAGATGGAAGATTACATATTTATGTAAGACAAGATAAATATAAGGGAGAACTTAAGTCAAAAAATTGGGTTGGAAGACTTTATATAGACGGAAAACAAAAAATTTCATCCTCTGGCACGACTAACTTAGACGAAGCTATTCCAATTTTAGAAAAATGGTTTGATGATGTACATGCTGAAAGCGAAAGATTAAAAAAAATTGCTGAAGAACAAACACAAACTCAAGAAACTACATCAGAACAAAATGATCTGACAAAAGTTGTTACTAACGAAACAAGTTCAGTTACCGCAACTACATCAGAACCAGTTACACAAAATATTAAGAGTACAACTGAACAAATTGATAATAATAATGTGCCACTAAAAAGTGATATTGTTGAAAACATTGAAGAAGATACAGGTGCTCAAGAAAAAAATAAAGTTTCAAATATTTTTGGAAAACTTAAAAACTTAAAATTTAAGAAACCATCCTTAAAAGGAATAAAACTTCCAAAGTCTTCAGATAAAAAGAAACCAAATCCTATAAGTAAACTTATTGATTTAGTAAAAACAAAAATTGGACGATCGTCAGTACAGGGAGAGGAAGTAATTGGTGTTGAACTTTCAAACAAAGAAATAAGACTAGCTCAAATTAATACTAATAAATCCAATCAATGGGTTTTAGAAAAAATTTATACACATAAAATAGATATTCCAGATGAGAGCAGTGTTTTAGAAAATGCAGAAATGGTTACTAATGAACTTAGTCTAGCCTTACAAAAATCCAAAATTGATGTTGGAAATGTTGCTATCTCAATTCCGGTAACAAGTGCAATCATAAGGGTAGTTTCTTCTCCGTTAATGAAAGAAGAAGAATTACAAAAGGCTATTGATACGAATTCACTTTGGGAAAACTTAGTTCAACTTACAGATAATTTAGACGATTATTCAATTTTCCATCAGGTAATTAATAGAAATGAAAAAGATAATACAATGGATATTTTGTTTGTGGCGTCAAAGTTAGCTGACATAAACAGCTATGTTTCTATAGTAAAGAACAGTGGACTTAATCCGGTTATTATTGATGTCAAATGTTTTGCTTTAAAATCTGCAGTTGATCAAATTAATCAAATCTCGAATAAGACAGAAGATGCTAATTTAACAGCAGTTTTAGAGTTTGGATTAGATGAAAATTATTTAATGATATTATATGATAATAATCCAATAATTACGGACATTTTCTTAAGAGGTCAGGATAGAAAAATTTTATTAGAGTCTGAAGATGTAGAACAAAAAGAAGCTTTAGTAAGAAGATATGTAACTCAAGTAAAACAGGCAGTGCAAGATTTTGAGACAAAATATGAAAAAAGAATAAGAAATATAAAAGTTGTTTCAGATTTAAAAAATGTAGAAGAATACTTATCCTTCTTCCGAAAAGTATTAATGAATGTTGGATTTAATCTATTTGACCCAATTGAAGGTTTAAAAGTTCCCCAGCAATATGAAGGACAAGTCAATTTAGAAAATAAATCTTATCTAACAACTTCAATTGGTTTGGCATTTAGAAAACTAGATGTCTTTGGATACTATAAATTTGTAACTGCTGCTAAAAATATCAACCTACTCCCTGATAGAAAAAGCATGTTCCAGCAGAAGAAAATGAAAGCAATCTCTGGATTTGCTTTTAAGGGTTTAGCCGGAGGTATAGCAGCTCTATATTTAATTTTGTTTACTTTATCATTTTGGAATATTTACTCTTACAATAATAAGTTAAAAGATTATTCTCAAGTTCAGCTCGTTCATCAACAGAAACAACTTGAATTAAAAAAAGTTACTAAAGAATTTAAGATCATCGAGAAAACTTTACAATTAAGTAATACATTAAAATCAAATAAAGAGTCTACTTATAGAGTCTTGGCGCAAATAGCATCCAGTGTTCCAACGAGAGTAAGATTTGACAAGGTTGAATATGGTGGTGGCAATATGATTACAATTCAAGGTATAGCAGCTAGTGATCAAGACATCTTAAGATTTATTGAAAACTTAGGTAAACAAAATTTAATAGAACAAGCATCACTGTCTTCAATGAGATTGCCCAACTCAAGGAGTGGTGGCGTAACAATGAAGGGTTTTAGAGTTTTTGTTAAAATTAAAAGGACGTAATTATGAACTTTAATATTGATTTAAAAAATATTGATCTAAAAAATATATCTTTAGAAGATATTCAAACAAAATTAAAAAAAGTAGAAAAAAAAACTTGGATTAAAATAGGAATAGCTTTTGGGGCAGTAGTGTTCTTTCTTATAATTTATTATGGAATTTTAAATCCAATTGTAAATAAAAAGAAAGCACAGATTGATGATATGAATTTAAAAAAAGAAGAAACTCAAAAGTTTATTGCAACAATTCAAAGCGCAAAAAGTAAGATAAAAAAAATGAGACCAGAGTATGAGCAATACTCTACATTGTTTCACTCTCGGGCAGAGGTAGAGGGTCTTTATCAAACCTTGAGTGAATTTGCAGCAATAAATAATTTAGTTATTTCTAAAATTGAAAAAAAAACAATTAAAGAGGTCACCAAATCAGATGCAATAGCTAAAGCGACAGGTAAAAAGAAAAAATCCAAAAGTAAAGAAAAGCGTACTGTTGAGAATATTGCTTATTATAAAATCCCAGTAGATTTTGAGATAACAGGTAATTTTTTAGGTTATATTAAGTTTAAAAGACAGCTTTCTTTATCGCAAAAAATGTTAAATTTTGACAAGGAGTCTATACAAGTGGTAAAAGGAAGTGGAAATGCAACCGGGGCGATAAAAGTAAATGGAACATTAACAATTGTAGGTTTAGCAGATGAATTTTTTTAGAAATTTAGTTATTTTAATACTTACTTTATTAATCACATATTCTGCGTACGCAGATAGTCATGATAAAGAGCAAAATATTGTTGAGAAAGCGAAAGAAATAAATCAGAAAATTAAAGAGAAACAAGCTCTGCAGAATTCAAATTCTGCTAGTGGCAACAAAGAGGAACCTTTGCCTTTAAATGATCCTTTTGTAGGTGACGGTTCACTAGGAGGTGGAAATTCATTAAAAATAGTTGCGGATACAGATGAAGAGAAAAAAAAGTTAAGTTTGTTTAATTATAAATTAATTGGCGTGATTACTGGAGACCAAGATATGTTTGCTTCATTAATAAACGAGAACGGTGAAATTATTAATATAGGTTTTAATGAAGAGTTATCACCTGGTGTTCGATTAATTGATTTAAATTCAAGAGAGGTAATTTTTGATAGAGGAGGAGAATCTCAAGTAGTTATAAATTTTAAAAATCAAATTATTGAGAGAAAAAATTAATGCAAAAATCATATTTTAAAATTATCTTTAATTTAACTCTTGTAGGATTATTTCTAGCGAGTTGCACATTAACCCAAAGTGGAAAGAAAAGTCCTAAAGTTTTCAAGCACGACACTCCTTTAATTAAAACAGATGTTAAAAAGTTAGGTAAAAAAGAAATTGATAAAATGGTCGACATGGGCCCGGTGCCAGTTGAAGCAGATGTTATAAAACTTAAAAAAAGAAAAAAAATCTCCTCAGTTAAAGAAAAAAATTATCTTTTAATTCCTGAGGAATATAGAAGTTTGAAACAAGTGGTTACTTTTAATTTTCAGAATATGGATTATGCCGAAGCGATGAGATTAATGGGTCAGATTGGTGGTGTTAATATTCTTGTTGGAGAAGACGTGGCAGGATCAATAACAGCACAGCTAAATAATGTTCCTTGGGATAAAGCATTTAATGCTTTATTAGATATGAAAAATTATGCAGCAGATATTGACGTTGCTAGTAACATTATAAGAGTAGCAACCCCGGCAACTTTAACTTCTCAAGAAAGTTATAAATCTCAAAGAGCTCAGGCAGTGAAACAAAAAGTTGAATTAGAGGACTCTGTTGAACCTATTATCTCAGAAATATTTAGGTTGTATTATATTTCACCTTCAGAGGCCAAAGCAACAATTACAGAATTGTTTACAGCTACTTCTACAGGAGGTTCATTTATTCCAATACAAGTTACTGAGGAAAAAACTACGCGATCAATCATTGTTAGAGGTAAAGAAAAAGATTTAGATGTTGTCGACAAAGTAATTAGAGAAATTGATGTTAGAACAAAACAAGTGTTAATGGAAGTATTTATAGTGGAAGCAACTTCGACTTTTGAGAAAGCTTTAGGAAATAAATTAGGTGCAGCATATTCAAGACGAGGATTAAGAGCGGGTGGTACTCAAGGTGGAAGTTCTGTAGGTGCACCATCTGGAGCAGATTCAAGACTTTCTGACGATACAGCAAACTTTGGAGCAGGAAAGGATACAATAGCTAACTTTCCTATTGGTAGCGCAACAAGTGGTATAGGTATTTTGAAAAAAACAGGTTCAGCAGTGTTAAAAGTTGAATTAGAGGCACTTCAAAAAGAGGGTTTATCAAAAATTATCTCCAACCCTAAGATTTTTTCTTTAGATAATCAAACAGCTACAATTAAACAAGGTGAACAAATTCCAGTTTCAGGTGGAGAAGGTGCGGATACCTTTAAAGATGCGGCATTAGTAATGACTGTTACGCCAAGTATTATTGGGGACGGTAACGTCTTATTAGATGTAGTTGTGAATAATGACTCACCAAATAGATCAAACCCAGGAGCTATAGCAATAAATACAATGTCAATTAACACTAAATTATTAGTTGCTGATGGTGATATAGTGGTGATTGGTGGTATTAAGAAAAATACAGTCGGTAGCGCTGAAGCAAATATACCAGGTGTGAGCAATGTTCCAGTTTTAGGAAAAATGTTTAAGTCGACTGATAAATCAGATATTCTTAATGAGTTGTTAGTGTTTATTGCACCAAGAATATTATAAAATTTATGTTAAAGATTAGTAGAGAGAGTGAAATTAATTTAATCAATGTCTTAATCGATAATGATGTCATTTCTGGCAAAGATCTTATCAACATTAAAAAAACAAGCACTGAAGGAAATAAATCTCAAATCGAGGCTGTTTTTGACCTTAAATTAACTGATGAAAAAAGAATTTTAGATATTTTAGTTAAAGAACAAAATCTTGAAATTATTGATTTATCTAAACAAGAGGTATCAGAAGAAATTAAAACTGTACTTCCATCGAATTATATAAAAATCAATTTTGTTGCGCCATTTAAAATTGATGGAAAAACTTTACATATTGCAATCCCAGATAGCTCTAAGTTAAACTTGATGAGAAATTTAAAAGCTATAACTAAAAAAAATATTGAGTTACATGCAGCTCCTCTAACACAAATATCCGAGTTCATTGAAAAAATTTCTAGTGAGAGTGGTGAAGTAACGACTGCAACTATCAGAGAAGAAAATAAAGAGAAACAAAAAACTTTTGACTCTGATTTAGGTGAAGCTGGTGAAGTATTAGAGAATGCGCCTGAGGAGGATATAGAAGCCATAGAAAATGAGTCTGAAGTTATAAAATTCAGTACAGCAGTTGTTGCAGATGCAATTAAATCAGGTGTCAGTGATATTCACATCGAGCCATACAGATTTTCATCGAGAGTAAGATATAGATTGGATGGAATGTTGCAGGAGCAAGAGCAATACAAAAAATTTTTACATGATAATTACGGCGCAGTAGTAACCCGATTTAAAATCATGGGAAAACTAGATATTGCAGAAAGAAGATTGCCTCAAGATGGAGCAATTAATTTTAAAATTGAAGGTAAAGTAGTAGACTTACGTTTGTCCATACTTCCTACAGCCAATAACGAGAGAATAGTTATGCGGGTGCTTAATAAAGATGCGGGAGATATAACTTTAGAACAATTAAATTTTGAAGATGAAGATTTAAAAAATTTAAGGAAATCAATTCATAGCACTCAGGGATTGATATTAGTTACCGGGCCAACAGGTTCTGGTAAATCTACAACTTTGTATAGTATTCTAAAAGAAGTAAGTAAACCTCATCTTAATATTCTCACAGCAGAGGATCCAGTTGAGTATGAACTTGATGGAGTAGGACAAGTCCAAATTAAAGATGATATTGGATTAACTTTTGCGTCAGCATTGAGATCATTTTTAAGACAAGATCCAGAAATTATACTTGTTGGAGAAATGCGAGATAAAGAAACTGTTGATATTGGATTAAAAGCTGCATTAACAGGACACTTAGTATTTAGTACACTCCACACAAATGATGCACCAAGTACAATTACAAGATTACAAAATATGGGAACACCTGACTATTTAATTAGTGCGGCCTGCCAATTAGTTTTAGCACAAAGACTTGCCAGAAGAACTTGTAAGGATTGTAGAGTTCCAGATGAAGATGTAACACCAAAAGTTTTACAGGATTTAGGCTTCACAGCAGAACAAGCTTCTAGAGCAAAAGCATTTAAAGGCAAAGGTTGTCCAAAATGTAAAGATACAGGCTACAAAGGTCGACAAGGTATATATGAAATATTAGTGGTATCTAAACCTTTGAAAGAAGCAATATTAAGACAAGCAACAACTCCTGAGCTAAGAGAGATTGCAGTTAAAGAAGGTTTTCAAACTATGCAAGATATGGGTAGAAGGCTAATTTCTGCTGGAGACTTAAATTTTAGAGAGTACGAAAGGGTTCTCTCTAACGAGTAAATTATTTTGATATGGAAGCATTTACTTATAAAGGTATTTCAGATGGAAAATATGTTGATGGGGAAATCGAAGCTCTCAATTTAGATGAAGCTTCTCACAAACTAAAAGAACAAAAAGTAATAATTACTAATATTGTTCGTTCTTCAAGTAAGAAAAAAACCGATAAAAAGGATAAGAAAAAAAGTAAAGGCTCAAGTCTTTTTGGAAAAAAGAAGGCTAAAGTTGAAGATGTTTTAATGTTTTCTAAGCAATTTGCTACCATGGTTAAAGCGGGCCTACCTATATTGCAAGTTTTGGCAATGCTAAGAGACCAGATTGAAAGTCCAGCTATGAAAGAAGTAGTTGAAGAAATTAGAAAAAGTTTAGAGGGCGGAGTTACTTTATCAAAATGTTTTGAAAAATATCCTGAGCTTTTTGATAATGTTTACATAAATTTGATTAAAGCGGGTGAAGCCAGTGGTAAACTAGATGTATTTTTACTCAAAATTGTTGAAGCACTGGAGAAAAAAGAGAAAATTAAGAAGAAAATTAAATCAGCTTTAATGTACCCAGGAATAATGTTTACAGTTGCCATAACAGTTAGCGCATTCATGTTGATAAAAGTGGTTCCTGTATTTGCAAAAATGTATGATGGAATGGGCATTAAATTACCAGCTGCTACCGCAACGATTATGGCGATGAGTGATTTTTTGAGAGGAACTGGCGGATTAATACTTTTAATGTCTTTAATAATTTTCTTTGTAGTTTTTAGATATTTAACAACCAAAAATGAGAAGATTAAGTATGCATGGCATAAACAAGTTTTAAAATTACCTATATTTGGCGATATGATTTTAAAATCAATGTTAGCCAGAGTTTCTTTAATTATGGGGAACTTGAGTGCTGCTGGTGTAAATCTTCTAGAAAGTTTAGAGATATCAAAATCAGTAAGTAACAATGTAGTTGTTCTAGAATCTTTAGAAAATGTTAAGAAAGGAGTTTTTTCTGGAGATACTCTAACAAAATTATTCTTAAAAGATCCTTTATTCCCACCAACATTTGGTCAACTTATTTCGGTTGGTGAACAAACTGGTCAACTCGATGAAATGTTTGGATCTGTTGCAAAATATTATGAGGCAGAGTTCGATACAGTGGTAGACAATCTATCTGCTTTAATTGAACCAATTATGATTGTCTTTATGGGTATTATGATTGGTGGATTAATGATTGCAATGTATTCGCCGATCTTTAACGTAGGTGCTTTAATTGGCTAAATTAATCATTAGTTTTATCTTAAAAGCTGTTACTTAGTAAAAGATTTGTATTGTAATTTGGTTCTTCAATAAAAAAATTATAATCAGCAGCAACCTTTAGATTAAAATTGTAAATTTTATTTGAAAATATTAAACTAGTCTTATTAGACTCATCTATCTCAAATGAAAATTTCATCTCATCTATTGGAACATATCCTAGCAAGAAATAAAACTCATCGTAATAACCACCGCGCGTACCAAATCTCTCAAAATTAGCATCTATGGACCAGCCTGTCATTGAGGTTCTATCAATACCATAACCAATCCTATAATTATATTTTGATCTATTATTTGATTTATATTCATAGATAGTAGTCTGATCATTTATATAATAAAATTCTGCATCGGAGGAAGGACTTAAATCTCCAATAAATTCTAGTCTACCATGGTGATTGATTATTTCTTCCTCTATATCTCCTTTTTCTGTTGTATCAAAGAGAACTCCAACAGTGGTTATGGCAGTTTTAATATTTTGATCTCTATAATGCAATGCATCAGCTAAACTACTACCTAAAATTGTTTTTTCATTAAATGGTTTAAGTTTGGTATATCCTAATTCTAACTTTACACTCGGATTTAAGTTGACATCTTTATCGTGGAGTCTTTTTCCAAAATTTATTGAGCCAAATATTTGCTGCCCATTTCTATTACCATCTAATTTGTTGCCATTAACAACCCTATGATGATCAATTTCCAGTAAGCTAAGTCCAATAATACTGTCAGTAAAATAATCATTATCTCTAATTTTTGTGCGATAAGCAGCCAAACTATAAGTGTTTGTATTTAAATTAGAACCATTGCTTCCAATATCTACATCGTCCTTTCCGAATTGAAAAACATATCCGTACATTAAATCTCTATCGTCTTCGTCGATTCTGTCAGTACCAAAAGATATTCCATAATTTTGAATATCTCTTGAGGATGTATTGCTTACATTTTTTTCTCCTATAACAAATCTCCCCTCACTCCAGTCGAACCAATCATTACTTTTATAAGTTCTATCTCTTTCTTTCTTAAAAGCATCAAAAGTGTTAGCTAGTTTTGCAATTTTTTGATTTTGAAAATCAATACTGGCATTTGAATTTGAGAGATTGTCTTTATTTTTGTGTCTTCTAAGCCATTCAATTCTATGAAAAATTGGAAGAGTAGTGTTTCTTATAATACGTTTTGACATTTCTACGTTAGCCTCGATAATTGCTTTTACATCAGCATTTGCAGATGGGTCAGTACAGGCAATGGTCCCAGCACATTGTAGGTCGTATTCATGAATCTTATCAGTTGTAGCTGCAGTTTCTCCGTCACTTGTAACAAACAATTTTGTAAAGTTTGCAGCAAAAATAAAACCTCGCATATCATCAACTCTGCTACCTAAATCGAATGTAGAAAAAGTTGAAGATAAAGTTGTGATATCATAAGCAGTACTCAAGGTATACTTGTTCATTCGGGCATTAGTATCTCCAGCTATATAAAGTGCAGTTCCATCTGAATTAAATTGAATATTTCTCATACTAGTATCTGAAGTTGCTAATGAGCCAGAAATTTCTCCTGGTGTTACTCCGGATCTGAGATCAAAAGGAGTTGTTAGATCATATTGCCTAATTTTATCAAAATCTTTTCCACCGACAAACATTCTTGTACCATCTGGATTAAAACTCAAAACTCTTACTTGATCTTCAGCTACTGGATCTGTGCCTGAATCGGTGATGTCTACTTCGTATATTTTTTCACAAACTAATGTTGTTGAGTCCCAAGGAGTTGTTAATTTAAATTGATATACTGCAACATCAGTATTTCCTACACCGAAATTTTTATTGGAAGTGATAAACATCCGTGTACCATCTGGTTTAAATTCTATAGCATGGGGTAATTGCATCTGATCCACTCCTTCAGCATCACAAGTCAATGCTGTTCCTTTTGGTGAACCACCTGTAAAAGAAATTGTTGCTGTGCTTATGTCAAATGGTTTACTAAGGGAATATTCAATTATGTAAGCTTTTTTATTACCTTCACGACTAGTGACATACATTATTTTACCATCAGGTTTAAAGTTTATTCCTCTAACACCAGGAGTATCGCTTGTAACATCTTTTGTCTGAACAAATGATAATTCACCAAATGAATGTGAACTGAATAAGGTTAAGAAAAGTATCAAATATAAAAGTATTTTTTTCATTAACAAAATTTTAAATAAAAAATGTTATAATTAAATAATTTTCTTTTGAAGTCTACTCAATATGGGTTTTAAATAAGCAAAAATTAAAGTTTTTTTGTTAATACTAAATGGTTAATCCAAGGTTTATTTCCATCTTTAAATTCTACCGCATCCATTATTTCTTGAATAAAAAAAGTTCCTAATCCCCCGGGTTTGACATTATCAATTTCTCTATGTTTAACTTTTGTCGGATCGACTGGTGTTCCCATATCATAAAAACCAATTTGTAATTTATTTTCATTACAGCTGATTTGAACAACCATTTTATCTTCGGTATCTGGATTATCTTTATATGCGTGTTTGACAATGTTTTGTGCAGCCTCTGCAATTGCTAAAACTAATTCTTCTTTTAAATTTTGTTCAATGTGAAGTTTTTCAAATACTTCTCTACAAAAAGTTCTTACATCTTTTAAGCTAGAGGATCTAACTAAAAAATCTTTTTTTTCTGTATGATTTGTTTGAGCCAGTCCACTCATAAAAAAATTATTCTAAATTTAATATTTGCTCCAGCTTAGCCATCATAATGACTTTAAGCACAGATTTACTTACATCTTTTATTATTACTTTTGTACTTTTCTCTAACGCTTTTTGATGACTTTCAATTAGAACAGATATACCTGATGAGTCCATATATTGAACATTGCTTAAATTTAAATGAACTTCTTTGCCAGCTTCAATATGTGGAAATATAACTTCTTTTGCTTTTTCTGTTACATCCATGTCTATTTCACCATCAAGGTGAATAGTTGCAACATTTCCATCTTCTGTAACTTTATAACTCATAAAAACTTCCTCGCCATTGCTAGAACTTTTTCAACAGGTTTACTTATATCAACTAGTTCAAATTTTGTGTTTTTTTTTTCTGATAATTTTTTACTCTCTATCAATACTGAAATGCCTGATGAGTCCATATATAGCACTTTACTTAAATTTATAATAACCTCATGACCCGCTTCTATAAGTGGCAAAATGGTGCTTCTAGCTTTATCTGCGACATCCATATCTATTTCGCCATTAAGATGAACAATTCTTTTATTCTCAATTTCCTCAACTTTATATGTCATAAAATCTTAAATAACTCATTATGAGCAGATATCCTCCATTTTCCACAAAAAAAATGACAATTTTTGTCAATTATTATTTATTTACATATTTGAAAAAAATAATTAGATTCCTGATATTAAATTAATTTAATTAATATAAAGAGGAACAATGAAAAATAATAAAGGTTTTACACTTATCGAATTGCTTGTTGTTGTAGCGATCATAGGTATTTTAGCTGCAGTAGGGACTGTTGCTTATACTGGTTACACAACGAGTGCAAAAAAATCTTCAACAAAATCAAACCATGCAAATGTTGTTAAGTATGTGGCAGCTGAAATGGCTAAATGTAACTTTGAGGATAATGCATTTGGTACTTGGGCGTGTTCAAATAAATCTGCAGTGGACTCTACAGGTCCAGCTTCTGCAGCAGCAGCTGCACTTGGAGATTTTAAAGATCCATATGGTGAGGCAGCAGCAGCGGTTACAGCAGCAACTACTTCTGGTCATGCCGCTAGTGATACGAAAGGCGTAACTCATATATCATCTAATGGTATAGAACTACAAATTTCAACTTGTGTATCTGTATGTACTGGTGATAGCGCTGATTTAATAAGTAATAAAGTTAGTATTAACTAAGGTACCTAGAATAAAAAATATTATGGCTGCTAAAAGCTCGGGATTTAGTTTAATCGAGCTTTTAGTAGTTGTTGCTATTTTAGGAGTTCTTTCAACTGCGGGGATACTATCTTACAATGGTTATGTTAAAAGTAGCAAAAGAAACTCTGCAGAAAATCTTACTCAGCAAGTAGCTTTAGCACAATCAGAGTATTATGCTAATGGTTCATCTTATTATGGTACCACCAGTGGAAATCCGAGTAATGATACATGCACTGCAACTCCAACAACAAACAGCGCAATTGAGAGTAATTTATTTGATGCTGGATCATATAAAGTCATCCCAGAGGAAATACAGTTTTGGATGTGTATTGTTTCCAATGGAGCAAGTTTTAAAATTTCTGCTCAAGAGTATTCTGATATATCAAATACCACTTCACTTACTGGCTGCAGAATAGAACTCGTATTAAGAGGAAGGCCTGAGAGAATAGGTTGTTAAATTTAACTATTTAACAAGTTTTAATTAAATAAATCAATTTGATCACTTAACTAATTGCTAGTTGATATTTTTTTGTTAGGTAATTAGAATTTATGAATAAAGATATGGCACAAGAGGTAATAGATGTACTAACTAGTAATATTGATACTTTATGGGTCATTGATTGCGCAATTTTAGTTTTCATTATGCAAGCAGGTTTTATGTGTATGGAAACAGGTTTATCCAGACACAAAAATAGCATTAACGTTGCATTAAAGAATGCCGCAGACTTTGGTGTTTCGGTTGTTATCTTTTGGATTTTCGGCTTTGGTTTGATGTTTGGTACCTCTTACAATGGATTTTTTGGTACTGATTTATTTTTCTTTAAAACAGATAAAGCGGAGTACATGACTTACTTTGTCTTTCAAGCAATGTTTGTTGCAACAGCGGCAACAATTATTTCAGGAGCTGTGGCAGAGCGAATGAAATTTAATGGTTATTTAATCATGACAGTTTTAGCCACTGGAATTATTTATCCAATTGTCGGTCATTGGGCTTGGTCTTCAAGTTATCTTTCAAAGTATGATGTTGTTAATCAACTTTTATTAACAACAGGTCAGGTTAAAACAACTGGTTGGTTATCAGATTTCGGTTTTGTTGATTTCGCGGGAAGTACCATTGTTCACTCTGTGGGTGGATGGATTGCATTAGCAGCAGTTATTATTTTAGGCCCAAGAATTGGTAAGTATTCTGATGCTAATAAAGGAAAGTTTACTGGCTCAAGTTTTCCGTTAGCTGTTTTAGGTACACTTATACTTTGGTTTGGTTGGTTTGGTTTTAATGGCGGAAGTAATGGCGCCATGGATGAAGCAGTTCCATTAATTTTAATCAATACTTTCTTAGCTGCAGCCTTTGGTTTGTTAACTGGATTGAGTATTTCATATTTAAGATTTAGAAAGCCAGATCCATTTTACATTATATTAGGCCCACTGGCAGGGTTAGTAGCAATTACTGCTGGATGTAATTCCATGACGTCGGTGACATCTATTTTTGTAGGGATCATAGGTGCAATCATTGCAATTATTGTTAATGAAGTATTGAATAGGTTTGAGATAGATGACGTGGTTGGTGCAGTTCCAGTTCATTTAGCAGCAGGAGTTTGGGGAACGTTAGCAGTTGGTTTATTTAGTGACTTAAGTATTTTAGATACAGGGCTCGATAGATTTTCACAAATAAAAATTCAATTAATTGGTATAATTTCTATAGGTGCATTTACATTTGTATCCTCATATTTAATCTTGAGTTTTTTTAATAAATTTTACCCACTTAGAGTAAGCCCTGTTCAAGAAGAACTAGGGTTGAACATTGCTGAGCACAATGCTGTATCTATTGAGCATGACTTAATTTCTATTTTAGATAAACAATCAGAGTCAGGTGACCTTAAAATCAGAGGTCCTCAAGATCCTTTTACTGCTGGGGGTGTAATTGGTCTTTATTACAATAAACTTATGAGCAAGTTAGAAACTAGTGAAGATGAAAAAAATAAATGGCGTGAACGAATTTCCAAAGAGGTGAAACTTGCAGTAAAAGTTCAAGAAAACTTTCTACCAAAAAGAAATTTAAAAAATTATCCTGTCCATGGAATTAATATTGCAGCAAGAGAAGTATCAGGAGATTTTTTTAGTTTTTATCCTCACAATGATAGTATTTATTTTATAATTGCAGATGTTGCTGGAAAAGGAATTCATGCTGGTATGGTCATGGCTAAGGCATCTACTCTGTTCGAAGTTTTAGCACAATCTAAAGTAGATCCAGATGAAATGGTTTTTCATATGAACAATGATTTAAATAACACTAAAACTGCTGGTATGTTTGTAACTTCAATTGTAGGCGAGTATAACTTAATTACAGATGAAATCAGATGGGTGAATGCAGGTCATCAACCTGCAATTTTAAGAAACGGACAAGGTAAATATGATCAGTTTGAAAGTTCAGCTCCTCCATTGGGAGTAATAAAACAAAAAGATAAAAGTGTTTATAGTATTCATAAAACAAAATTAAATGGCTCAAGGTTTTACGCTTTTACGGATGGGTTGTCAGAAAGTTTAAATGACAATGGAGAAGAAATTGGAATTGATGGCTCAATAGGTATAATCGAGCAAAATTATAATAAGGATACAGTTAAACAATTAGATAGCATCACACAATCTGTAATAGGAACTAGCCAAAATAGAAAATTATCTGATGACTTAACTTTAATAAGTATTGGAAAATAAGAGTAATTTCCAAAATTAATTAATTGAAAAAAATAATAGACTTAATATCTTTTCATTTTTATGTTTTTGTATTTCGTAAGATTTAAATTATTTTTGATATCAACAATTCTGTTGCTTTCAACATCTCTTTTTTCGTCAGAAAAAAACATTACCTACATGCAGATATTGCAAGATCCAAATAACTTAGATTTAAATTTAAAGTATGCACAACAACAAGGAAAGGTTGGTAATTTTAAACAAACAATCTCAACACTTGAAAGATTGAATATGCTCTATCCAGATAACGTTGAAATAAAATTATACTTGTTATCTGTTTTAGTCCAA
This sequence comes from uncultured Pelagibacteraceae bacterium, assembly GCA_902615425.1. Taxonomy (GTDB): domain Bacteria; phylum Pseudomonadota; class Alphaproteobacteria; order Pelagibacterales; family Pelagibacteraceae; genus Pelagibacter. The sequence continues at coordinate 16,078 of CACMPD010000014.1, forward strand.
GTTGATTCTCCAGAAAAAGCTAACACTATTATTGAGGACATGAAATTAAGGAGAGATCTTTCAGCAGAGGATTTGGAAACTTTACAAGAAATTGAGGAAGAGTTAAGAGATCGTGAACCAAGTTTGTGGAATTTGACAGCTGATGTTGGTTTTGGTGCAACATTTTCTAATAACGTAAATAGTGTTTCTAAAACCAGACTTAAATATGATGCGAATTCAATTGCTGAATTTACATCCCCTAAACATGATAGAACTGAAGTTGCATCTATAGGTATTGCTGCTACTAGACCTATAGGAGAAGAGTCGTCGTTATTATTAAATTTTGCACATACTACATCTAATCAATATCAAGAAGCAGATGATGACTTTCAAAGTTATGGTTTAACGATTGGTTTAGATACTACTTTAGGTAATCAAAGTTTAAGTCCCTATATAATTATGAGTAAAACTGATGCACAACATGATGCAGATAGTTTTTCATTGATGTTAGGAATAGGAGGATTTTTTACAGCGGGCGAAAGACATTCATTTAGTTATGGGTATTCTTATACAGACTCTAAAGCAAATGTGAATGCATCAGACGGAACAGCAGATGAGACTAATGCAATAGGTCATGGTTATACTTTTGGTTATGATTTAATTTTGACTCCAATAATTTCTAGCTCACTAAGTTTAGGTTATAGTGATAGTGATGCAAAAGTTGATGCTGGGAATGACTATGAAACTTACGAATTCGGTTTAGGTTTAAATTTTGCATTTCCTTGGGCATATATAGCGTGGAGTGCCTCAACTAGTTTCAACGATTATAAAGTTGCCGACTCATCTGTAGATATTACAAAGTTAAGATCTGATCATGCAACAACAACAGACATAATGATTACCAAAGCTGTTGGAGATATTTTTCCAATAATTGATCCTAACAGATCATTATTTTTCAATCTTTCTTATGAAAAAACTTTCTCTGAGGCAAATATAATGAACTATGATTATTTAGCCGATTCCTTTGCATTAAGTTTTTCTAAGGGCTTAAAATTAAATTAATAAAATTTTAAAAAATTCCCCTATAAATTGCTTTTTTTGACGTTCAATTTGAGCTTTTAAAGTTTATTTTTCTTAAATTTTTGTTAGTTTAATCAAGATGAAAAAAATATTGTCAGCTGTAATAGGTCTAATTTTTATGACCAGCACAAGTGTTTTTGCTGAGGAAAAATTAACCATTGAAAAACAATTAGTCGGAATTGTGGGTGCAATTTCAGGAACAGTTAAAACTGAAACAAGAGAATTAAAAGCTGGTGATAAAATTTATTTAAATGAAACAATTGTTGCTGGCGCAGGATCTGGAACACAAATTTTACTATTAGACCAATCGACATTCACTATAGGTGAAGACTCTGAAGTTGTGATGGATACATTTATATTTGATCCTGCAACAAATGATGGAAAAATAGTTGCAAGTGTTAAACAAGGAAGTTTGAAAGTAATTTCAGGTTTAATTAGTAAAAAAAATCCAGATAGTTTAACAGTGGAAGTGCCAGAAGGAACACTCGGATCACGAGGAACAGAATTTCAAACAATTGTATCAAAAGGCAAAACTGATACTTTATTAATTGGCCCAGGAAAAAATAATACTTTAGGAATGAGACCAGGGGCAGTTCTAGTTGGAAACAACTTAGGTTCAACTTTACTTGATAATCCATACAGCATGGCGTCGATGACAAAAGGTAAAGCACCTGGGCAAGCAAAAAAAATTACCAAAAACCAATTAAAGAAATTTAACAAAAAAATGAAAGCTCTAAGAGTTGCTAAGCTCTCACCAGAAGAAAAGAAAGGTAAGAGAAAACAAATGAAAAAGCAATTAAGAAAAGAGCTTAAGTCTATGGGTTTTGAAAAAGAAGAGATTAAATCAATCATTAGAGAAAATATTCAAAAAGATAAGGAGAAAAAAGTAGCTATCAAAAAAGAAAGAGCTGAGAAGAAAAAAGCTAAAAAGAAAAAAGCTAAAGCAGAAAAGAAAAAGAATAAAAAGAAAAAAGCTAAAAAAGTAGATAAGAAAAAAGGTAAAAAGAAAAAAGCTACTAAAAAAGGTTCTAAAAAGAAAAAAGTAGTTAAGAAAAAAGAGGGTAAAAAGAAAAAAGCTACTAAGAAAAAAGCTACTAAGAAAAAAGCAGTGAAGAAAAAACCGGCTAAAAAGAAAAAAGCAGTGAAGAAAAAAACGGCTAAAAAGAAAAAGAAGGTAGTTAAGAAAAAAGTTAAGAAAAAGAAAGTAGTTAAAAAGAAAAAACCTAAAAAGAAGGTAAAGAAAAAAGTAGCGAAGAAAAGAAAGATCGTTAAAAAGAAAAGAGCAGCTAAAAAGAAGAAAGCTAAAAAGAAAAGAAGAAAAAAGAAGTAATTAGCTAGTTCTTAATAAGTTTCATTTACATTACTTAAATTAGATATAAATTTCACTTTGTGAAAGCCTTTATACAAAAAAATTTAAATTATCTTGTATTTTTTATTTTACTTATATTATTAATTTCTCTTAAAATTTTAAATCCTGCATTCATTAAGTCTGTTTCTTATTTAAGTTTTGATTTGTATCAAAAAATATTTGTTCAGGAAAAAGATAGTGATGTGGTTATTATTGATATTGACGAACAAAGTTTAGGTAAATTTGGACAATTCCCTTGGAACAGAAGAGTTTTTGCAAATATTCTTGATCAATTAAATATCCACAATCCCAAAGCCATAGGTTTTGATATTTTTTTTACTGAAAAAGACAAGCAATCACCTGAAGCAATTATCAAGTCATATGGTCTAATTCCCTCTGATGTCGCAGATATTCAAAAGTTAAAAAGTCCTGATGATATTTTTTCAGAAAAATTAAAAGAGTCAAAGTCGATAATCGCCGTTTTAGGTAGCAATGTACCCTCACATTCAAATTATGACAGAAAGGCAAAAGCCAGATTTTTATCTAAGGGTGGTGATCCAAAAGATTTTACATATTCATATCCTCATTCAATAGGATCTTTAGAAAAACTAGAAAAGAATGTTAGAGGATTAGGCTCTATATCTTTTTTAGATCAATTAGATGGAATAATACGATCTTTACCATTAATTGTGCAATTCGATAAAAAGATTTATCCAACTATGGGGCTAGAAATGGTTAGAGTTGGATCAAAACAAAAAAATATTTACGTAGAATTAAATGAAGTTGGTATTAAAAGAATAAGTGCGCGACCTTATAAAGTAGATTCTGATCCAAATGGGATTATTTGGATAAAATATAAAAAATCAAATAAAGATCAATTTATATCAGCTAGTGATGTTTATGATGGAAAATTTCAATCAGATTTTTTCAAAGATAAGTACGTATTAATTGGTGCATCAGCGCAAGGTCTTTTCGATCTTGTTAAAACTCCTTTAGGAGTTACTATTCCAGGAGTTGAAGTTCACGCAAATGTTATTGAAAACATTCTTGATCAGTCATATTTAATTCGAGATCCAAATACATACATTTTTGAATTAATATTTTCTATTATAGTTGCTTTATTAACATTTATTTTATCGCAAAAGATTAAACCAAAATATAGTTTATCAATTTTCTTCGGTAATATTATATCAATTATAATAATTGGTTTTTCAATTTATAGATTTAGATCTGAATTAGTTGATATTAGTTATCCAATTTTTATTGTCACCTTAACTTTTTTAACTGGTCTTTATTTTAGATTTATTGAAGAAAATAAGATGGCCTTAGCCAATCTTCAAAAAGAAGCCAAACTTTTAAAAGAGCGAGAACTCGCAGCTGGGGTTCAAAAAAGTTTGTTTCCAGATATTTCAAAGTTTGAAAATTTTATCTTTGCTAAGAATGTCCCTGCAAGAGATGTTTCTGGGGATTATTTTGATGTCGTTAGATCAACATCTGAAGAATATTTTTTTACTTTGGCCGATGTATCTGGCAAAGGTGTAAAAGCTGGAATGTATATGGCAAAAGCATCTTCGATCTTTAGAACGTTAACTAATTTAAAATTTCCTTTAGAAAAAATTGTATTTGGTGTCAATAATGAGCTGGTGGAGGCAAAGTTCAAAGGAATGTTTGTGACAGCTGTATTTGGAAAATTAAATATTAAAACGGGTGAACTAGTGTTTATTAATGCGGGTCATGAAAGTATTTTAACTTTTGATGAAAACAAAAATTATGAGTACATCAAATCCGAAATGCCACCAATTGGTATTGTCAAATATTTTACAGAGTCGATGGTGAAATCAAATACTATTAATCTTAAAGATAAAACTTTTGTCGTTTACACGGATGGAGTAACTGAAGGCTATATGAAAAATGGTCAAGAGCTTGGAGCTGAAGGAGTGCAAAAAATTATAAACGAAATGTCACAGGTCACACCAAAGTCCATCGTTGAAGCTATCGAAAAAGAGCTTAACTGGGGTGCGGAAAAGTTAAGAGACGACATAACTTGTATGGCAATAAACATTAATAATACTGAACTCATTAAGAAGAAATAATTTGTAACCCAAAATGAATAAATTGGTTATTTAAAAATGATCAATTTTATGTAAATTGCAGTTGTGATACGATTCTTTTTATTATTATTTTTGCTACCCATGTTGAGTAATTGCACTCAATATTCTGCAATGATAGGTCCAACATTAACTTTGGCTCATACAGGAAGTTTTGCTCAAGCATCAACTTCTTTATCAAGCTCATTAGCAATTAATGAAGTGAAAAAAGAGTATGCTAATAATTTAGAAGCAGAGAGAATTTGTCCCACTGTTCATTCTTCTGAACTTAACGCAATCTTTTTTGAAACTATAGAACACACAGGTTGCTATTATGATCCCCTTAGTATTCTTCGATAATTCTTAGTTTTTTCTAATTTTATTTTTGACATTGATTTTTGAAGTTAATAAAATTTTATAATGAATTTTTTTTTACCAGTAAAAATAATCACTTATTTGATTATTTGTTTATCGTTTATTTCTAATTCATATGCTGAAGTTAAACCTAGTTTGTTAAGGACAGTTAGCTTAACTAATATTGTAAAATCTCCATCAGATGTGAGATTTAATCCTGCTGGAACTAGAATTTTTTTCTCTGATTTTCGTTCTGGAGCAAATGTTTTGATACAATTTGATGTTGATACCCCTTTTAATATTTCTACAATCGATTTTAATAGTAAAGTTGAGTTAGCTACTAATGGAGATGTTGACAACATAACTAGTCCACAAGGTTTTGAGTTTAATAACGATGGAACAAAAGTTTTTGCTATTAATGATGGAGGTGGTTTTAATGCCCATTTGCTTTCAACTCCCTATGATTTTTCAAGTGCCACTCGTGTCGCTGACGATGGTTTTCATTTTAGCACAGATCCGGATCCAGTTATAAATAATAATAGAGCTGTTAAATTTAATCTTGATGGAACAAAAATGTTTCTTATAGATGTTATAAGTTCTAGTACTAGAGTAATCGAATTTAATTTGTCTACCCCGTATGACACCAGTACAGTTACCCAAGGAAATAGTTTTAATATTAGTGAGAATGACACAACCCTTCAAGATTTATCATTTGATGATGATGGTACAAGAATGTACTTAATCGAAACTGCAAAAACTCCAGCCACGAGATTCATCTATGTTTATAAATTAAGTTCAGGCTTTGATATTACTACAGCAACGTTTGCTGGAAAAGTTGAGCAAGTATTCGAGGATGTAGGAAGTGATGGAACTGACGGTACTCCCCTCGGTATGGGCTTTTCTGAAGATGGAATGAAATTTTACCAAGTTACATATCAATCGGGCACAGAAGGTGAGCGTGATAGAGTACATGAATATGATTTAGTTTGTCCTTATGGGATTGTAATTTGTGAAAATGAAACAACTACCAGTACCAGTGCACAAGTTAATATTGCTAAAAATGTAATTTATCAAAATTCAAATACAATTTTCAAAAGATTCGATTGGTTACGTAGAAATGAGGAAAAAAGAAATTTAAATAGTCATAATATTAAACTAGATATCAATAATCCAATTTTAGCCTCATTTAAGCATAAGTTAGAGAACTCTTTAAAACATAATTTAGAAAACTCACTTAATAATAATCAATATATTCATGTATCCTTAAAAGATAAAAATCCTTTCAAGAGTATGAGGAATTGGTCTCATTGGTCTCATGTTGATATTTCATTTGGCAGAGTAGGAGAGAAAGGTTTCATTAAACCAAAAGACATTAGAACAAGAGGTATTATGTTTGGAGCTGATAAATTAATTGATAATAAAATCTTTGGGCTAGCTTTTCGATATGGCAATGATGATGTTAAAATTGATACTGGTCTAGGTAGTAAATTAGACGCCCAAGCATATACTTTAAATATGTATGGAAGTATACCTTTAGATGGAAAATCAAATCTTAATACTCTAATTGGTGCAAGCTTTTTAAGCATTGATCAATTAGTCAAAAATACTGTTACAGGAGAAAGATACGGCAGACAAATATTTACATCAATGATTTATGAAAATGAAAACGAATATACCAGACATAATTTAACTCCATTTGGTAAATTTGAGATAGGTATTACCCAACTTTCGGAGTATACGGATTTTGGTACTTCCGCCACAAACAGTGTAGATGTTCACGAAAGACTGACTTTTAAAACTGGAAATGTTTCGGGGGGTTTCAAATTTGACGACACTGTATATCTAGATAATAAAACTCTAAACAGAAATGGTTTTGTAGAATATATTTTTGATTTAACTCCAGATATTGATCATTTTTATAAAAATCACATTGACAATACAACAGTAAGAAAAACTTTAAAAAAACATTCTTTACATAATATTAGGGGCAATATTGGCTTTGAGTATGTAGAAATGAATGGTTATACTTTTGCAATCAATTATGAAAGATTTCAAAGTCTAAGTGATAGTGCTTACTCAGACAGTTTATTATTTAAGTTAGGAAAAAA
>CACMPD010000015.1 GCA_902615425.1 uncultured Pelagibacteraceae bacterium
CAGATAATTCTTTTATTTTTTCCTCATCAACAATAATTGGTAAAATTCCATTTTTAAAACAATTGCTATAAAAAATATCAGCAAAACTGGAGCTAATTACACATGTAATACCAAAATCTAATAATGCCCAAGGAGCGTGTTCTCTTGAGGATCCACAACCAAAGTTTTTTCCTGCTATCAGTATTTTTGAATTTGTAAATGGATCTTGATTTAATATAAAATCACTTATTTTATTTCCATTATCATCATATCTCATTTCAAAAAACAAATTTTTTCCAAGTCCAGTTCTTTTAATTGTTTTTTAAAAACTGCTTTGGGATAATCATATCTGTATCGATATTTACTATTGGTAAATATGCTGGAATACTTTTTAATGTAGAAAATTTTTGCATTAATTTTGATACTTTCTTACATCATCCAAATTTCCAGAAATTGCTGCTGCAGCTGCCATTCCTGGGCTCACAAGGTGTGTTCTTCCACCTCGACCTTGTCTTCCTTCAAAGTTTCTGTTTGATGTTGATGCACATCTTTGCTCTGGTTTTAATTTATCAGCATTCATTGCTAAACACATAGAACATCCTGGTTCTCTCCATTCAAAACCAGACTCTTCAAATATTTTATGTAAACCTTCTTGCTCTGCTTGTTCTTTCACTAAACCAGATCCCGGAACAACCATTGCATGAACATGAGAGGCAATTTTTTTATCTTTTAAAATCTTTGCTGCTTCTCGTAAATCTTCAATTCTTCCATTTGTACAACTACCTATAAAAACCTTATCAATCTTAATATCTTTAGCAGCCATATCAGGTTTTAAACCCATATATTTTAGAGCTCTTTCAATAGAATTTTTTCTGTCCTCATCCTTTTCATTGTCTGGGTTTGGTACTTTATCCTCAATAGTAATGACATCTTGAGGTGAAGTTCCCCAAGTAATCATCGGTGAAATTTCATTAGCTTGAAGACTTATTTCTTTATCAAAATTTGCACCATCATCAGATTTTAAACTTCTCCAGTACGCTAAAGCTTTATCCCATTTTTCACCTTTGGGTGACATAGGTTTTCCCTCCAAATACTTGAAAATTTTTTCGTCTGGTGCAATCAAACCTGCTCTTGCTCCACCCTCTATAGTCATGTTGCATATAGTCATTCTTTGCTCAACACTCAATGATCTGATTAAATCACCAGCATACTCAATAACGCATCCTGTTCCACCTGCTGTTCCTATTTTTCCAATTATTTGTAAAATCACATCTTTTGAAGTAACACCTAACGGAAGTTTTCCATTAACATTAATTCTGAAATTTTTTGCTTTTTTTTGCACTAAAGTTTGTGTTGCTAGTACGTGTTCAACCTCTGAGGTGCCTATACCAAACGCTAAAGCACCAAACGCTCCATGTGTAGCTGTATGACTATCTCCACAAACTATAACTGTTCCAGGTTGAGTAAATCCTTGTTCAGGACCAATTATATGAACTATGCCTTGACGCTTATCCTCCATTCCAAAGAGTTGGATATCAAATTCCTTACAATTCTTTTCTAATGTATCAACTTGAATTTTAGATTCTTTATCTGAAATACCATTGGTTCTATCAGTAGTTGGAACGTTGTGATCTGCAACGGCCAATGTAAGCTTTGGGTGTCTTACTTTTCTTTTAGAATTTCGTAAACCTTCAAATGCTTGTGGACTGGTCACTTCATGAACAAGATGCCTATCAACAAATAACAAAGCTGTACCATCATCTTGCTGATCAACTAAGTGTTCTTTCCAAATTTTGTCGTAAAGAGTATTAGGCATTGAAAAAAAAATTATTTTTTTTCTGGAGAAGTTTCAAGTTTTTCTTCAGTTTTAGGTTTTGTTTCAACTTTGGCTGTTTCTTCTTTTTTTGGCTCTTCCTTAGGAGTTTCTTCTTTCTTGGCCTCTGCCTTAGTTACATCTTCTTTATTATCAGATACTTCTGTTGTAACAGGAGCTAAATTTTCTTCAGTTACTGTTTCTGGTTTTACATCTATGTCAATACCAATCTTCTTTCTTATTTTTTCGGCAATTCTAGCTGATTTACCAGTTCTATCTCTTAAGTAATATAGTTTAGCTCTTCTAACTTTTCCTGAACGAATAACTTTAATTGAGTCAATTACTGTACCAAATAGTGGGAATGTTCTCTCAACACCTTCACCAAAAGAAATCTTTCTAACTGTAAAAGAAGAATTTAAATCTCTGCTTTTTTTGGCAATACATACTCCTTCAAAATACTGAATTCTCTCTTTTTTTCCCTCTGTAATTCTTACACCAACTTTTACAACATCACCTGGAAAGAATTCTGGAATCTTTTTTTCTGAAAGAATTTTTTTTACATTATGTTGATTTATTTCTTCAATCGTTTTCATTTCAATATTTATCAAGTTAATCCTTCTTATATTTTTGCCACAAATCTGGTCTTCGGACGCGTGTTATAGCCTCAGATTGAGATAAACGCCAGTCTTTAATTTTGCTATGATCCCCTGATAATAAGACATCTGGTACTGATTTTTCCTCCCAAACTTGAGGTTTTGTATATTGAGGATACTCTAAAAGACCATTTTCAAAAGTTTCCTCCGAAGATGATTTATCATTACCTAAAACTCCAGGCAAAAGTCTTAACACACTATCAAGAACTACAAGAGCAGCTGTTTCCCCTCCAGAAAGCACATAATCTCCTATACTTATTTCCTCAATATTTCTTGTGGATAGTACTCTTTCATCAACACCTTCGAAATGTCCACAAATTAAACTGAATGATTTTTCTTTTGATAAATCTTGTGCAAGTCTTTGATCAAATCTTTTACCTTTTGGCGAAAGATAAAAAATTCTTTCCCCCTTCTGGATATTTTTATCAATTGATTTTGCTAGTATGTCTGGTTTTAACAGCATACCTGATCCACCACCATATGGAGTATCATCAACAGTTTTGTGTTTATCTGTTGCTGCATCTCTTATGTTTATTACATTAAGACTCCATATCTTTTTAGCCATTGCTTTTCCATATAATCCTTTGTTTAACGGACCAGGGAAAATTTCTGGATAAAGTGTTAACACTTGTATCTTTAACATAAGTAAACCTTAAATTACTTTTTTTCCTCTTTTGGAGCTTCTGCTTTTGGAGACTCTTCCTTTTTAGCTTCTGCTTTTGGAGCTTCAGCTTTTGGAGATTCTTCCTTTTTAGCTTCTGCTTTTGGAGATTCTTCCTTTTTAGCATCTGCTTTTGGAGCTTCTTCTTTTTTTGCTCCATCTGTCGGTGCTGCGTCTGCTTTTGCTGCCTCTTCCTTTTTAGCATCATCAGACCCTTCTTTTTTTCTATCTTTTTTTGGAATAGCTTTTTGAGGATTATTACCATTAGCAGGCATTGGCATTAACTCATTTTCACCTAAGATTCTTGCTACTCTTGTAGTCGGTTGTGCACCTTGGCCTAACCAATATTTAATTCTTTCAGCCTCTAATCCTATTCTTTCTTTTTTTTCTTTGGGTAATAGAGGATTAAAAAAACCAACTTTTTCTATGAAACGTCCATCTCTTGCAAAACGACTATCAGCTACAACAACTTTGTAAACTGGTCTTTTCTTTGTTCCACCTCTTGATAATCTAAGTTTTAACATTTACTCTCCTTTTTTATTTTAATTGATTAAATAATTCTGGTGGTATTCCTTTGTCAGACATACCTTTCAGATTTCCTTTAGACATCTTTCTCATCATTTCAGACATCATTTTAAATTGTTTTAACAATTTATTGATAGTGGCTGGATCAGTTCCAGAACCATTAGCAATTCTTCTTTTTCTAGAACCATCAATTATTTTTGGGTTCTCTCTTTCTTTTTTTGTCATCGATAAAATTATAGCCTCATTCTTAGTGATAACATTCTCGTCAATACCCGCAGCATCCATTTGTGATTTAACTTTAGAAATACCTGGCATAAAAGACATGATTCCCTCTATTCCACCCATTTTTTTCATCTGTCTTAGTTGAGTTAAATAATCTTGCATTGAAAATTGTCCCTTTTTTAAATTCTCTTCTGTCTTTTTAATATTTTCTTCACCTAAATCTTGTGCTGCTTTTTCAACTAAAGATACAATATCTCCCATTCCAAGAATTCGGTTTGCAATCCTATCGGGATGAAACACCTCAAAATTTTCAATTTTTTCTCCAACCCCCAAAAACTTAATTGGAACCTCTGATACAAATTTCATACTTACCGCGGCCCCACCTCTGGCATCACCATCAGCTCTTGTTAAAATAATTCCTGATAAACCTACAGTATTTTTAAATTCTTTTGCAACTGATGCTGCTACTTGACCAGTTAAAGAATCTGCAACTAAAAAAGTTTCGGCAGGATTGATTATATTTTCAATCTGCTTTATTTCACTCATCATTTGAAGATCTATTTGTGTTCTGCCAGCTGTATCAAACAAGATAATGTCGGCACCATTTAAATTTGCAGCACTTATTGCTCTCTGACAAATATCTGCTGGTTGTTGACCATCTATAATTGGTAAAGTTAAGATATCATTTTGCTCACCTAAAGATTTCAACTGTTCTTGTGCAGCTGGTCTATAAATATCTAAGCTGACCATCATTACCTTCTTTTTCTTTGTATTTTCTAAATATCTTGCAAGTTTAGCAGTAGTGGTAGTTTTACCTGAACCTTGTAGACCAACTAACATCATTGGCACGGGAGGAACGGCGTTTAAATTTACATCAATGTTTTTTTCACCTAATAAATTAACTAATTCGTCATAAACGATTTTTACAACCATATCACCAGGAGATGTAGATCTGATAATTTCTTGCCCTAAAGCTTTAGGTTTAACTTTTTCAATAAAATCTTTTGCGACCTCAAGTGATACATCAGCCTCTAGTAAGGCTTGTCTGATAGCTCTAAGGCCTTCATCAACTTGGCTCTCATCAAGCGAAGGGGCTTTTTTCAAAGAGGAAAAAACTTCCTCAAATTTATTTGTTAAATTTTCAAACATATTTATTTCACACAACAGTAATTGCACTAGTGGGCGAACCCTCGCTGACTAGTGTCGATCTCTTTGTTTCCAAAGACACCGCAAATTTAACGTTTTTGCGGAAACTGCCACAAACTATAATAGAGGTTCAAAAAGTCAATAAATAAGTTAAATAACTATATATGGATATTAGGGCTTTTAAAATGGATGGATTAGGTAATGATTTTGTAATAATTGATAATAGACAAAAGATTACCAACTTGACTAAAGATCAAATCATAAAAATTTGTGATAGAAATTTTATTGGCTGTGATCAATTAATATTTATTGAATCTAGCAAATCAAGTGATGCAAAATTAAAATTTTTTAATTCTGATGGAGGAGAGTCTGGTGCGTGTGGAAATGGTACTAGATGTGTTGCAAAATTAATCTCTGAGGAGACAAAATCTGAAAATATCATTTTGTCAACCTCACATGGAAATTTAGAGTCAAAAATATTAGATAAAAATATTGTTACGACTGAAATTGGTAAAGCTAAATTACAATGGAACGAAATTCCTTTATCAGAAAAACTAGATACGAAAAATTTAAATATTAAGATTATTGATTCAAATAACAAAGAACATTCAGGTGGAACGGCAGTCAATGTTGGAAATCCACATATTGTTTTTTTTGTAAAGGAAATTGAAAATTTTAATATTGAAAAAATTGGGCCCGAAGTTGAAAATCATAAAATTTTCCCAGAAAAATGTAATGTTACAATTGCTACAATAATTAATAAAAATTTAATTAGAGTGAAGGTATGGGAGAGAGGAGCGGGGCTGACCAAAGCATGTGGAACAGCTGCATGTGCAACAGCATTTGCTGGTAAATTAAATAATCTTACTGAAAATAAAACAGACATAGAATTTCAAACAGGTAAATTATCAATTCTTATAGATGATAAAAATTCTATCCACATGAAAGGACCTGTTTCAGAAATAAAAGAAATTGAGTTCAAACTATAATGGGAATTTTTGATAAATTTAAGATAGGCTTTAGAAAAAGTGCATCTGCACTGACATCTGGACTAAAAGAAATAATAATAAAAAAAGAGATTGACGATAAAAATTTAAATAAAATTGAAGAATTTTTAATTGAGTCAGATGTAGGTGTCGAGGCTGCATCTGAGATCAAGGAAATCATTTCAAGTAAAAAAATCGACCCAAATAAAGATTTATCAACCGAGATAAATCTTATTTTAAAAGAATATATTATTAATCTAATGAAACCTTTAGAGAATAATTCTTTTTTCGAAAAAAAAGATAAACTCAATGCAACATTAATCTCAGGTGTGAATGGTGTTGGCAAAACAACAACTATTGGTAAAATAGGTAAAATTTTAAAAACTAATGGAAACAAAGTTATGTTTGCCGCTTCTGATACTTTTCGAGCAGCAGCTATTGAACAATTAGAAAACTGGGCAAATAAAATTGACGTTAAAATAACTAAATCATCTCAAGGTTCTGATCCAGCATCAGTCGCATATAAAGCGGTTGAAGAAGCAATCAAAAATAATTTTCACCAAGTATTAATCGATACTGCTGGAAGACTACAAAATAAAAAAAATTTAATGGAGGAATATAAAAAGATAGCCAATGTCACAAAAAAAATTGACCAGGATGCCCCTCACAACATTATTTTAGTTTTAGACGCAACATCGGGACAGAATGTAATCAATCAAGTGGAAGAATTTAACAAAATTATTCCATTAACTGGTTTAATCATGACCAAATTAGATGGAACTGCCAAAGGCGGCATACTACTGGCGATAGCAAAAAAATATCAACTACCTATTATTGCTTTAGGCTTGGGCGAAAAAGAAGACGACTTACAATTATTTAATGCAGAAAAATTTGCTGAGGCTTTTACGCAGGTTAATTGATTAAATTACTCGAGATTAAAGGTTTATAAATACTACACTTATAATTATCTTTAAATTTATAATGCCCACAATCTTTAGAAAATGACGAAATAATAAAATCAAATTTTCCTGTAGTGGGGTAAAGTTCAAGTTTCTTATTAAAAATATCATATTTAAAGTTTGCATTTAAACTTTTAACTGCACTAATCATCACTAGTGTTTTATCATCTTTTAAAAGATAATAAGCAAAGTCGTCTGGAAATACAGGAAAGTCATATTCCTCTAAATGAAACTTGGCTTGAGAGGGAAACCAATCATAAGAGATCAATGGTAAAGAAGACTTTGTTGAATAATTATAGATATAAAGATCTTTTGGATAATCATTTATATAATTACTTTCTTCACCTCTAGCTAAAATCGATTTCTCTCGCCCCTTAAAATATAACGCAAATTTTTTATTGTGTGAGTCCATATGATCTATGTGAAATAAATCGTCAGGATAAAATGAATTATCTTTTGAAAAAGCAAAGCTTTTTAAAGTTATAAATAAAATTATAATAATAAAAACATTTTTCACTTTTTGAATTTAATCTTAAATCTTGAAAAATATTTGTTTAGAATATGGCTTAATTTAAATTAATCAAAAAAGAGTTTAGTGCTTTTACAAGACTCTCGTCATACTCCATCATATGATTGTCATATTTGGTAAAATAAGAATATTTGGGTTCATTAGCAATTTCAAACATCTTTTTACCCATCTCAAAAGGAACAATTTGATCTTTCTCACCATGCATTATCAAAATTGGAGATTTAATATTTTTAATTTTATTTTTATTTTCAAATTTATCTTTGAGTAAAAGACCAACTGGTATATATGGATAAAATTTTTTAGCCGCATCAATCATTGATGTGAATGGAGTTTCTAAAATAATACCTGCAAACTCTTTGTTCTGGGATAAATGTGTTGCAACCCCTGTTCCTAATGATTCTCCATAAATTACTATATTTTTTTCATCTACACCTTTTTTTACAAGCCATTTAATTGCACTTTCACCATCCTCATATAATCCAGATTCTGATGGCTTGCCCTCGTTACCACTAAAACCTCTCCAAGCAATTATTAAAAAATTAACACTCATGTCTCTAAAATGATTTAATTTATGAATTCTATTTTCTAAAGATCCAGCATTTCCATGAAAAAATAGAATTGTTTTATTTTTTTCTATATCTTTTTCGTGATACCAACCCAATAAATCTAATCCATCTTGGGTTGGGACTTTAACTTTTTCAATATAAACTGAGAGTTTGTCATCAAAATAATTATTTTCATCAGGATGATACATTAAGTTCCTTTGATAAAAATAAAGAAATACTAAGAGAACTAGATAAACTAAAATTGTTAGTTGTAAAAATAATAACAAACTATTCCAAAACCTTTTTAACATTATTTTTCTTTGCTAAATATACGCCAAAAAATACCAGAATAGTCCCAATAATATGATAATTTTCAAATTTTTCGTCAAATAAAAAGTATCCATAAATTGCACCGTAAACTGTAAAAACATAAAGCGTAAAGCCAGTTAAAGATGCACCTAATTTTTTTTGAGCTATAGTATAAAGTGTAAAGGCAATTATCCCTGGCGATATAGCAGCGAAAATAACCCATAAATAAAATTCTGTTACAAAAATAGTCTTTTTATAAAAAAATTCCTCACCAACATAAAAAGGTAACAAACTTAAAGCACCAAAAAAGGAGATCATAGCAAATCTATCGAAAATTTTTAATTTTGATTTCCAATAAAATAAATAAATAGAATATAAAGCCCAACCAACTGCAGCAGCTAACATCCATAAATCACCAATTGTAAATCTAAGATTAATTAATAAATCAATATCACCTTTAATAATAATGACAAAAACACCAATCAGACAAGCAATCAAACCAATTACCTTTGACAAATTAATTTTTTCTTGAAAAAAAAAATATGAAATTAAAATAATAAAAACTGGAGAGGATGTGTAAATTATCCCCATATTAGTTACAGTTGTTGTCTCACCGGCTAAAAAAGGGAAAGCGCCACATACTCCACAACCCATGGACCCTAAAAAAAATAATTTTTTGTATTCTTTCTTAATAATTTTAAAATTTTTTTTTAAGCTCGTATATGTAAATGGGAGTAATATTAAAAAAACTAGTGTCCATCTCCAAAAAGCTAATGAAATAGGTGGTACAAACTCTACACCTCCCCGCGCAACTACTAAGTTGCTTGCCATAAAAATTGGTTGAATAAATAAAAGTGATAGAGGAAAAATATTGAAGTTTTTCAATTTTTGTAAAAATTAACTTTAATCAAAAAAACTTCATATATCATTATTTCAAAGACGGCTGAATTTATTCTTTATCTTCACCTTTATCTTGATTTTTTGTTGAATTATAAAAGTCTAAACACAACATAAATATCACAGCTAACATTATTATCCAAACAGGAAGAATATCTAAAAAACTGATATAACGTGATTTATCTAATGTAAGAGTAATACCTAATAAAAATAATATTACAAATAAGATCCCTATTATTCCAGTAATCAAATTAAAAATTTTATACATCTTTTTTATTTTTTTTCATCAGCCAATTAGCAGTTCTCAGTAATCTAGCATCGTCAAACTTTTCACCAACTAACTGAATTCCTAATGGAAGATTATTTGATCCTGAAAGTAAAGGCAACGAAATTGAGGGCATACCTAAATAAGTCCAATAAGTACTAAATTCAGGACTTCCGGTAGAGTTGAGGCCCTTTGGAGCGACTCCACTTGAGGCAGGTGTTAGAATACCATGATAATCGTGGAAAACTTCGGAAAACAAATTGTAAAAGTAATCCCTATTTTCCACAGCCTCAACATAATCTCTAGATTTATAATTTTGTCCACGTTCTATAGCTTTTACAAGCTCTTTTCCTAGTTTATTTTTAGCATTTTTATAATAATCAGAAAATGAATATGCCATATCAGTTTCATGAATAATTTTATGATATTTCATTATGTCTTTAAAATAACTTGGAGTTTCATGTAACTCAACATTAGAACCTTGTTTCTTTATAAATTTATCAAATACTTTTATTGATTCTTTATCTAAATTTTTCCACATATCTGTTTTGAAGAATATAAATCTTGGATCAAAAGGTGGTTCTTCTTGAGTAATTTTCAAGAAATTCCCAGAAGAAAATGATATTGTAGATTTATCTTCAGTATCCCTTTTTACAATTTCTCTAAGGATGAACGCAATATCATCTACAGTACGGGAAAAAATACCCACATGATCTAATAAAAAAGATTGCTTCAAAGTTCCATTTCTTGAGACTAAACCATAAGATGGTTTGTAACCAATTACACCACAATATGAAGCTGGTCTTATAATTGAACCATTTGTTTGGGATCCGATTGCTACTGGTGTCATAAAAGAAGCAACTGCTGCAGCTGAGCCACTAGATGAACCTCCTGGTGTTCTCTCATAATCATGAGGGTTTGTTGTTTTTCCAGGATCAAAATACGCAAACTCTGTAGTAGTTGTTTTTCCCATCACGTATGCTCCTGAACTTTTAAGCAAACTGACAACTGTTGCATCTCCTTTTGAATATTTCTTTTTTCTTAAAACAGTTCCACATTCTGTAGGCATCTCATCAGTGCCAAATATGTCTTTAATTCCAATAGGTAGCCCATGAAGTGGTCCTATAGGTCTCCCAATATTTTTAAGATTGTCACACTCGTCAGCTTTTTTTAAAATAAAGCTCTCATCTAAAAAAGCCCAAGCTTTGACATCTTTGTCAAACTTTTTAATCCTCTTGATATAACTTTTGGCTAAATCAACAGCTTGAATATCTCCTTTAGAAAGTAAAGTTGATAACTCTAAAGCTGACAACAAACAAAGTTCTCTCATCGAATTTTAAATAATTAAGTACCAAAAAACTTTTCGGGCAACCAAAGTGCGAGGCCTGGAAAATTGTAAAGTATAACCATTGATAAGATTACAATTAGTAAAAATGGCATTATACCCTTAAATATTTCAATTAACTCTACATTCTTCTTCTGAACACCTTTTAAGTAATACGCCGACATTGCCATTGGAGGTGTTAAAAATGAAGTCTGTAAGTTTAGAGCAATTAACATAGCAAAAAAATAAGGATTTATTCCAAATAATTCTAATAATGGCAAAAATATAGGAACAAAAATGATTAATATTTCAGTCCACTCTAATGGCCATCCTAATAAAAAAATTATTATTTGAGTGATAACTAAAAATTGCCATGGTTGTAGATCCATTGATTTGAAAAATTGTTCAAAAACTTCATGTCCTCCAAGGTACGAAAAAACAGATGCGAATGTCCAAGAGCCAATAAATAACCACATAATCATCGCTGAGGTTTTAGCAGTCAAAAAAACTGACTCTCTAAAATTTTTCCACTTTAAAGTTTTGTAGAAGTAAGACATAACTAATGCACCAAATGCACCTACTGCTGCTGCTTCAGCAGGTGTTGCTACTCCTGCCAAAATAGTTCCAAGCACTAAAATTATAAGAGTAAATAAAGGTACAAAAGAAACTATAACTTCTCTCACTATTTCTTTTGAAGGTGGAATTTCATCTGCCTTTGGCTTAGGAGCTATTTCAGGTTTAAAAGTAGCTAATATAACTGCATAAGCTATGTATAAGGACGCTAAAAGTAAACCTGGTAACATTGCAGCTGCGAAAAGTCTTAAAGGTGATAATTCGGCAATAACTGCGTATACTATTAACATAATACTCGGTGGTATTAAAATTCCTAAGCAACCACCTGAGCAAATAATTCCTGATGCAAATCTCTTATCGTAACCGGCATTTACCATTGCCGGCCAGGCTAACAAACCCATTAGTGTAACAACGGCTCCGATAATTCCTGTTGCTGTTGAAAATAAAGTGCAGGTAACTAACGCAGCAACTGCCATAGATGCTGGAAGACCGCTTGATGCTAAACGTATAGAGTTAAATAATCTGGCTACAATTCCCGCTCTCTCAACGAGATATCCCATAAATAAAAATAACGGGACTGCTGTCAGAAAGTGATTATCCATTACAGAATAAGTATTTTGTACAACTAAATCAAAAATTCTGTTATCAAAAATTGAGCTCATGTCTTTTGAAAAATAAGCATAATAACCAAAACCAACTCCCATAGCTAAGAGTGTAAATGCAATTGGGAATCCTAATAAAACAAACAAAATAAACACACCCATCATCATTATCGCTATTTCAGGATTTGTCATATTTTTTCCTCCTTTAGTTCTTCATGTGAGGTTCTCATCAATAGCTTCTCAGTCTCTTCGGCATCAACTACTTCTCTTTGAGGCCAATGATTCTCTTTTAAAGCAATGATACATCTACACATTTCGCTTAGACCTTGGATGATTAAAAGAAATCCTGTTGCAGGAATTAATGATTTTATCATGTATATTTGTATTTTTGCAGGACTATTCCAACTTGTCTCTCCTGCTTTCCAAGCATTGCCGGCATAATCAATTCCAGCGAAAGCAAGTGCGCAAACACCAGGCATAAAAAAAATAATATATAAAATCAAATCTAAGGTTGCTTGTTTTTTAACTGAAAGTAATCTGTAAATAACATCACCTCTTATGTGTGCTTCAGTGCAAAGGGCATAGGCTCCACCCATTATAAATAAAGCTCCATACATTTGTAAACTAAAATCAAAGTTCCATAAAGTTGGGGCTCTAAATATATAAGCCATTATAACTTCGTATACGGTGCCAAAACACAAAACTACAATACACCACGCAAATGCTTTACCAACCCATGTATTTAACAGATCAGCAAAAAGGATAAAATTTCTCATCAATAAATTACTATAGTATTTGTAGTTAAAAAAAAAGGGGGCCAAAGCCCCCTTTTTATGATCTTTTTTATACTTAGATCTTAACTTTTACAGGATCCCCGAAAGTTTGTTCATAAGCCAACCTGTAATTAGGCTGATTCATAAACAAGTATTTCATAACCTTTTTCGCGTAAGCTTGTTGTGATTTAACAATTTTATCGAATAAAGGATCTTTTCTGAAATCTTTCATAACAGCATCCCAAGCTTTTAATTGAGCGCTCATGATTTCATCAGATGTCTGATAAACATTTACCTTATGCTCATTCATTAGCTTACTTAAGTCATTAGAATATCTTACTAATGCCATAAAGTAATTCGCTGTATTTGTTGCCTCTGCAGCATGCTTGATGATCGCCTGATGGGCTGGAGATAAGCTATTATATTTTTTCTTATTAAACATTAGCTCAAACATCTCTTGAGACTGATGAAAGCTTCCTAAGTGATAATGTTTTGAAACGTCTTGCATTCCAAAATCTTTATCAGAAGTTGGGTTATTAAATTCCGCTGCATCAATAACACCAGTTTTCATAGAAGGCTGTATTTCAGCACCAGGTAAGTTTTTAACTACCATTCCCATTTTCATAAGAACGTCCGTAGCTAAACCAACTGTTCTGTATTTCATACCTTTTACATCACTCACCTTTGTTACGTTTTTCTTAAACCAACCAAATGGTTGAGCGGGCATTGGCATAGCAAAAAAGCCTACAACATCAAGACCAATAGTCTTCAATGTTTCTTCATATAGAGCTCTTCCGCCACCAGCTTCAATCCATCCCATTAATTCTTGTGATGAAAATCCGTAAGATGGTCCAGTTCCAAATAAAGAAGCTGCTGGATTTTTACCATACCAGTATGCAGTTACTAAATGACCTGCATCAACTACTCCTTTACTTACACCATCAGCTATTTCAGCAGTTTTTAAGACTGCTCCAACTGGTAGAACTTCCACTTTGAGTTCTCCTCCACTCATAGCATTTACTCTGTCAGCATATTGCTTGGCCATCTCTAAAAAGATACCTCCACCCCATGCTGCTTGCATCTTTAAAGTTTGTGGAGCACCGAATGCAACGTTAGGCATTGCAACTGTTGCTGCCGCTGCAGCACCCGTGGCTGCTGCTGCTTTAAAGAACTTACGTCTTGAAGATGTTTTCACCTTCAATGATTTATTTTCTTTTGTCATTATTACTCCTATTAAAGTTAATTAACTTAATTAATTAAAACATAGAATCAGATTAGAGTCTTTGTAAAAAAAGGCGTAGATGTCGCAATAGTTGAATTAGATTCAATCCAGAGTAGAATTAATTTACTTTATTTAAACAATCTCCAGTTTTAAAAAACTCATCAATATTATCAATTGCTAAGTTTGCCATTGCAATTCTAGTATCCTTTGTTGCGCTTCCTAGGTGTGGAAGAATAAATGCTGACTTAATTTTATTATAACCAGGATTTAAGTTCGGTTCATTTTTATATACATCTAATCCAGCTGCATATATTTTTCTCCTGTTTAATGCATCAATTAAAGCTTCATCATCGACTATATCACCCCTAGCGACATTAGTAATTACTGCTCCTTTAGGAAAATATTCAACAGTTTCTTTGTTGATCATGTTTTCTGTTTCTTTAGTGGCGGGACAACAAATTGATAGTACATCAGAAACTGAAAAAAGACTTTTAATATTATCGTGATAAATCGCTCCCTGTTCTTTTTCTTCACTTAACTTTGATCTATTGTGATAATGAATTATCATGCCTAACGACTTTGCAATCTTTGCAATTTTTTGTCCTATTCTTCCCATGCCTAGAATACCAAGTCTGGAGCCTGTCAATTGCTTACCTATTAAATAGTCTGCTGACCACTTCCAACCACCTTCTTGAGCAGATACTATTCCTTCAGAGGCTCTTCTGCATGCACCTAAAATTAAAAGTATTCCAATTTCAGCTGTCGCATCAGATAAAACCTCAGGAGTATTGGTAACTACAATGCCTCTTTTTTTTGCAGCATCTAAATCAATATTTCCAAATCCAACTGCAAAATTTGAAATAATTTTTATCGAGTCTGGCAATTTGTTGATTGTTTCTTTATCCATTTTATCTGTGAGAGAAGATAAAATTCCATCACATCCTTTACTCATTTCTATTACTTTTGACTGAGAGTATAGCTCATCATTATTATTGAATATTGGATCAAAAGTTTTAGTGGCTTTGTCCTCACTCTCCTTAATTAATTTTCTAGTGATTAGAATTTTTTTCATTAAAATAAAGAATTAACTAATTTAGATCGAATATCTTACCAGGATTCATTATATTATTTTGATCAATGCTCCTCTTGATTAATTTCATTAACGGAATGTTGTCAGCGTGTTCTTTTAAAAGATATTCTTTTTTATGTAACCCAACTCCATGTTCTCCGGTGATTGTACCTTTCAATTCAAGCGCTTTGTTAATTAACAAATCATTAAATTCTCTTATTTTTTTGTATGTCTCTTTGTTTTCAGGGTCAAAAGGCAAAAGCACATGAAAGTTTCCATCGCCTAAATGACCTACCATCGGAGCTCTTAATCCGAATTTTTTTGCTTGCTCTTCAGCATAATTTACACATTCGGTTATATTTGAAATTGGTAAACACACGTCAGTCGAATAAACTCTTCCATTATTTATTAATGCTTTAACAGAATAGTAAACATCCCATCGTGCTTTCCAAAGCTTATTTCTCTCTTCTAAATCTTTTGCCCATTTAAAAGAACTTCCATTATTATCTTTCGATATTTCCTCAACAATTTTAATATTTTCATTATTAGATGCCTCGGATCCATGAAACTCAAAAAATAAAGTTGGCACTGCTTCGATATCTTTCAATTTAGAGTAATTAATACTAATACCCATTTGATCTTTGTTTAGCATCTCAATTCTAGCGATCGGAACTCCATATTGAATAACTTGTTGGGCAGTTTGAACTGCATTTTCTAAGGTTGGGAAATGACAAACTGCAGACATAATGCTTTCTGGTATTGGCGATAATCTCAATTGAACTTCTGTAATTATTCCTAACGTTCCCTCTGAACCTATAAATAAATTGGTTAAATTATAACCTGCTGATGTTTTTTTAGTTCTGCTACCAGTATTTACAATATCTCCATTAGGCAAAACTACTGTAAGTCCACTGATTACAGTTTTCATTGTTCCATATTTTACAGCCATTGTCCCTGAAGCTGATGTTGAAGCCATTCCTCCAATTGCTGCATTAGCACCTGGATCAATAGGGAAAAAAACTCCATCTTCTCTCAAATAATCATTTAATTGCTCTTTAGTTACACATGCCTGAACTCGACAATCGAAGTCCTCAACATTCACACTTAAAATTTTATTCATTTTTTCAAGACATATGGTTATGCCTTTTTCATTACCGACAACATTACCTTCTAAAGATGTTCCTGTTCCAAAAGGTACAACAGGAATTTTGTGCTCATTACATAAATGGAGCACTTTAGAAACTTCTTCATTTGTTTCAGGAAAAACTACAGCTTTAGACAAAACGGGATCATAAGTATCCTCACCTCTAGCATAATTTGCTCTTGTTGACTCAGAGGTGGAAAATCTTCCATTAAAAATTTTTTTAAACTCTGCTTGGACTTGCTCGTTCATTAAAAGAATATTAGTAAAAATTTTATCAAAAATACAGCTTATTTAGTAAGCATTTTCTTTATATTTTCTAAGGCTTGTAAAATGTTATCTCTTGACGCTGCAAAACTAAATCTTACGTAATCATTACAAGTTTTACCAAAAGCAGTTCCTGGCACTATCGCTACCCCGGCCTCATGCATTGCTTTTTTACAGAATTCAGATCCGTTCATTCCTGTACCAATTACTTTTGGGAATGCATAAAAGGCTCCTCCAGGTAAACTACACTCCACTCCTGGTAGATCATTTAACCCCTGATGAATTAGATTTCTTCTTAAAGTAAATTTATCTAACATATCTTTGATGGAATCATCGGGGCCATCTAATGCAGCAATACCGGCATATTGTGCAGCAGCATTTACACATGATACGCTATTAATTAATAATTTGTTCACGTGCTCAATAAGTTCTTTAGGCCAATAACTCCAACCTAATCTCCATCCAGTCATAGAATAAGCTTTGCTCCAACCCTCTAATACAATTAACCTATCTTTTAAATTTGGATAATGGAAAAAAGAAGGCATTTCTTTGTAGTCAAAAATCTGTCTACTATAAATTTCATCACTTAAAATAGTAACATGAGGATATTTTTCTAACTCCTTTGCAAAATAGTCAATTACAGGTTTCTCAACAAAACTTCCTGTTGGATTATTTGGATTTATCAAAATCAATAATCTAGTTTTTTTAGTTATAAGA
>CACMPD010000016.1 GCA_902615425.1 uncultured Pelagibacteraceae bacterium
CTGGAAGTTATTAAGAAAAGAGGTAAAAGTATGTGTATTTCACTTTAATAGTATGGTTTCATTAAATCCTAATGAAAATCAAAAAATTTCCGAAGTTATATATTATAAAATTGTAAGATTATTAAGTAGACCAAAACAAATAATAAATCATAAAAAAATTTCACTAATTAATTTGATTTTAGAAAAAATGTCAAAACATGTTTACCCAAAATATATATTTGTAAATTCAAAAAAAGATTATTTTAATTATAAAAAAAAGTGGAAAAATTCCAAAATTTTGAGACTTCATAGTTGGGATGGGTCACAGATTATTAACTTTAAAAATAAAAAAATAATAAAAGAAAAAAAAACAGTAACTTATTTGAGTGCTTTTTCTCTAAAATCTGTGAGTGACTCAGCAAACTACAATACATCTCGAAGAGAAAATTCTAAAAAAGTCTTAAAATCTTTAAATATTTTTTTTAATAATTTAGAAAAAAATTTTGGATTCAAAATAAAAATAGCGAAACATCCCAGAGAAGAAGATAATTTTAACTCTCCAATTTATAAAAACAAAAAACGATTTGCATCTAAATATTCAACTTTAAAGTTAATTCGTGACTCCAAGCTGGTTATAACAACTATGTCTACCGCAATTTCTTATGCAGTATATTTTAAAAAGCCAATATTATTTATAATCACAAATGAGCATTATAAAAATATATCTCTTTTTCAATATACCAAAGGTATATCCAACTTTTTTAAAAGTAATTTTATTAATATTGATGAAAGAAAAAATTTTAATGCTAATTTAAAATTGAGTAATTACACATTAAATAAGTATAAATATTTTAAGAGAGATTATTTAATTAATGAAAAATTTGGAAACTTACGGAATAGTCAATTATTAATAAAGCTATTAAAGTAAAATTTGCCCAAAAAATATAATTGGGCGAAAATAAATATTAATAAATTATGCTTCCATAAAACAAGATATAGTGTAGTAAATGTTTAAAATATCTATTAACAGAAAAAGATATGATATTTATTAATTACTAAATAATGTTTCAAAATAAGTCTATTTTAATCACTGGTGGAACTGGTTCTTTTGGAAAGGATTTTTGTATTTTTTTAATTAAGAAAAAAATCCCTTTTAGAAAAATTGTTTTATTTAGCAGAGATGAATTTAAACAAAGTAATTTTTCAGATTACTTAAAATTGAACTTTTCTAAAGAATTCAGAAAAATTCGATTTATTATTGGAGATGTTAGAGATGCTAATAGATTAAAATATGCACTTAATGATATAGACATTTTAGTTCATGCAGCTGCATTGAAACAAGTACCAGCAGCAGAATATAATCCTATTGAATTTGTAAAAACGAATATATTGGGTGCGCAAAATATTATTGAAGCCTGTTTTTCAAATAATGTAAAAAAAGTTATAGCTCTATCAACAGATAAAGCAGTTGCACCAAAAAATTTATATGGAGCAACAAAGCTTTGTTCAGACAAACTTTTTATTTCTGCAAATAATATAATTGGAAAAAAGAAAACAAAATTTTCAGTCGTTAGATACGGAAATGTTAATTCTTCAAGAGGATCTGTAATACCTTTATTTATTCATTATGATAAAATTGGAAAGACGTTGCCAGTGACAGATTTAAAAATGACAAGATTCAGTATAACGATGAATGATGCGATTGAGTTAGTTTTTAACGCAATAAGAAAAAGTTTTGGAGGAGAAACATTTATACCAAAAATATCCTCTTATAGACTATCAGATCTTGTTAAAGCAATTAACCCGAAGAAAGGTTTCAAAATTGTTGGGACTAGGTTTGGGGAAAAAATGCATGAAGAATTAATAAATTTTGATGAGTCTGAACATATATACGACTTCGGAAAATATTATATTCATCTTACAGATAATTTAATTTCTGGTGATATACAAAAATCAATCAAAAAAATTCGAAATAAGAAGATAAAAAAAAAATTTTCATATAATTCTAAAGTTAATTCTTACCTTACAATTCGAGATTTAAAAAAGTTAATTGTAGAAAATAAATAGATGATTTTTGCAATAATTCCAGCAAGGGGAGGAAGCAAGAGAATAAAAAATAAAAATATTATTAAATTTTTTCAGAAACCCATCATTGGATGGACTTTAGATGAATTAAATAAATTAAAGAAAAAAAAAGTAATTGATAAAATTATTGTTAGTTCAGACAATAATAAAATACTAAATATTTCAAGAAAGTTTGGTGCTGATATTTTAGTTAAAAGATCAAAAAAGTTATCTAATGATAAATCACCATTTCAATCTGTAATTATAGATGTGATCAAAAAGTTAATTAGTCAGGATTATAATATTTCAGAAGTTATAGCTGTATTTCCGTCAGCTGTATTAATAGATGCAAATGATATTAATTTAGCATTAAAATTTTTTAGAAAAAAAAAAAGTTCTTTTGTTATGTCTATTTCAAAATATCCACATCCACCTCAAAGAGCTTATATAAAATCAAACACTAACAAGTTGTCTTTCATAAATAAATATAACGAATTAAAAAATACACAGAATTTACGCGAACTATTTCACGATGCAGGACAATTTTATATCGGAAACAAAGAATTATGGTTGTCAAAAAAAATTCATTCAAATTCTAGAGGTTTTTTATTAAATAGAATTAAATCTGTAGATTTAGACACCAAAGAAGATTTAATGTTATTAAAATTTTTAT
The DNA here is from genome assembly GCA_902615425.1 of uncultured Pelagibacteraceae bacterium. GTDB lineage: Bacteria > Pseudomonadota > Alphaproteobacteria > Pelagibacterales > Pelagibacteraceae > Pelagibacter. The sequence goes on from CACMPD010000016.1 coordinate 2,717, forward strand.
TTTCAAAAAAGCAAAAATGAAAAAAAAAATTGCAATTATTGGTTCAGGTTTTTTTGGTGTAGCAGCAGCATTATTATTGTCAAAAAAACACGAAATTGATCTTTACGAAAAGAAGAAAACTATTTTAAATGGTGCATCTAAAGCTAATCAAATGAGGTTTCATCAGGGATATCATTATCCACGTTCTATTGAAACATTAAATGAGGTTAAAAAATTTAATAAGTCTTTTATAAGATTTTATGGGACAGATATATTAGGAAAAACAAATAATTATTATGCTGTAAGTAAGCACAAATCAAAAACAAACTATATCAAATATATAAAATTTTTAAAAAAAAATAAATTATTTTTCAAAAAGGTTAAAAATACAAATTTTAGTGGTAATGTTTCTGAGCCTATTTTGTCTGATGAGAAAAATTTAAATTATTTTACTATAAAAAAAAAAATTTTATCAAAGATAAGAAAATCAAAAATAAATTTGATCTTAAATAAAAAAATTCAAAAAAAAGACATAGTTAATTATGATATGATAATAATTGCTTGTTATGATCAAAATAATATTGTTTTAAAAGATTTGGGAGTTAAACCAAAAAAAAAATACAAATATGAATTAGTAGAAAAAATAATAATTAAATTACCAAAAAAATTTAAAAAAGAAAGTTTTATGGTTTTAGATGGTAAATTTGTATCTTTAGATCCTTATTTGGGTACCAATTATCATTTATTAAGTGACGTAGAATTTTCAAAAATTGAAATTGTCGAAGATTATTTCCCAAAATTTAAAAGTTTCAAAAAAAAGTTTGTAAATAAGGGTGTTATTAAAAACATTAAAGTTTCAAGATTTAACAAATTTATTAAAAATTCTAAATATTTTTTACCATTTTTGGAAAAAGCAAAATACGTAGGATCATTTTTTGTAGTAAGGACAATTGAGATAAATAAAGAAAAGACCGACTCAAGATTAAATCAAATTATTAAAATAAATAAAAAAATTATTACAATTTTGTCTGGTAAATGGAATACTTCTGTTGGTTTGGCACAAAAATTAAATTATCTATTATGACTAAAAAAAATGTTGGTGTTGTTGGAAATGGTAAGTGGGCTAAAATTATGCTTCCAAAAATAGCGAAGTTTGCAAATATAAAATTTATTGCCAATACTAAAACGGGCTATAAAAAATTTCATTTAAGTAAAATTTCTTGGATCTTTATTTTAACTAACAATAAGACACATTTCAAAATAGTTGAATATTTTATAAAAAAGAAAAAAAATGTATTTTGTGAAAAACCTTTAACTAATAATTTTTTAAGATCAGTCAAATTATTTGAGTTATCAAAAAGAAAAAAAACGAGATTATATGTTAATGATGTCGAGTTTTTTAAAAAAAAAAAAATTTCAATTAAAAAAAATAATTTAATTATAAGAGAAAAAAAGTCTGAAATTAATGATGACTCACTGCTACATAGGTTCGCATATCATGATTTTTATTTATTAAAAAAATATATAGATATCAAAGATATTAAAGTTAAAAAATATAGAGAAAATAAGGAATATCTTTTAATTATTTTTCTAACTAATGATAAAACATTTAAATTTATCTATAATATTAAATCAAAATTAAAAAAGCATCAGATTAATAACGTCGATATGATGAAATACGATAAAGATCCACTTGAAATTATGATAAAACATGTTCTGAATAATAAAACGAATTTAAATAGAAACTTTTCTAATTCTTTATTTTCAAGTAAATTAATTTCTAAAATTAATAAAAAATTTTATTGAAATATTAATTAATTATGCACAACGACAACTTTCTTAAAAACGAATTGCTTAAAAAATATAATAATTTAAGTTTAAGTCAAATAGAACAAGATATTAAAAAAATTGTTGATAGTTTTTCAATGAAGCCATGGACTTCTCAAGAATATATTTTTGAAAAAATTAATTTTAGAGATAAACAGTATTTATTAGATTTGAATAATGTAATAAGGAAAAATCATAAGTTACAATTACAAATAACCAAAAATAGTGCAGCTAAAAAATACTGGAATACTATTCTACCATTTTCTTATAGGGTTAATGATGTAATTAATAATAATTACAAGTTTCCTCTAAGAATAGCGATTTTTCCTGGAGTTTCATGTATGTTTTATTGTGGTTTTTGTGGAAGAAACCAAAAAGCAAAATATGATACTTCAATAATTGATGAAGGAATTAGCAAAATAAATAATGTTATTTCTGATGCAATAGTGGGTACAAAAATTTCAATTTCTGGTGGACTTGAACCCTTAACAAATCCAAGACTTGGTAGGATAATTAAAAAAGGTCATGAATCTGGTTTTAAGATACCTTTAATCACAAATGCTTATTCTCTTACAGAGGGATATATAAAAAAAAATCCTGAAATTTGGTTATTAGACTCCTTAAGAGTCTCCCTGTATGGATATGATGACGCTTCATATAAAAAAATAACCCAATTAGACAAAAGTTTTAAAATGGTAAAAAGAAATGTAATTAATTTTTTAACGTCTAGAAATGAAATGAATAAAAATTTAAAGGTAGGATTTAACTTCATTATATTACCCGAAAATTATAATTATTTAAAAGATGTATTAAAGCTTATAAATGAAATAAATTTAGAGATCAAAAATGGTGAAGGAATTAATTTTCTTACTTTAAGAGACGATTATCAAAGTGTTACTGGTCAGGATGAAAATTTTGATAAAGAAAGAAAATATAGACTTAATGAAAGCATGAAAGAAAATGAAAGAAAAGATCTTTTAAAAATAATCGAAAATTTTGAAGATTTAAGATTGCAGTTATGCCCTAATTTGCATGTAGACTATGGATATTCTTTAGAATACTTATCTCAGAGAATATTTGATAGAGGTCTAGTAAAGATTAAAGGTGAAAAAATAAGATCATATGGTTTTTCTCAACTTTCAGTAGCTATTGATTTACACGGAGATATTTTTTTATTTAGAGAAGCGGGTTTTTTAAATAGACAAGGTAATGAAAAAGTAATTATTGGTAGATTAGATGATAAAAAAAACTCACTAGAAAGAAATATTAAAAATTTTTTATCTCAAAGAAAACCGATTAAATTTGATGAGAGTGACTCAAGATTTTTAGACTCATTTGATCATGTCTTAAATTCACTAGTAAATCAAGTTGAGGAAGACGAAAAGTTTGGAATACCTTTAAATTCGGGTCCGATAGCTTTTAAAAATTTTGATATAAAAGAGTCCATAGGAAATAATTGGTATTCAGATGATATTTAAATTTTTAAATTTAAAAATTTTTTGCTGAGATTAATGAGAAAAAAAGTTCTGATAATTGGTGGAACGGGTTTTATCGGTTTTCACCTAGCAAAAAATTTAAAAAAAAACTATAAAGTGTATAGTTTATCAAATAACAAAATTTTTAAAAATAGAATAAAAGGCATAAAATATTTTTTTTTTGATATAAATAAAAAAAATAATTTTAAAATTTTAAACAAATATTCCTTCGATGTAGTTTTAAATGCCAGTGGTTATGTAAATCATTATGGTAAAGAATCAATTTATAGAAATCAATATCTTGGTTTAAAAAATTTAATTGATTATTTTGTAAAAAAAAAAATAAAATTTTTTTTACACTTAGGTAGTTCTGCAGAGTATGGTAAATTAAAATCACCACACAAAGAAAGTAACAATTGTTCCCCAAAAATGAATTATGGAAAAAATAAACTTAAAGTCACCAGATATATAATAAACAAGATAAAAAAAAATTCTTTAAATGCTATTATTTTAAGGCTTTATCAGGTTTATGGACCCTATCAGTCAAATAATAGGTTTTTACCAATAATAATAAACAAATGTTTAATTGGAGATAGTTATTTATGTCATAAAAGCGGTATTTACCGTGATTTTTTATATGTAGACGACTTAGTTGATTTAATCAGCCGGATATTAAAGAAAAAAGAAATAAGCAATTCCTCAGAAAAGATTTTTAATGTTGGTTATGGTAAACCTTTAGAATTAATCAAAGTTGCAAAAAAAATTCAAAAATTGTGTAAGGGAGGTAGGCAATCACCTGAGATAATAAAATTACGTAAAGACGAGACTAATATTATTTTTCCTGATATTAGTAATATAAAAAAAGTTTTTAAATGGAAGCCAAAAACAAGTTTTGAAATTGGTTTAAATAAAACTATTAACTATTATCAGAACTTTTTTAAAATTAATTAATTTTTTCTGAAAATATAATTATAAATTCCATTATATTCATTTTTATAATAGTTTTCATTTCTTTTTTTATGTACTAATTCAAAATTATTATTTCTCATTGTTAGTATTATCCTGTCTTTTTGACTTTGAAATTTATCATTTATTTCAATTAAAATACTTTTTAGATTTTTATTTTGTAAAATATTTTTAGAACCATCTAAAATTAAATCCTCTATTCCATCAACATCAATTTTAATGTAATTTGGGAAATCTAAAATTTCCTGTTTAACTAAATTATCTAAAGATGTTCCAAAAGTATTATAAGAATTAGAAAAATTAAATTTTTTTCCAGAATAGTCATAATCAACTCCAAAAGCATTCAAAGCTCCACCTTCTTTAAAATTTTTTTCTCTTAAAAGTAGAAATTTATTTTCTAAATTAGATAGAGCAAAAGGAATAATACAAATTTTATTTTGTAAATTATTTATAGACACATTTCTGCTCAAAGTTCTTAAATTTGAAGTCGAGGGTTCAAAGGAGTAAATTTTTACCCCCTTTTTTTTTATGGCTGTATAAATTGAGTATAATCCTATATTTGAACCAATATCCCAAAATGTTGAATTATCCTCAAATTCATCTATCCATTGAATTGTTTCAGGTTCTTTATCTAAAATTGATTCAACTCTCCATCTTATTAATTCGTTTGGTGTAAAAAATGAAACTTCATTACCACAAATCGTCTTTTTTAAATAATTTTCTCTTTCTAAAAATTCTTTAAATCTAAGTGAAATATTTCTTTTAAAAATCTTTTCTAATATTATGAGAAAAAAATATAAAATTTTGAAACATATAGTTTGAAAACTTCTAAATATCATTTGTCAATATATATAAATAAATCTTATTAAATACTATATTTTAATGTATGTAATATGATAAATTTAATTAATAAAAACCTTCAAATAAAAAATTAAAAATTGTTTTAAATCCAATGAAAAAAATATTTGAAAATGTATAATTTGATATGAAACAAATTTACAAAATTAAACGACCCTCGTGGCTTTTAGAAAAACCAAGAGAATTTAGCAGATTATGGCTAGATAAAAATGAGAACACTCATCCAGAATTACAAAATTTATATAAAAAAATTTTAAATAAAATTAATCCTATACATATTTCTACTTATCCTGAACTTGGAAGTTTATATAAAAAAATTTCTGTTTATGAAAAAATACCTACAAAAAATATTATTTTTGGTCATGGATCAGACGGATGTATAAAAAATATTTTTGAAGCCTTTACAAAAAAAAATCAAAAAGTAATTACACTTTCACCAACGTTTGCAATGTATGAAATTTATCCAAAAATTTTTGATTTAAAGCATCATAAATTTGATTATGAATATTCAAAAAATGGACCCTATCTAGATTTAGATAAGTTAGTAGAAAAAATAAAATTAGGAAAACCTAAATTATTATGTATTGCTAATCCAAACAGCCCAACTGGAACTATTATAAAAAAAGAGAAATTAGTTAGATTAATAAAAGTTTGTTATAAACTTAAATGTAACTTGTTGATTGATGAAGCATATTACGGATTTTGTAAAGAAACATCAAAAAATCTTGTAAAAAAATTTAATAATATATTTATTGTAAGATCATTATCTAAAGCCTGGGGATTAGCTGGTTTAAGATTGGGATATATAATTTCAAATAAAAAAAATATTGAAATTCTTAATAAGATAAGACCAATGTATGAAATAAATACTTTTGGTTCTGAATTTTTAAAACTGATATTAAACGAAAAATATTTGATTCAATTGAATTCTATTATAAAAGATATGAAAAAAGCTAAAATTGATTTTTATAAATTTCTTAAAAAAAAAGAATTTGATTATTTCATTAGCGAGGGTAATTTTATTCATTTCAAAATAAAAGATGAAAATAAAAAAAAAATAATTAAAAATTTGTCAAATCTAAGCTATTTTAGATTGTCAGAAAGTCACAAATGCTTAAATAACTACTCCAGAATAACCCTCACAAGTACAAAAAATATAAAGAAAATTATAAAAATTTTAGAGCAAACATGAAAAAAAAAAGAATTGCATTCATAGGCGCTGGGAGAGTTACTAAGCATCATATAAATATTCTAAAAAAATTACATAAATTTTTTAAGATTGTAGCAATATGTGATTTAATTGAGTCAAAATGTGATGAAATTATATATGAAAATAAAAATTTAAAGATAAGGAAATATAAAGACTATAATGAGATGATTGCCAAATGCGAAGTTGACTTAGTTGCAATTTTAACCCCTTCCGGAATGCATTATGAACATGCTTTAGATATAATAAAAAATCATAAAATAGATTTAATTTTAGAAAAACCACCAGCCTTAAGAGTTAAGAATTTGGAGCGTATTTATAAATTGTCAAAATTAAAAAAGATAAATATTTTTCCAGTATTTCAAAATAGATACAATAGGGCAGTAAAATTTTTAAAAAGATCTATTTCTCAAGGAAGATTAGGTAAAATAAATATATGTTCTGTGAGAGTGAGGTGGTGTAGACCACAAAGATATTATGATATGTCAGATTGGAGAGGCACTTTTTCTCATGATGGTGGAGCTTTAACTAATCAAGGAATTCATCACATAGATTTACTTAGATATTTAAATGGAGAAGTAAAATCTGTTAAAGCAATAATGAGAACACTTGGTTCTAAAATAGAAGTTGAAGATACAGCTTTGGCAAATTTGACATTTAAAAACGGATCTATAGGAAATTTAGAAATAACAACAGCAGCTAGACCAGATGATTTTGAAGCTTCCATATCTTTTTTGGGATCAAAAGGTATGGCTCAACTGGGTGGTATAGCAGTAAATAATTTAGAAATTTTTACACCAAACTCAAAAATGTGTAAAAAATATTCAGAAAAGTTTCCAATAGTCTATGGTTTTGGCCATCGTGAATTGTATCAAAAGATTTTAAGATTTTATAAAAATAAGAAAAATGAAGTAGTGAAAAAATCTGATTGTTTAAAAACATTAGAATTATTAAATTCATTTTATGTTTCTAGCGAAACAAACAAAGAGATTTTTTTAGGTAAATATTTACAATCCAAAAATTTGGGAAAAAAAAATGAAAAAATTTCAAAACTTTATAGATATAAAAAATGAAAAATAAGATAATTGGAATTATTCCTGCTAGAATGGCAGCTTCTAGATTTCCAGGTAAACCTTTAAAACTTATTAATGGTATACCAATGTTAATGCATGTCTATTTAAGAGCCAAATTGTTTAAGAGTTGGAATAAATTAATTGTAGCAGGATGTGATTCAGAAATTTCTAATTATTGTATCAGTACAAAAATTCCATATTTGTCAACTTCTAAAAAGCACAAGAGATGCCTTGATAGAGTTTTTGAAGCAGCTAATAAGATTTCTAAAGCAAAATTTAAAATAAATAAAAATGATATCATAGTATGTGTACAAGGTGATGAACCAATGCTGAGACCTGATATGATTGAAAAGGTTATAAGAGAGATAAAAAATAATAAGAAAGCTGGTTCAATAGTTTTGGGAATGCAGATTAATAATCAAAAACAATTTAATGACCCGAATATAGTAAAAATAATAAATAATAAAGAAAAAGAAGTACTTTATACTTCAAGATCACCTATACCTTATTGTGAAGAATTTAGTACAAAAATTCAAGCAAAAAGAATTTACGGTATTTTTGCATTTAGATACAAATTTTTAAAAAGATTTAATTTAACAAAAGAATCTTTTTTAGAAAAAGTTGAATCCTGTGACTCAAATAGAATATGTGATAATTATGGAGGACAGTTTGTAGCAAATTATCCTTTCAAGGTTTCTTTTTCAGTTGATTGTAAAAAAGATTTAGAAACTGTACAAAAATATATGCTTAAAGATAAAATTTTTAAAAAATATTCAAAAATATTTAATAAAAAAAATAATAAATGAATATTTGGAATGATTTAGAAGCTCAAATTTTTTTTTCATCTGAGCGACAAAAAAAAGAAGATCTTTATTTAGGTGAAAAATTTTTCTTGTCAAAAATATTATTCGAACACTGTTCAATTCTTGATATTGGATGTGCTCAAGGTGGCTTGTATAGAATTCTAAAATCTTACTTAAAGTCATTTGATTATACAGGAATAGATAATAGTGAAAAAATGATCATAAAAGCAAAAAAAAAATATCCTAAAGCTAATTTTCATCTAATTAAAAATAATAATTTTAGAAATCTCAAAAAAAAATATGATATAGTTATAATTTATGGAGTTTTACATTTAACTTCAGAGTGGAAAAAAATACTTATTAATTCGAAAAACTTATTTAAAAATTTTTTAATATTTGATCTTAGAGAAACTAATTTAAAGACAATAGACAATGATATAACCAAGTCTTATTTATCATTCAATCACAAGAAAAAAATCAAGATACCTTATAATATTATTAATTCAAATGAGGCTACAATTTTTTTAAAAAAGAAATTTCATTCAAATATTTATAAATTTTCTTACTTTGGAAAAATTTCAAATTTTGCTAAATCTAAAATTAAGCATGTTGAATTCACAAACTATTGTATATCAAAAAAAAAAATTATAAATCTATGATAAAAGTTGGCATAATAGGCTTTGGAGTTGTTGGACAAAGACGTAAAAAATATATAGTTAAAAATAGGTCTTATGAATTACGTTGTATCTCTGATATAAGTTTTATAAAAGATTTTAAAAGTAAAAAAATTAATTTTTATCAAGATTACAGAAAGTTCACTGATCATAATTTAGATGCAGTTTTTATAACTCTTCCAAATTATTTAGCCGTAAAAGTTACATCTTTTTTTTTAAAAAAAAATATTCATGTTTTCTGTGAAAAACCACCTGCTAGAAACTTCAAAGAGTTGAAATCTTTAGAAAAAATTTTAGATAAAAATAAGCAATTAAAATTGAAATATGGATTCAACCACAGATATCATGGTTCTGTCAAAAAGGCTGAAAATCTTATAAATTCTAAAATTTACGGAAAGATAATAAATTTAAGAGCAGTTTATGGTAAAAGCAAAATTGTCACTTTTGGAAAAAATGAATGGAGAGCTAATCGAAAATATTCAGGCGGAGGAATTTTAATAGATCAAGGAATTCATTTATTGGATTTAATCACAAAATTTGGAGGTGAATTCGATCAATTTAAAAGCTTTATCTCAAATTCTTATTGGAATTATAATGTTGAAGATAATGCTTTTGCTATTATGAGGAGTAAAAAAAGAAATATAATAGCATCAATTCATTCCACAGCGACACAATGGGAACATAAATTTTCTTTAGAAATCACTTTAGAAAAAGCATTGATAGTATTAAGTGGGATACTTTCAGGTACAAAATCATATGGAAAAGAAAAAATTACAATTATATCCAAACCTAATCTCAACTCAAAAAATAAAAAAAAAATTTATCAATTTCATAAAGATTTTTCTTGGAGATTAGAAATAGAAGAGTTTGCAAAAATTATCAATAATAACATTAAAGTTAAAACTGGTTCATATCAGGATGCTTTAAATGTAATGCAAATGATAGATAAAATTTACTTATCTGATGTCGAATGGTATAAAAATTTAAAATAAAAAAAAATGAAAACATTAAAATATCACTTTAAAAGTTCTAAAAATTTTAAAATATTCATAAAAAAATATATTGATTACTTAAAAGATTCATTAAATGAATTGGACGTAAGCAGTTTAGATCTAATTAGAAAAGAATTAGAAATAGTAAAAAAAAAAAATAAAACTATATTTGTTTTTGGTAATGGTGGAGCAGCAGCAACTACAATTACTATGGCAAATGATTTAGGATTTGATATTATGAAAAAATCGAAATCAAAAAAAACATTTAACATTGAGTGTTTAAATTCAAATCAATCTGTTTTAACTGCTATAGCCAATGATACTGGCTACGAAAATATTTTTTTAAATCAACTTAAAATAAAGTTTAAAAAGGGAGACGTTGCAATTATTTTATCAGCTTCCGGAAATTCAATAAATTTGATCAAAGCAGCCCAATGGATTAATGGAAAAGGAAAAGTAATTGGATTATTAGGTTTTGATGGTGGTAAATTATTAAAATATTGTCATAAATATATATTGATTAAATCTCTTAAATCAGATTATGGTCCAGTAGAAGACATTCAGCTTATCATTAATCATATTTTTGCTCATTGGTTTCAGAATAAATTTTAAGAATGAAAACTTCTTTTAAAAAAAAAAAAATCTTAATTACAGGTTATAATAGTGGAATTGGAAGTTGTTTAATTAAGAAATATTTATCACTTGGGGCAGAAGTCTTTTCAACATCAACAAAATTACAAATTAATAAAAAAAATTTAAAGGTTTTTAAATGTAATTTTTTAGATAAAAATTCACTTGATTTTTTTTTAAATAGAATTGAAAAGATAGACTTTGATATTGTAATTAATAATGTAGGAATAAATATTATTGATAATATTTACGATGTAAAAGATCAGGACATAGAAAATATAATTAAAATTAATTTAACAATACCTACAAAAATTATCAAAATTACATCAAAAAAAATGATAAAAAAAAGAAAAGGAAAAATTATCAATATTTCCTCAATTTTTGGATCAATAAGTAAGAGTAAACGAGCTATATACTCATCCTCAAAGAGCGGACTTATTGGTTTAACTAGAGCGTGTGCTTTAGATTTAGCAAAATATAACATTCTCGTAAATTCTGTAAGTCCTGGATTTGTCGATACAGTTTTGACCAGAAAAATTTTAGGTAAAAAATTAATGAATAAAATGAAAAATGATATCCCATTGAAAAAAATAGCAAAACCAGAGGAAATAGCACCTTACATAATTTTTTTAAGTTCTGACAATAATTATTATATAACTGGTCAAAACTGTGTAATTGATGGCGGATTTATTATTCAATGAAAAAAATTACTATTTCCTCAAAATTAAGAAATTATGAGGTACAATTTATTAATGACATTAGATCACAAATAAAAAAAGAGAGTAAAGATGACATTTTTATAATTGATAAATTTATCAACTCTAAAATAAAACTGAATAGAAAAAAGATTATAATTCATTCCTCTGAAAAAGAAAAAAATTTTTCGGAACTTCAAAAAATTATTCAAAAATTATTAGATTTAAAAGTTAGTAGGGATACTAAAATAATATGTATAGGTGGAGGTATAATTCAAGATATATCATCGTTTTTATCCTCTATTATTTTTAGAGGTATTGATTGGCATTTCTATCCAACAACAATTATATCACAATGTGATAGTTGTATTGGAGGAAAAACTTCTATCAATTTTAAAGGATTTAAAAACTTGATTGGAAATTTTTACCCTCCAAAAAAAATTAAGATCGATACTAATATTTTAAAACATTTAAAATTTAAAGAAATTTTGTCAGGATTAGGAGAAATGTCTCATTATTTTTTTCTATCTAAAACAAAATATTCATATTTTTTTAAAAATTTACACAAGATACCTTCAAATAAAAAAATTTTTAAAAAAATAATTTTTCAAAGTTTGAATATTAAAAAAAAATTTATTGAAGATGATGAATTTGATACAGGTAAGAGACTGATTTTAAATTTTGGACATACTTTTGGTCATGCTATTGAAAAAACAACAAATTTTAAAATTCCTCATGGCATAGCAGTAGCTCATGGCATACAAATTGCCCTTTTTATATCTAACAATCAAGGATTATTAAAAAATTCCAAATATATAAAAATGAATGAAAATATAAAAAAAATAACAAACC
>CACMPD010000017.1 GCA_902615425.1 uncultured Pelagibacteraceae bacterium
ATTTCCCAAAATACTTAAAAAAGTTAAAAAAAGATCAACCAATAGCAATGTTTTGCACCGGTGGAATTAGGTGTGAAAAGGCCTCTGTGTTTCTAGAAAAAAAAGGTTTTAAAAATATTTATCAATTAAAGGGTGGAATTTTGAATTACCTAAAAAAAATCAAACAAAAAAACAGTTTATGGAAAGGTGAGTGTTTTGTATTTGACAATAGAGTAACTCTAAAACATGGATTAGTACAAGGAACTTATTCAATTTGCGGTGGATGTAGACAACCAATTTCAACTAAAGATAAAAAATCTAAAAGATATGAAGAGGGTGTAACTTGTCCAAATTGTATTGATAAACTCTCAAAAAACCAAAAATCTCGTTTTAGAATGAGACAAAGTCAGATATACAAAGCAAAGCAATCTGGAAAAAAATATATTTTTCAAAAAGAATTTAAATAAGGATAATTTTGTCTAAATCAATAAAATTAACAAAAGATCCAATTTGGACACTATTGAGAAGAGTTACGATACCTGCAAGTGTAGGCTCATTATTTCAAACATTTTATAATTTAGTTGATACTTGGTTTGCAGGTAGAATCTCTGCAGAAGCAATAGGTGCAATTGCGAAATCGTTTCCAATATATTTTACCATTATAGCTGTTGGTGTTGGATTAGGTGCTGCAACTAATGCTTTAATTGGTAATTCAATCGGTGAAAAGAAAATAAGAGTTGCATCATTATATGTGGCTCAGTCTTTAATCTTTGCAGTATTAGTATCAATAATTGTTACGATATTTGGTTTAAATTCATCAAATTATCTTTTAGGTGTCATGGGCTCTGATGAAGCTGGAATAATTTTAACGAGAGAATATTTAGATATTATTTTCTACGGAACTTTTATTGTATTGATACAAATATCTCTAAATGGAACTCTGAATGCTCAAGGTGATACCAGAAGTTATAGAAATGTATTGATATTTAGTTTTTTTCTTAACATTTTTTTAAATCCTCTTTTTATATGGGGATATGGATTTATCCCAGGATTTGGAATAGCTGGCCTTGCTATTGCTACTGTAATTTCTCAATCAATAGGTACAATCTATTTAGCTTTTAAGGTTAATAATTGTCAAATAAGGAATTACCTTAAACCTCAATGCTTTATTCCAAAATTTGAATATTTAAAATCATTAACAAATCAAGCTGTACCAGTAATGTTCAGTATGTTGTTTATTGGTGTAGGTATATTTAACATCTTATATTTCATAGGTAAATTTGGGGAATTAGCAACAGCTGGTTATGGTGCAGCATTAAGAGTAGAGCAAGTTTTTTTATTACCTGTTATTGGTTTAAATACTGCGGTCCTTTCAATCGGAGGACAAAATTTTGGTGCAAAAGCCTATAATAGAATAAGAGAGCTTTATACTAAGGCTTTATTTTTTGGAATATCATTTATGACTGTTGCTGGAGTAATAATTTTTTTTGGGGCTGAATTTTTTGTATCTTTATTTACTGATAATCAAGAAGCAGTTAAGAGTGGTGCTATTTATCTCAAGGTTGCAGCTTTAATTGGACCAATTTATCCGGTCTTCTTTATTACTACAGCAGTATTTCAAGCTGTTAAAAAACCTTTGTATAGTCTCTATTTGAGTATTTTAAGATTAACTGCGTTTCCTTTTCTAAGTTTATGGTATGTGATAAATATAAGAGGTGGTGATTACCAAGATATTTTTTATACTATTATGGTGACTAATTGGGCTATGGGAATTGCTGTTTTAATATTTATTGGGTACTTTCTAAATAATGTATTTAAACAAAATAAAGCTATTTTTAGTTATTAGTTTTTTCCTATCCTCTTTTTTCCTAACTCTAAAAGATGTTAAATCATATGAAATCAAAGTTGTTGATGGTGATACTATACATTTAAATGGAAAAAAAATTAGATTTAGTGGAATTGATACCCCTGAATTGAAACAAACCTGTAGTAAGGATAATCAAATAATTTTTTGTGGGATTGAAGCAAAAAAATTACTAATTAATATAATAGGAAATAATGAAGTTGAATGTGTTGAAGAGGGAAAGGATCAGTATCAAAGAATCTTAGCTGAATGTTTCGTAAATAATATTAGTTTATCAAGTTATTTAGTAAAAGAAGGTTATGCTTTTGCATATAGAAAATATTCAAAGAAATTCGTGTCTGATGAGAACTATGCAAGATTAAATAATTTAGGAATGTGGTCTATGAAATTTGAATATCCTTGGGATTGGAGAAAAAAAAATTAATCTTTTTGTAATCTTTTCTCTAATTTTCTAACTAAAAATGAAACAACCAAAATTAAAATAAGATACTCTAGGATTAAAAATGTATAAATTTCTAGCGGCCGATAAGTTGTCACAACTAATTCGTTTGCTTTTCTTGTTAAATCTCCAATACCAATTATTGACACAAGTGATGACATTTTGAGAACATAAACGAATTGATTACCTATAGCTGGTAAAATATTCTTTATTGCTTGAGGTAAGATAACTAATCTTAATTTTCTAAAAAAACTTAATCCTAATGAACTTCCTGCTTCCCATTGTGATTTTTTAATTGAATTAATTCCTGCTCTAAATATTTCTGCTTGAAAAGCACTTTCACTAATTGAAAGAGCTATTATACCAGAAACAAAAGGACTAAAACTTATACCCGTCATAATTGGCAAACCATAATAAATCCATAAAATCAAAACTAATAAAGGAATTGCTCTTACAATCTCCACATATCCAATGTTCAGATAGGATAAAAATTTGCTCTTTGCTAGTGATGGAATAGCAACTAAAAGACCAAGAATAATTGAAATAATTATAGAGACTATACTAATATAGATAGTGGTTGTTAAACCACTTAATAAAAACTTTAAGTTAGTTAATCCTTCTATATTGTTTGGAGACAAGATTAACCAATTTAATTCACTTTTACCGCATGAAGTTAATGGAAAAATTAAGAGTAAAAAAAATAAGTTTCTCACTCTTAAAGTTATAAAGAATTAAAAACTAATTACTAATTTTTTATAAACTCTTTAAATCATATTTAGCTAATAACTTAGTGAAGAACCCTGAGGATTTTTTATCTTTAATCCATTTATTTACATAATCATTCCACTTAGTATCACCTTTTGGCACCATCATTGCTAAAAAAGCTGGATTTTTTCCACCATCTGGAACAATTGCTAATTGAGGATATTTGATAACCAATTTATTTGCTTCTGTTGAACTTGTAATGTTACCATCAGCTCTACCTGCTAATACTTCTTGAAAGTCTCTAGCTGGAGCTTCAATTGAGTTTAATTTTGATTTTGGAAAAAATTCTTTCGCTTTTTCTTCTTGAGAAGTACCAAGAGTAGTTGCTATTGTTACATTTTCATTATTTAGGGAGTCCCAAGTTGGGAATTTTTTCAAGTTCTTTTTAAGAACTAGTGGAACAGTAGCATATTTGTAATAAGTATCAGTAAATCCTGCTACTTCAGCTCGTTTTGGAGTTTTTGTTACACTTGTTGAAATATCATACCTTGCTGATGTTATACCTGACACAATAGTTTTCCATTCTGCTGGTACAAATTCAATTTTTACACCCATATCTTTTGCAAGTTCATTCATGACATCAATATCAAAACCCTTATATTTATTAGTAGCTGGATCCTTAACTGTCATGGGATCCCAATCTCCAGTAGTTCCAACCTTTAACACACCTGATGATAGTATTTTATCTAAATTTGAATCTGCATTAAGTGATAATGGTAAAAAGGTAAATAATAATAATATTAGTAATTTTTTCATAATATAAATAATTATATTATTTTTTTTATTATTGAGATCTATAATCTTGACGCACTATCATTCATCCATGAAAATAAATGATCTGAAAAGGATCTTCTCACAAATAAATTTACATCGTTAATGTCTTGATTGTGAACAATTATATCAATTTTTGTCAAAATTGTTTGAGTTACAAGGCCTTTTTTGGATTTAAAATCATTAAAATTAAATGGAGATCCAGTTTCAAATAAATCAAAAATTTTATCACCTTTAAGATTTATTAATACAAATTGGTCTGTGACATCTGTTACAGCACCCAAATTTGTTTTACAAATATTTTTATTGAGTAATTTTTCTACATCGTAGTTATTATCATCTGATTTTAAAATTTCATTTGAAAAAATCATCCATTCATCTGGGCTTAACCAAATAGCTGTTAATTGATCACTTCTTGAAGAAGTATTTGCTTCATTTGGCAAAAGTAGATTTAATGATTTTCCAACTGCAGATAAAAATTGTCTTTTTTTTCCTCTAATAATAAGTTTCATGACAGGTTTTATTTCCCTCATTTGCAAACCTGGATAGGATTTATCATTTTCAATTACATTTGAATAATTAAGCATTTAATCTTTTGTTCTCCTTGTCTAGGAATACCGGATCTGTAACTGTTACATTGATTTGTTTTTTTTCCATTGGAATTATTAATTTTTGACCCATCATATTTTTTCCGCCCTTAACTACTCCAAGAGCAATAGATTTTTTTAAATTTGGACTAAAATAACTAGAAGTAACATGACCTAACATTTCTATTGGTGTTTTGTTCATATCTGCAACAATTTGTGCCCCTTCTTCTAATATTTCTTCTGGATTGTCTGTGATAAGACCTACTAATTGTTTCCTATCTTCCCTAATAGTATCTGATCTATATAAAGATCTTTTACCTATAAAATCAAATTTCTTTTTACTGACTATCCAATCCATTTGTAAATCAATTGGTGTCATAGTTGCATCTGTGTCTTGACCGGCTATGATAAATCCTTTTTCCGCTCTTAATAAATGCATAGTTTCAGTCCCATAGGGAGTAATATTAAATTCCTTTCCTGCCTCCATACAATTTTCCCATACTGATTTAGCGTAATTGGCCTGAATATTAATTTCATAACTTTGTTCACCGGTAAAACTTATTCTCATAACTCGACATTTCACTTTACCAATTATTGAATTTCTAAATGACATATGAGGAAAATCTTTATCTGATAAATCGATCTCAGGTATTACTTTTTGTATTATCTTTTTACTGTTAGGACCACAAACACTAATAGTTGCGTAATGATCAGTTACAGATGTTAAATACACATCTAGTTCAGGCCATTCTGTTTGAAGATAATCTTCAAGTTTACCTAAAACTGTTGCAGCACCACCAGTTGTCGTTGTCATGATATAATGATTTTCGTCTAATCTGGTAGTAACACCATCGTCATAGACCATGCCATCTTCGTTCAGCATTAAACCATATCGACATTTTCCAATCTCAAGTTTTGACCAAGCATTGGTGTAAACTCTATTTAAAAATTCAGAGGCATCAGTACCCTGAATATCAATTTTACCTAACGTGGATGCATCTAATATGCCTGCACTATCTCTCGCAGCTTTACTTTCTCTTTGAACTGCTTGATGCATGTTTTCACCATTCTTTGGATAATACCAAGCTCTTTTCCATTGTCCTACATTCTCAAATTCAGCTTTGTTTTCAACATGCCATTCGTGAATTGGCGTTTTTCTTGTTATATCAAAATATTTACCAACATTTCTTCCAACGATAGTACCAAATGTAAGAGGAGTGTAGGGTGGTCTAAATGTTGTAGTACCAAGTTCACCCAATTTAGAAGATGCTGTTTCAGAAATTATTCCTAAGGCATGCATATTCCCAAGTTTACCTTGATCTGTACCCATACCTGTTGTTGTATATCTTTTAACATGTTCAATAGACCTAAAACCTTCTCTTAAGGCTAATTTAATATCTTTGGCTGTTGCATCATTTTGAAAATCTACAAATGATTTAGTTTTCCCTACAATTTTATTTGAAGGTAATAACCAAATATTTCTTTTTGATTTGTTAAATGCTGAAAATATTTCAATATTTTCGTATTCGGTTTTTGTGATATTTAGAAATTCTTTGAGTAATTTAGGTGTATTAATTAATATTTCATCCAAAGTAAAATCACCATTACAACTTCCGATACTTATCTGATTTGATGGGTAAGTATTTGGAATAAAAACTTGATCATCATCTCTAAATTTAAGTTTTCCACCCGATTGAGTAAATAGATGAACTGCTGGTGTCCAACCCCCTGAAATACCCAAACTATCGCATGAAATATTTTCTTTTGATCCTATAACCTTTTGACCATCTTTAGACAATTTCATTATAGAGACACTATTTATTCTTTTATATCCAAATGTATCTACAATTGTGTAACCTTTATAAATCTTTATATTGTTTTTTTCAGTTTCTTTAATAAGTTTAGAATCAATTTCTTCTCTATTGTCAATTATCGCTTGTACTTTAATCCCTTTTTGAATTAAGCTTATTGCAGTTTCATAAGCGCTATCATTATTTGTAAATAAAACATTTTTCTCTCCACATGCTACTCCAAATAGATCTGCATATTTTTTTATAGCAGATGAGAGTAATATCCCTGGGCGATCGTTATTGTCAAAAATTAAAGGTCTTTCTATGGACCCTGTGGCTGTAATAACTTTTTTAGCACGTATTTTAAGTAATTTTTGACGAGTTTTATTTTCTCTTTGTTCGAGTGGCAAGTGATCAGTTAAATTTTCCCTTGCTAATAAAAAATTATAACCATGAAAAGCAGCAACACTTGTTCTGGTTTTAATTTCTAAATTTTCTATTTTTTTTACTTCATTGATTTCCTTTTCTAACCATGAAGCTGAATTTTGATTGTTAATTTTAAAAAATTCTGAGTCTTGATAAATTGTAGAACCACCTAAATATGATTTTTCCTCAACTAATAGTGTTTTAAAACCATTTTTTGCAGCGGTTTTTGCTGCCATAATTCCTGAAATACCTGCACCAATAACTAATACATCGCAATGAATGTATTTATGTTCGTATATATCAGGGTCTGGAACATCAGGTGATTTTCCTAAACCAGCAGATTTTCTAATAAAATACTCATATTTTTCCCAAAAACTTGCTGGCCACATAAAAGTCTTATAGTAAAAACCTGCAGGTAATAATGGACTTAAAAAATTGTTTATACCTCCAATATCAAACTTTACACTAGGCCAACAATTTTGACTTGAAGCAACAAGACCTTCATATATTTCTATTTCAGTAGCTCTTACATTTGGTTCCGTTCTTGAAGTTCCATTATGAAGTTGAACTATGGCGTTTGGTTCCTCTGACCCAGCAGTCATAATTCCTCTAGGTCTATGGTATTTAAAACTTCTACCAACTAGGTGAATGTTATTAGCCAATAGGGCAGAAGCAAGTGTATCACCTTTAAAGCCATAATAAGTTGTACCATTAAATTTAAATGAAATTCGATATGTTTCATCGACTAATTTACTACTTTTAACTCTTAAATTTTTTGTCATTGATTATTTAATCGGTGGTTTTTCACCCATTTTGTAAACGGCTTTAATTTCATCATTTGATGTATCTCTCACCATGTTAAACCATTTTCTACAACCATGAATGTGGTTCCATCTTTCGAATTGAATACCTTTAATATTTTTTCTCATAAATAAATATTCTGCCCATTGATCGTCACTTAATTCAGTTGGTTGTTTGGGCCTAACAATATGAGCTTCTCCACCAGCTTTAAATTCACTTTGTTCTCGTTCACCACAAAAAGGACAATTAATTAAAAACATTAGTGCGCTACAGCTGCTGCACCATGTTCGTCAACAAGGTCACCACTTACAAATCTATTCAAATTAAATGCAGCATTAAGTTTATGCGGTTCATCGTTGGCTATTGTATGCGCAAACAAATCTCCAGAGCCAGGTGTAGCTTTAAATCCTCCTGTTCCCCAACCACAATTAAAATATAAACCTTTGATTGATGTTTTACTTATAATTGGGCTTGCATCTGGACAAATATCTACAATTCCACCCCATTGTCTTAACATTCTCATACGACTAAAGATAGGGTATAACTCTAAAATTGCATTTAATGTCCCCTCAACAATATCATGACTTCCTTTTTGTGAGTACGATATGTAATCATCAGTTCCTGCACCGATTACTAATTCACCTTTATCTGATTGACTTACATATGCATGAACAGCATTTGACATAACAACTGTATCTATTATTGGTTTTACAGGCTCTGAAACTAAAGCTTGAAGCGGTTTACTCTCTAATGGCAACTTTAATCCAGCCATATTAGCTATCACACTAGAGTGACCTGCAGCTACTACACCAATTTTATTTGTTTTAATAAATCCTTTTGTAGTTTCAATACCATCAACTGCATCACCATTTCTCTTAATACCTTTAACCTCACAATTTTGAATTATATCCACACCCATTTCATCCGCACCTCGTGCATATCCCCATGCAACTGCATCATGTCTTGCAGTTCCAGCTCTTTTTTGTAAAGTTCCACCTAATACAGGGTATCTTATATCTGGAGATGTATTTATTATTGGACAAAATTTTTTAACTTCTTCAGTATTTAAATATACTGCATCAATACCATTAAGTCTGTTAGCATGGGTTCTTCTTTTTAGATCTCTTACATCTTGAAGATTATGAGCAAGATTCATTACTCCTCTTTGACTAAACATTACATTGTAGTTTAATTCTTGAGAAAGGCCTTCCCATAATTTAAGAGCGTGATCATAAAGACCAGCACTTGCGTCCCATAAATAATTAGATCTTATAATTGTTGTGTTTCTTCCTGTATTACCACCACCAATCCAACCTTTTTCAACAACAGCAATATTTTTCATATTATGTTTTTTTGCTAGATAGTAAGCTGTTGCTAAACCATGGCCACCACCACCAATAATTACCACATCATATTCTTTTTTTGGCTTAGGGTCTTTCCATGCCTTTTCCCAATTTTCATGATAAGAAAAAGCATTTTTAATAAGCGAAAATATTGAATACTTATTTTTCATAATTAATGAATAATTACTTTATTAATGTTGATTATTCAATACAATCAAAGGCGACAAATTTCTTGGAAGAGTGGGTGAGAGGCTTAAACCAGTCGTTTGCTAAATGACCGTGCGAGGAAACTTGTACCGAGGGTTCGAATCCCTCCTCTTCCGCCACTATTAAAACAAAGGATTATTCTTAAAAAAATCTTTCATTGCGATTGGCTGTTGTTCAAGCACGTATCTGTAAACATTGTAGTTTTCTAATACTCTTTGGACATAATTTCTAGTTTCTTTAAATTTAATTAATTCAATCCAGTCGATATAATCAATTTGATTTTTTTGAGGATTTTTGTTTATTTTTTTCCAATATCGAACTCTTTTTGGTCCAGCATTGTAAGCAGCCACTGCAAATGGATAAGCACCGTCATATTCAAGAATTAATCCTGCTATATAATGTGATCCAAGGTTAATATTATATTCTGCATCAGTAGTTAACCTAGATTTCGAATAAGGAAGTTTTGCCTGTTTAGCAACTAGTTTAGCAGTGTAAGGCATTAATTGCATTAATCCTTTTGCACCAGCATGACTATTGGCACTTAAATCAAACTCACTCTCTTGTCTTATGATTGAAAGAATGAAAGCATTATCTGGAATTTTTCTTCCATTAATATATTTGGGTGTGCTTATGATTGGGTAATTATATTTGTTGTGAAATCTTTTTTCATAGGATGCTATTTTAGAAATCTGAATTGCAAAATCAAATCGTTCTATATTTGTTGCAAGTTCAGCTGCCAAAACCTCACTACCACTACCAACATCATCATTAGCCAAATGTCTTAGTATATGCTTAGCATATTTATCTTCATCTAATTCATCAAGTAGATATATCAATTTGACTAAATCTTTTTTAAAAAAATAATCACGATATTCTTTTTTAATAATCATATCTTTTGAAAGCTCAAATTTTTCATTTGGACTAATTTCCATAAATGCCAATTGACCATAGTAAGTGGTTAAATAATTTGTTGCTTCTTTAAACCATTTATAAGATAAATCTTTATCACCAAGTTTTTTATAAGTTTTACCTAACCAATATGCGCCTCTTGCTGTACTAATAGGGTATCCAACATTATTATAAAAATTTTCAAAATGTTCTTTGGCTAATACTGGATCATCTAAAAAACTTAATGCAATCCAACCACTCATCCACTCTGCAGCAGCAAATTCAGGTCCATCATTCATTCCATGGTTACTTGCAATTTTATAAGCTAATTCATATTTTTTTTTATATATTAATGATCTAGAAATTATTTCTCTTTCAATCCACCATTTATCAGGCCGAACCAAGTAATCTTTTGTATTTTTTATCTTTAAAAGAATTTCAACAGAACTATCAACTCTTCCTCTTTTTCTTCTCCATTTTAATCTATCGTAATTTAAACCGGCATCATTTTTAAGATTAGATGGAACTTTAGAGATAGCATTGTCGACACCATATGATTTACTCATCAATAGTTGTCTAGCGGTATATAATAGTTCATAATCTTTAGGCAAATATCTCAACAGTCGTTTTAAGTCCCAATATTTGTTATTCCAAGCAAGATATTCTGCTCGTTTGATATAATCATCTGCATTAAGGTACTTTTTGAATTTTTTACGATAAAATCTTAAATCTGTTTTAGACAATTCAGCTGATATCCAGCCTTCTTTAATGAATCTTATTCCTTTTTCCTTATTACCATTGAGAATAAAACTTTCACCCAATATCATTTTACCAAAACCACTTAAAGGTTCCGCAGGACCAAACCATTCTATAATTTTTTGTGGACTAACTTTTTCTGTAGAAAGTTTATGCTCTGCTAAATATTTTATTCTTCCAATTCTAGGATAATCATCATTCGAGTCTATGAATGTTTTATAATCATAATAAGAAGCTTGATTTCCCTTTGTAAGTAAATGCCTCCATTGAATAAAGTCATATATAGATTTATCTTTAGCTCTTTTGGCAGTTTTAATTGCAGCTGTCCAACTAGCTTTTTTCATTTCGGAAATTGCTTTTTTTGCTAATGCAAAATCTTTTTTACGATAATATTTTGATATCTTTATTTCTGTTGTTTTTTTTGTTCCAGCGATTAATGGTTTTTTTTTGGGAAGTATCAGTCCACCTATCTTCTTTTCTGGCTTAGATTCAATATTTTTTTCTATCTCTTTTGTTACTATTTTTGGTATTGGTTTGGGTAAGGGTTTTAGTACATCTATTAATAGTTTTTTTTGAGTTAGCTCTTCAGATTGGATAGGTTTTTTTAATGGGATTATGTCAGATTGGGCTATAGTTTGTAGACCGAATAAATTAATCAATACTATCCAAAATAAGATTTTTTTAATCATAATCTTTTACTATATGAATCTACAATGTATGTTATAAGTATTTATGTTTAAAGGATCAAATGTTGCTTTAGTCACCCCGTTTAAAAATGATAAACTTGATGATGAGACATATATTAATATAATTCATTTTCATATCCAAAATGGGACAAATGGATTAGTTCCAGCAGGAACAACTGGTGAGTCACCAACTTTAAGTCATGATGAACATGAAAGAGTGATTGAATTATGTGTAAAAGAAAGTAATGGAAAATTACCAGTTTTTGCAGGTACAGGATCGAACTCTACAGAGGAAGCCATCTCACTTACAACTCATGCAGAAAAAATTGGAGCTACAGGCGCTCTTATTGTAACACCTTATTATAACAAGCCAACACAAGAAGGCTTATACCAACATTATAAAGCAATAAATGACAAATGTGGAATACCTATAATAATTTATAATATTCCTAGTAGATCGGTTATTGATATGTCAGTTGATACTATGGCTAGATTATTTGAATTGAAAAATATTATTGGTGTTAAGGATGCAACTGGAGACTTAAATAGGGTTGAACAAACTTTAAAAAAAATCGGAAATGAATTCATTCAATTGACTGGTAATGACGATAATGCTTTAGAATTTAATAAAAGAGGTGGAGTGGGAGCCATAAGTGTTACTGCAAATATTGCTCCGAAACTTTGTTCTGATTTTCAAAAATTATCAAAATCTGAAAATAACGATGAAATTAAAGAGGCTGAAAAAATTGATAAAATATTACAACCTCTTCATCATGCATTGTTTGTCGAAAGCAATCCAAGTCCAGTAAAATATGCAGCAAAATTATTAAATCTTTGTGATGATAATGTAAGACTACCTCTTGTAAAAGTGACAGCTGAAACTAAGGATATCGTTAAAAAAGCACTTCATTCTGCAAAATTAGTTTAATGAAAAAAAAAACCAATAGTGGTTTAAAAATAATTTGTCTTAATAAAAAAGCTAATTTCAATTATTTTTTTGAGGATTTGTTTGAAGCAGGTATCGTCTTAAAAGGTTCTGAAATAAAATCAATTCGTAATGGTAAAGTTAACATAGCAGATTCATACGCAATAGAAAAAAAAGGCGAAATAGTCTTGATAAATTCACATATTTCATCTTATAAGCAAGCTAGTTATTCGAACCATAATCCAACCGATGAAAGAAAATTGTTATTAAATAAGAGAGAAATTAATAAACTAATTGGTAAAATACAAAGAGACGGGCTTACAATAGTACCTACAAAAATGTATTTTAAAAAAGGAAAAGCAAAATTAGAGTTAGCTGTAGCCAAGGGTAAGAAACAATTTGATAAAAGAGCAGTTAAAAAACAAAGAGACTGGAATCGTGATAGAGCAAGATATATTAGAAAATCAAGTTAGTCCTGTCTATTTAGGTATAGGTTCTAATCTAGGAAATAAAATCAATAATATTGAATTAGCTAAATCAAAATTAATTCTTAATGATATTATGATAGTAAAATCATCAAGCTATTATGAAAGTTTGTCTTGGCCTGATAATAACAATCCTAAATTTTATAATGTTGTGGTTAAGGTTCTAACTAGATTATCACCCTTTGAGTTAATAAGTGTTTGTAAAACTATTGAAACAAGCCTGGGACGAAAGAAAAGACTTCGAAATGCTCCTAGAGAGTGCGATATTGATATAATTGATTTTAATAGAAAAAAAATGAAAGGTGAATTAAATCTACCTCACTCAAGAATGCATAAAAGAAATTTCGTCCTTTTTCCATTATTTGAGATAGATAAAAATTGGAAACATCCAGTTTCAAAACATCCCATAAAAAAACTATTATTATCATTAAAAAATAGAGACATTAGGTCTATTAAACAAATTTAATTTAGTGATATAGTGTTTAAATGCTTAATTCTGAAGATTTAATAAATAAAGTAAAAATTTATAACAAATTTTTAAACCCTGAAAAACTGAATAAAGCTTATGATTTTGCTGTTAAAGCTCATAGTAATCAAAGGAGAGCTTCGGGTGACCCATATTCAGTACATCCAATAGAAGTTGCAAATATCCTAACAGATCTTAAATTAGATAGCGCTACTATTACTACTGGTTTATTACATGATA
Organism: uncultured Pelagibacteraceae bacterium; assembly: GCA_902615425.1. GTDB lineage: Bacteria > Pseudomonadota > Alphaproteobacteria > Pelagibacterales > Pelagibacteraceae > Pelagibacter. Next base: position 13,419 of record CACMPD010000017.1, read on the forward strand.
CAATCGAAGATACCTACGCTACTTACGAGACCATTAAAGGAGAATTTGGTGAAGAGGTTGCAGATTTAGTTGATGGTGTTACAAAAATTTCAGTTTTTGAAAACACTGCAACCACAAACTCAAAAGCAGAAAACTTTAGAAAGCTTATTTTAGCTACCTCAAAAGATATAAGAGTTTTGTTAGTTAAAATTGCAGATCGTTTACATAATATGAGAACGATAAAAGCTATTTCCAAAAAAGATAAAAGAAAAAGAATTGCACAAGAGACAATGGAAATTTATGCACCATTAGCTGATAGAATGGGAATGCATAGAATTCGTGATGAGCTAGAAGATTTATCTTTCGAAGTTTTGAATAATGATGCAAGAACACTAATTCAAAATAGATTAGATGAAATCAAATCTGACAAAAAAGATATTTTCGAGTCTCTTTCTAATGAAATAAACACTTTGTTAAATGACAATAATATTCAATCTAAAATTTATGGAAGAGGCAAAACACCTTTTTCAATTTGGAGAAAAGTTCAAAAGAAACGAGTTTCTCTTGAGCAAATAACTGATATTATTGGATTTAGAATAATTTTAAAAAATATTGATGATTGTTACAAAACTTTAGGGATAATACATAAAGAATACAATTGTATACCTGGTAAATTTAAAGATTATATTTCTTCACCTAAAATTAATGGTTATAAATCAATTCATACAGCAGTTATTGGATCAAATAAAAAACCCATAGAAATTCAAATTAGAACAACAGAAATGCATGATTTCGCTGAAAGAGGTATTGCTTCACACTGGCAATATAAATCTTCTGAGAAATTTAATTCTTTAACCTGGAAAGAATATGACTGGTTAAAAGATTTAGTCGAAATAATTGAAAAAAATGAAAATCCAGAGCATTCATATGAATATACAAAACTACAAATGTTCCAAGAAAATGTATTTTGCTTTACACCAAAAGGATCGGTTATTAAATTACCAAAAGATGC
>CACMPD010000018.1 GCA_902615425.1 uncultured Pelagibacteraceae bacterium
TTATGAGAAAGAACCTTTGCCAGAGAATAATAAACTGAGATTTTTACCTAATGCTTTGTTAACTCCTCATTTAGGATATGTGACTGCGGAAAATTATAATATTTATTATAGTCAAATGATCGAGTCTCTCGAAGCTTGTGCATCGGGTAAGCCAATCCGTGTAATCGAATAGTTATGGATTTATCAGTTGTTAATCATGAGGATTATTTTGCAAAAATTGGTGATGACCATAAGTTTCCAATAAATAAATTTGGAGAACTTGCAAAATATTTAATTGATAAAAAAATTGTTAAAAAATTTCATCAACCATATCCATGCTCTGACGAAACTTTACAAAGAGCACATTCAGAAAAATATATCCAAGATGTTAAAAATAAAACATTAGATCAAAATACAATTAAGAAAATTGGTTTTCCACTAGTGGATAGTGTCATTCAAAGATCATTAGTTGCAACCGGTGGAACTGTGCTTGCCTCAAAGCTTGCGATTAAAAATGGTGTTGCTTGTAATACTGCTGGTGGCAGTCACCACGCTAATTATGATGGGGGCGCAGGTTATTGTGTGTTCAATGACGTGGCAGTTGCAGCTCAATATTTACTTGACAGAGGTTTAGCCGGTAAAATTTTAATTATTGATTTAGATGTTCACCAAGGCAATGGTAATGCAGATATTTTTGCTGATAACAAAAATGTATTTACTTTTAGTATGCACTCTAAATCAAACTATCCAGCGAAAAAATCAATCAGCGATCTTGATGTTGAGCTTGATGATAATATGGAGGATATTCAATATATAAAGATACTTGATTTCTATTTAAATCAGTTAAATGAAGAAAATTTTGATTTTGTTTTTTATATTGCGGGAGTAGATATTCACTATAACGATCGTTTAGGAAAATTAAAAATTTCCGATGAGGGAATTAGAAAAAGAGATGAAATGGTAACTCAAAATTTCTTTTCACAAGGAGCACCTTTGTGTGGTGTGCTAGGTGGTGGTTACAATAGAGATTTTAATAAGCTTGTTGAATTACATTCTATTTTACATCAATCCTGTGCTAAATTAATTAAATGACTAAAAAGAATCCTAATTTAACTGCTGAGCAAAAATTAGTAATGTTTGAAGAGGGCACCGAGCGCGCTGGCAGTAGCGAACTCAATAGTGAAAAACGAGAAGGCAGTTATCATTGTGCAAATTGTGGAATTAAATTATTCGACTCAACTGCAAAATATGAAAGTGGATCAGGATGGCCATCGTTTTATCAATCTTTACCAGATGTCTTTGAAACTAAAACTGATTATTTAATTGGTTATGCTCGAACAGAATATCATTGTAAAAATTGTAATGCCCATCACGGACACATTTTTGATGATGGTCCTCAACCTACAGGTAAAAGGTATTGTAATAATGGTGTTTGTCTAGTTTTTCATAAAAAAAAATAAAATATGATCATAAAGTATATTAGTTTTTTAGTTGGTCTAACCTGGTCGTATTCTTTAATAAAAACACAATCCATTTTTAGCAAAAAAACAGGTTTAATTTTTAAAATATTTATTTCCAAAGTTTCTTGGCTTACTTTTTTAGTAGCAATTTACTTTGGGTATAAAAATTTTTCTTTTGAGGCAACTTTAATTGGTATTGTAATTTCAATTGTTATTGTTCACCTAGGATTTATGTTTCTAAGTAAATTTTTAAAGTCAAAATTTTCTGAAAAACAATTAATTTTTTCAAAAAACTTTTTTGAATATTCTTTAATAGCTTGGATATTATATTACTTTATATACTAGATAATTACCTATTTTGGTCGCTATTGGATAACTAAATATTGTTTTTTTATAAAATTATAGATAAAATTTAGTATGTTTGAAAAATTAGAAGAATTAGCAAAAAATAACAAAAAAATTTCTGACTTCCACATTAGAAGTGGATGGCCCTTAGCATTTAGACAAACCGGAGAAATTCATAAAGTTCCTGAAGTTATGGTTAAAGCTCAAGATCTGCAGGACCTGTTGTCTACTAATTGTAATGAGGTGGAAATGAAAAGATTTAATGATACCCATGAGCTTGATTCTTCGGTAACTTTGAGTGGTTTAAGATTTAGAGCAAATTTTTACAAGACTATTACTGGACCTGCGGCAGTCTTAAGAAGAGTTGAGAGTGTAATACCAGAAATGGCACAATTTGATTTACCACAAGTTCTTTACGATATAATTGATATGCACAAAGGACTTGTTCTGGTGACCGGACCAACAGGTTCAGGAAAGTCAACAACTCTCGCAGCAATAATAAATGAAATAAATAAAACCAGAACTGCAAACATTATAACTGTAGAAGATCCAGTTGAGTTTATCCATAAAGATATGAAAAGTATTGTCTCTCATAGAGAAGTTGGAAAACAAACTCAAACATTTGCGAGTGCTTTAAAGGCTGCTTTAAGAGAAGATCCTGATGTAATTTTAGTTGGAGAGATGAGAGATTTAGAAACTGTTTCTCTTGCTCTGACTGCTGCTGAAACAGGTCACTTAGTTTTTGGAACATTACATACTAGTGGTGCGCCTAATACCATTAATAGAATTATCGATGTATTTCCTCCTGAACAGCAAGCGCAAATTCGAGCTCAGATTTCAACATCTCTAAAGATGGTGGTCACCCAAAGACTTCTTAAAACGAAAGATGGCCAAGGTCGTTGTGGTGCTTTTGAAGTGATGAAGTGTACTGCCCCAATTCAAAACTTAATTCGAGAAGCAAAAATTCATCAAATTCCAAGCATCATGCAAACTGCAGTTAAAGATGGAATGATCACAATGACGAAATCGTTAGAAGATTTGGTTAAGTCTGGAAAAATTGATGCGGGCGCAGGCAAAGAACATTAAAGGATTCAACATCTTAGAATTGCTGGTTGTGATGGCAATAATTGCTGTTGTCTCAGCAACGGCATATCCTCAGTTTAATACTTGGAATAAGGAAAGAGAAGTAAGAAGATCTGTTGAAGAAATAAAATCTTTGATGAAAAACATATATACTCAAACTGAGAGAGGAACTTTTGGTTTTGTTCAAGTCCATTTTGAAAATACTTCTGAAGGATTAGTTATAACCTCTAGAGGAATGACTATGCAATCGCTTGCTACTAAAATGAACAATGGAAGTGATCCATGGAATAATACACTACCTTCACCTAGAGATAGATGTAAAACTGAACAAACTACCCCGCCATATTGGGATACTGACATGGATAACAATGCTACAGATGATGAGGGGAATCGTTTATTTGCTGAAGGTTTTGGAGAAAAACTTAAAGCTGCTGCTTATAGTCTTACACTTAAAGATGTTATTGTAGCTTTTCCAGGGACTGGAGAGGGTTCAGGTGCAGTTTGTTTTGCTAGAAATGGAAGATTTTATGAAGGGAACGATCTCCTTTTAAAACCAGTTGATGACAATTCGTATCCGCAGCCCTATAATTTTGTTTATATTTGTCGAGTAGAGTTGCAATCTTGCCCTATTAACAAAGGTGAGTCTACTGATGGTTATGAGAAAAATCCAAGTGATACCGAAGTAAAACATTTAAGATCAGTTAAATGGGGACGATATGGTAATTTTTCGACTGGAAAATGGGATGGAGGTGCTTGGGTTGAATAAGAAAAAAATTATTTCTAAAAAAAAAATTTCTGGTTTATCGATACTAGAAGCTATTGTCTCAACGGCAATTATTGGAATAGGTTTTGTTGCAATATTGCAAATGACGAATTACTCAGTTCAATCCATTCAGGTATCATCTGAAAGAACGAAAGCAAATTATTTGACCAATATGATAGCAGAAGATGTTTTAGTCAATCTAAGATTATCTGATGATCAAGGTAAAAATTTTTCTGAAATTCTTGCTGAGGGCAGTGGGTTTAAATCATCTTATTGTGAAAATCCAGCAAACGCAGCAGAAAGTAGTTATGCTGGGAATGTTTATGGAGATTCTAACGACGAGTCAACGACGTTCAAACAAAATAAATGGAAAGCAATTTTAAATAGCAAAGCTTATTTAAGTTGCAAAGGTTCAGATGAAACTAGGAATTTTCAGGTATTTAAACTTTGCAGTACTTCTGGCAGTTGTAATCTTAAGAATGATCAAATAGATGAAGATAATCGTCTATACGTAAATGACCAACATATGTATATAGGTAGAATTCAAATGAATCTTAATGATGGAAATAAAATTAAATATTTATACTTTCAAACTGATTATAAGCTTAAAGAATGAAAATAAAAAACAGACAAGATATTATCGGACTTACATTAATTGAAATATTAATTGGAATTATAATTACTACTATTATGATGGCTGCAATGTACACTTCATATAGCGTTGTCAATCAATCTTATAATCAAGTTAGTGAGAAAGCAAAAATTAGCAGATCAAGTAGAGATTTAGTTTCAATGATTATGAGAGATATTCGAATGGCAGGTTTTAGATATTATGTTGGCGAAGATCAGATAATAAAATTTAAACAGGACACCAAAAATATAGATGGATGCACCGATGGTTTAACTTTACCCAAAACTAGCTATATGTATCGTGATACATTAACTAATGATCCAAAAAAGAGCCATAATGCGCTTGTGATTAGAAGAAATACACTTGGTGGTGGATCAGAAGACACAACGAGTGATAAAAATGAATGTTGTGACTCAATTCAAATCGTTTATGAGGATTTTGATCAAAATGATTATTATTCTCCATTTAAAAGATATAGGATAACTTATTATGCTAAAGCAGTTGATGAAAATGATATATCAAAGGGTTTTGAAGTTTACAAACGTGTAGAAAATTTTAGCGATCCAAGGAGTACGGCAGCAGGAAATGATGCATGTAACTTTTATAATGTATATGATAATGCACCTCAACAAAATGAAAATAATGATGGTGGAGATAATGGTGAATTACAAATGGGTCAACTAGGTGGTGAAGGTGGGAATGATGGTGGCGTTACAGTAAATTATACCGGACAATGGGTTAGAACTTGTGATCAATGTACACCAGAAGATGTCTTGATTAGGAAAGATATATCAGATATGGAATTTGTTCCATTTGATGAAAATGGAAGAGTGATAATGAATGATGGTGGCAGATATCCTACTCCAGAAAATTTTCCTGATCGACTGATTGATATTCGAGGTGTCGATGTAAGACTTACTTTTAGATCAAAAGATGCTTTCTTTCGTAGTGATAAAACAAGAACAGTTAGTGGATTAAATAATCGAAAACTCGTCAGTACTGATAAATTTCTAAGAGATTCAGTTATTGTTACAGTAGGGACAAGAAATATTGGAGGCGGAGCATTTTGATGAAAAAAAAACAAAAAGGATTTGCTTTAGTTTTATCTCTAGTATTATTGCTTGCTATGTCTTTAATGGGAGGGGCACTAATAGTTATTGCATCATCTGATCATCAAGGAAACAATAGTAGCGATGAATATCAACAAACTTTTTATGTCGCAGAAACTGCTCTTATTCAAGCACAAAAGAGTTTAATAGATAAAATTTTGGGTCCAATAGATAATAGCGGGCAAAGATCTGCAAATAGATCTATTCCTCGAAATACTTTAACTATTGATCCAATAAATTATGGTAATAGAAGTAGTCTTACACCATGCTATAAAAGTTTTAGAAACTTAAGTAGAGCGTTTGATGGTTTACCACCACCACAAAAACCACCATGCTCGCCTGAGGAAGAAGCGGCTAATAACTGCCCTGAAACTCCAGAGGATCCTGATTATTTTTTAGTAGAACATAAAGAAAATCAAGAATTTTATAAGTTGATTTTTCCAATTTTAAATAACGCAAATGCGATAGATCAAATTAAAAATAATAACCCATCAAAATATAATGCCCAAGGAAATTTAAATAAGCAAATGCATAAAAAAGCTTTAGATGCTGAAAAAGAAAGATTAAAAAAATTTAAATATGAATTTTTTTCTGTCAATTCTGGTGCAGCACTTTACAAGGGGGCTGGTACTAGTCTTAAAAAGACATCAGGTACGACTCAAAGACAAGGATCAGCCTATAGGATATATGGATGTGGTATAATGGGTGATGTTGATGACCCAGAAATATTAATTCCTTTAGAAACTATTGTCATTTTATCTCATTAAAATTGTATTAATACTTAAAATGAACATCAAACAATCTTGAAATAAAATTACTAAATATTTATAATAAATTGTGAAAAATTTTTTTATAGCTTTATTTTTATTTATAATTTTTTCCAACTCTTCTTTCGCATGCGCATTACTTCAAGTACCGATAGGTACACCAGTTAATAGCGCTAAAAATACTTTTGCTTTTCTAAGTGAACACAAACCAGAATTTTATGGAGAGTATATTTCAGCAAGATACGTAGTACCGGCCCAGGAATATTGTGAGGGGGCAAATTTACAAAATTCAGACTTAGAGTTAATTGTACATGACAACATGGTTGTTAAAATTAGTATTATGTCGAATTACAGCGAAATCAAAAATGAAGTTTATGAGTTTGTTAGAACTAGAATAGGAGAGCCTGGCGAAGATGTGCAAAAAGATGATTGGGTTGGAATTAAAGACTTGAGTGTTGGAAGCTTAATTATGATTTATGGTAAAACAAAATTACGAGGTGAGATCTTAGAAGTGCTAGAGATTACTAGCAATGAAATGGAAAAATATACTACTTATGAAGAAATAATTGATGTGTTTGGTTAAATTATGTTTAGACATTTAAAATTACTAATCTTTTTATTTACTTTATTTTTAAACAATAATGTAAATGCCAAACCTGTACCACCAGGAGCAGGCGATGGTGATGTGGCAGCTAATATCTTAATTTTAGTAGATAGTTCTGCAAGCATGGGTAGATGGATAGGTGGTGATGGATTAGGAGCCGCCTGGGGAGTTGCCACAGACTCGCAAGATAGAATTTTAATTGGCCAAAATGCCAGAAGAACCTTAGGAGCAGTTGTAAGATATACTACTGCTGGGACAAGAGATCGTTCCTTTAGACCTATAAGAACAGTTCCTGGGGCAGGTTGTTCCGTACATCTTGACTCTACGCGTACAAACTTGAGTGGTAGAATGAGAAAAGCTGCCAACGTTAGATTTGTTGAAAATTTAGAGATTAATGGTGTTCAAGAGAATGTAATTTTTATGGCAGCAAGAGATAGATTACATAGTTATGTTCTTGGTTTCTCAGAGGATGGTAGAAGATGTTTATTTGCAGTCTCTGCTCCTAATCGATACCAAGCGGGAGATTTTGACATCCAAACTGTAAATAATGTTCCCTATTTAATTATGGCGGGGGGCCGTTTTGGCAGAAGAGCTTTAAGTTATTTTAAATCTTGTAATTTACAAACAATGCAATGTGCTCCACATCAACCATTTACGGGTAATCATGTTACAAGACATTTGCAAAGATTAAGTGTCGCAAATGATTTATCAAGAGTTTATTTTACTAATGCTTTAACAGGTAATTTGGAGGGTTATTCTCTAACACCTTCGGGTGGAGCTTATAATTTAGGAAATCGAGTACTGAATTGTCCAGCGAGTATAAATCCTACTTTATCCTCGGATTTGGCATACACTACTGGTGTAAGGTTAGATCCAAGCGATAACAACATTATTTATACAACATCTCGTTTTTCCCATGCTGTTCAAAAAATACAAATATCAGGTTCGACTTGTTCTGTCATAACTCATGCTGGATCTGGTAATCTTTCCAATGTTGCAAATGGTGGATCGGACCCAGGGGATTTAGCTGCAGATAATGTGAATTTTAATAACCCTTGGGGTTTACATATAACAAATAATGATGCTGACAATAAAATTTATACTGCTACCAGAAGAGGTTATGTTGATGAATTTGATAAGTCAACATTTACACTTGGAAGCAGAAATTCTTCTTGGCAAAACCAGATGGGTGGCCCTAGAGTAAGAAGATGGGACGGTGTTAAAGCAGCAATTAACGCCATTGTTAATGATACAACATTGACCACAGGAGCTTATTTTGGTTTTGGCCATTGGAATGCAGGAATGTATGGAAGAGGTCGAACAGCTTTTATGGGAGGTCGTCATTGTCATAGAAATGATGATTGTTTTTATTATCAAAATGGTTGGGACGGTGATCATCCAGATGGTACAAGTAAGCAATGTAACGAGGATTCTTGTTTGAATGTTGGTGTAAGTGCCAAAGGTGCTAATTTGATTATGAGCAGATTTGGTAATTTAGGTATGGCTTGGGGAACTGATGCTAGAGCTTTTTCTGAAATTGCTCTTGAATATTTCAAAGACTCTGCAGCAGGAGGTTCGATTGTGGATCCAAACTCTGAATGTCAATTAAATTACGTGATTGTAATTGGAGATGGAGCTATGAATAACGTGGCTGATGCAGAGGAGAGAATGGCAACGTTAAGAGAAATGGGGGTTAAATCACTTTATGTAGCATATGGTGGAGGTATTACAGGCACGCCATTGCAGAAGTTTCATGATATGGCACGAATAGGATCTAGTACTGCAACAACTACCGCAGAGTGTGATGCAGATCCTGATTGTGAAAAAGCAATAATAGCCGATACCCCAACAGATTTAAAGACTGCACTTACAAGCAAGATCAGACAAATAATTGCTGACAAACTTGCATTTACCGCTCCATCGATCACCGCTAGCATTCAAGAGGGTGGCTCTATTTATCAAGCGCAATTTGCTTATGAGCAATACGGAGAATGGCGTGGCACGATATTGAGAAAAACGCTTAATCCAGACGGTACAGTGGACCATTCAATGGATACGAAAGGTAATTGGAATGCTGCTGTTGAGATGAAGAAGCAATCTAAGGGTGGTGAAGAGGTAGATAGCAGATATATTTGGTCAGCAATGGCAGGTGCTCCATATTTAGGCAATTGGGATAATTTTAATGTAGCTAATTATAACGCAATAAGATCTCTGTTTGATAGGTTGGGATATGCGGTGCAGGATTACCATAATAGTAGCAGTAAGGGATGTAAAAAAAATGATGACGATCCTTTGAGCGATGAATTGCGTGGACTAATAAATTTCATGAAAGGAAATGATTACTTTGATTATGACTCAGATTGTGACTTAATTGAAGTCAGAGACCATGTTATGGGCGATGTATATCATTCACAGTTAATAGAAGTAGGAGCTCCAGAGGCAAATATTCAATTTAGCGGTAAAAATGAAGAAGCGTATTATAGAGCAACAAGAGGTTACGAAAGATTTATGGGGCAATATTCTAATAGAAAAAAAATTATTTATGCTGGAGCAAATAGTGGTATGTTGCATGCTTTTGATGCTGTAACTGGTAAAGAAGAATGGGCTTTTATTCCTCCATTTGTTGGCGCTCTCATTCCACAAATTATAAATCCTGATTACAATCAGGAAGATACAGGAGGTACAAATCCGATTTTTGGTGTTGATGGATCACCAGTTATTCATGATGTGTTCATAAGAGGTTACGACCAAAATGGAAATTTAGAGGGTTCAAAAAGTTGGCGTACGTTATTAATGATTCCTTATGGAAGAGGTGGTCCAGGTTTTTCGGTCTTAGATATAACGGCCCCTATTCCAGTCGGCGGGAAAGGTCCCATACATATGTTTTCAGTTTTTAATGACAAAATAAATCAAAAAATTTTAGTTGCTGATGTTAATGGTTTTATTTCTGAATATGAATATAACGCAACTAGCTCATCTTTATTAAATTCAGCTGAGGGATCAATGGCAACGGACAATTTTAATGATGCAAAAGAGTCAGATGATAATCAGAATCCACCGAGTGATTTGACTCCAGCACAAGACCTTATTGAGAGTTGTCAGACAATGGCAAACTTTAGAGATGTTGGAACCAATTCTTGTTACACTGGAGAGTTTTTTCATTTTCCAGAATTGAGTCTACCTTATGATAATGACGAACTTATACCAGCTGGTATTCTAAGTGCGACTGAATTGATTGGAGATAAATTAACACCAATAAAGATAGCATCTGCCAAAATGGTTGCTGATGGGTCTGGGGGTTCAATTTTAAAAGTACAATTTGATAGCAAGAAAACATTTAATGCATCTGCAGGTACTAGCGTGGACGACGAAGGAAATAAATTACAAGAACAAACAAATAATATTTCAGTTGCTGCTTGCAAAGGTGGCGCAGGAATTGATGCTCAATACGATTACACAACTATGGGTGAAACTTGGTCTACCCCTAAAATAATTAGAATGCCAACTTCTGCAGATGGAAATATTGAAAGTGATAGATACGTTGCAGTGATGGGGGGTGGAATGGGTAGAGCTGATCAGTGTGCGGGTTCCTCAATTTTTTTAGTTGATCTCGAGGGTCATGTGGATGGTTTCCCTGGTAGAATATTTGGTGCTGAGGTAAATGGTGGTCCAATAACTATCGTAGATACTAACCCTGCAGGTGTTACTGCTGGAACTGATATAATTTCTACTCCAAACGGAAGTAATATTCCTAACGCTATTCCTGCAAGTCCAGTTGTGATAACACCAGATACAGCACCTAATATTCCTTGGAGAGGGGCATTAGTTTATATCAATGATCTTGAAGGCAAGGTAACAAAAATAAATTTGTCTAATAACACTAAAGGATATTCAGATGATACCACTGGCGGAGTTTTATCAACTGGTGTAACAGAACTTTATGATCAAACCACATTATTCAGGCTTAATGCGTCTGAGGAAAATGCCAGATATTCTTATTTTCAAATGGAAGCAGGCTTAGGAGTAACCAATGGAGGCTTTTGGTTATTTGGCTCAACTGGTAACTTTACTGACCTTGGAGGAAGAGAGCCAGGGCTTGATAATATTTTATATGGAGTAAGGGATGTTCATTATCCGTATTGGAGGCATCTAAATGGGGTTAAAATACCAAAGGCAATTACATCAGTTGCAAATGATAATGGCGATATTGAAACACAAATCAACTCTGATTTTATAAAAAAGGCTCACAAAGGTGCTAATGATGCTGATAATCATGTAGCAGCTTCACCGACGCCTTGTGTGAATGTTACGGGAGATGATGAGGGTATTAAATGTCCAAGCCCAACTGCAGGCCAAAACTCATGGGTTATACATTTAGAAAGAGAAACTGTTGATACAGGGATTACTAATGATGCTGGTAGCACAGTATTAGCGAACACTTTTTATTCACCTAGAACTTTTAGAAAAGCCTCAGCACCACCAACATTGTTTAGAGGACAGGTTTACTTCCCAATTTACCAACCTCCGCCTGGCATAGATAGATGTAATCAAGGTCATGCTTTTATTTGTGTTGCCGATGATGAGTGTGGAACAAATAATTCCGCAGCACTTAAACTGCCGATACCGCCAGGGGAAAATATTGAAAATCCTGATATGAATGCATGCGCATATGTGCGAGAGGGTGTGTTGTCTGAGCTAGTTGTTTTTGGCGATGATCTGTTTGCTAATGTAGCAGGACCATCTGATGATGAAAGTACTTTGTTTACAATACCATCTATTCCAGGAGAGATTATATCTAATAAGGGTGGTTGGAGAGACAGCAGTTTTTAAACAAAAATAAAGTATTACTTAATCAATTTTTTAAGTTTATCTTTTAATTTATCCTTTACTTTATTTTCAATTTGTTTTGGATTTAATTTTTCAAGTTTATCGAAAAAATTGTCACTTAAAACTTTTTGTCTTACATATTCAGCTGTAGTATTAAAAAAATCTTTTAATATATCTTTATAGTTATTACTTTTACTTGTATTTCCAATATTGTTAAAATTTAAATCATCTAATCTAAGTGTTTTTGAAAATTCTAAATCTGGAGATATCATTGATAGAGATATATTCTTTGCATCTAAATTCTTAATATTGAAATATTTATTAGATTGAGAGGCAGAATTTTTATTTTTAAGATCTTGTTCTAATGATCTAACATTATCCGAGATTATCTGATCAGAAAAATTAAAATAATAATTCAATTTTATATTTTCTATTACAACATTGTTTATAATAATATTATCAGTATACAAAGAAAACGTATCTAAATTTAATTTAATACTCTCAATTTGCGCCAAGTATCCTTCAAATTTTTTATTCAATAAAGTTATCCCTGTAATGTCTGCTTCACCAATTAAGTAATCAATATTTAATTTGTCAATTGATACATCTCTATTAAGTGCAATCGAAATATTTTGTTCTAATTTATTTTTAATTAGTTTATCTCCAATTAATTCTATTGATAAATAAAATGAAGCACAGAAGATTATTATTATAACAAAAAATTTTTTCATTAATTTAAATATAAAATAATTTGCTCAAGTAATGATAAATATAATACGCATCCTAAAACAAGATAAGGACCAAAAGGAATTTGTGATGACATTGTTTTAGATTTATTCATTAAACTTGGAATAGCAAATCCTAATGCTACAATTGATGAAAAAAATAAAATAAATGGAATTGAAATCCATCCAAACCAAAAACCTAACGCTGACAAAAGTTTAGCATCACCTAAGCCCATGCCTTCTTTGTTTCTTAATTTTTTATAAACAAAAATAATGATCCAAATTATTAAATAACCAACCACTCCTCCAATTAGAGAGTTGATATGATTTGGAAATAAATATTGATTTAAAGTTGGGTCAAACGATTTTAGGAATCCTATCGCAATTAAAGTGTAGGTGATCTCGTTCGGAATAATAAAATGTTTTAAGTCAATAAATATTATTATCAAAAAGCAAATACTTAAAATAAAAAAAAGAATTGTGGTTGAAGTAAATCCAAATAAATAAAATATAAAAACAAAACTTAGAGCGGAAACTAATTCTACTATGAAATATTTTGACTCTATATTGGCTGAACAATCTCTACATTTAGCTTTTAGTATGATGTAAGACAATAATGGGATGTTATCAAACCACCTAATTTGTTTTTTGCATGATGGACAATGTGATCTACCATTTATAACACTGATGTTATATGGCATTCTATTGATACAAACGTTACTAAAACTCCCCCATATACTTCCAAAGATAAATACTATAATATAGAACACAATTTATAGTTTAATTTGAGAGGAAAATTCTATGATACCATTTATGCAGTATTGTATAAATACAATCGCATCGGATAGGTGTAAGTAGAAATTTGGCGCATGAATAATGAGTTCCATCAATTTCAAAATTATCAAAAATTTAACGAATATCAATTTATAAATAACATGTTTTTTGGTGCTAAAAAAAAGGAAACTACGCCAGTTGAAAATACTAGCGGCAAAGACCTAGAATTAATAACAAAAATGAATCAAGAGTTTGCAATGTCTCTTGATTTAAAAGAGACATTAAATAACTCATTAGAATTGATTATAAAAAGAATTAATGCTCAAGCAGCAAATATTTTTTTGATAGATGATAAAAGTCAAACCTTTCAATGTATTGCATCTAAACATCAAGCTTATTTAGAAGATTATGAAATTCCTATAACACAAGGAGTAATGGGAAAAGCAGCAATTATGAAAAAATGCATTAGAGTAGGTGATGTAAGAAAAGATGTAAGAGAAATAGCTGAATTTTATTTTGATTTAGATAATAAAACAAATTTTACTACGTATTCTGTTTTATGTTCACCATTAATTGTATCTGATGAATGTATAGGTGTTATTCATTGTTTAAATAAAAAAACACAAACAAAATTATTTGAAGAGAATGATAGAAAACTTTTAGAAACTTTATCTGGTCCAGCGGCATTAGCAATAAGAAACGCTAAAATGGCAAAAGATCTTGTTGATAAAAATAGAATGCAAAAAGAAATTGAAATCGTTGGTGAGATTCAAAAAACTTTATTATCACAAAATAAAAAAGAAAAATTTCCTATTGCCGGAATAAATATTCCTGCGAAAGTTGTTTCGGGTGACTTTTATAATTTTGCAGAACTATCCGAAGGTATTTATGGTTTTGGTGTTGCAGATGTTTCTGGAAAAGGAATCAAATCTTCTCTACTAATGTCAAAGGCTTCAAGTTTATATAGATGTTTAAGTAAAACAAATTTTTCTGCATCAGAACTTTTGAACATTTTAAATTCAGAAATATGTGAGACTACTTCAAGAGGAATGTTTGTAACTATGCTAATTGGTATTTATGATAGTAACAAACAAGAACTTA
>CACMPD010000019.1 GCA_902615425.1 uncultured Pelagibacteraceae bacterium
TTAGTTAATCCGTTCTTAAATTTGATTATTGCATGTACATAAGATTTTGGATGTATAATGATTGATAATTTATTATAGGGAATTTCAAAAATTTTTTTTGCCTCAATAATTTCAAAAACTTTATTAATCATTGTTGCCGAGTCTATTGATATTTTCTTTCCCATTTTCCAATTTGGGTGATTTGTAGCCTGTTTAATATTAACGTGTTTTAGATTTTTAGAGTTCTTTTCCAGGAATGGTCCTCCTGAAGCTGTTAAGTAAATTTGGTCAATAAGAGCCTTATCGATACCTTTTAATGCGTACCAAATTGAAAAGTGCTCAGAGTCAACAGGTATAAATTCTGTTTTGTGTTTATCTAAATTTTTTTTAATTAAATCCCATCCACATATAATTGCTTCTTTGTTAGCTATAGCTATTTTATTTGTATACTTAATAATTTCAATTGTAGGTTTTAGACCTTGAATTCCTGATATTGAGCTCATAGTGTAATGAATTTTTTTTTTAAAAATTTCTTTTAAATTATGAAAATTATTAAAAATTTTTATCTTTTTTGAATATTTGTTTTTTTTAATTTTTTTAAAACTTAATTGATTAGTTATTACTAAATTTTTTACTTTAAAAAATTTTGCTTGTTTTAAAAGCTCTTTATAATTTGCTTCAGCAGATAATAAAACGATATCAAAATTCTTTTTATCTTTTTTAATTATGTTAATTAATGTTTTTCCTATTGAGCCTGTAGAACCAAGAATAGCAATTTTTTTTTTCATTATTTGATAAAATTTAATTTGTTAATTAAAGAAGGTAATATAAAAAGATATGTTATTGGCATTACGAAAATTATGCCATCGATCCTATCTAAAAAACCTCCGTGCCCTGGCAAAATTTTTCCAGTATCTTTTAATTTAGCTTTTCTTTTGAAATATGAAATAATTAAATCACCTATTTGGCTCACTAATGAAAGAAATAAAATTAAAAAAATTATAAATATAGGATCTGTTTCTAAAAGAATTTTACTTTTTTTTCCCAAATATTTTATATAAATTAATCCAAATAATAATGAAATTAAAAAGCTTCCGACAACCCCTGAATATGTTTTTTTTGGACTGACTTTAGTTAATCTAGGTCCTTTAAATATCTTACCAAAGATATAACCGCCAGTATCAGTAAAAATGCAAATTACAATAAGAAAAATGAAGAAATTTAAGTCAATATATTGTCTTAGATAAACTGCGGAATAAAAAGAAAAAAATAAAAAAAATAATCCAAAAATTCTAAGTAAATCTTTTTTTTTTGTCATTTTAAACCATTCAAAGATTGTTGCCAAAAAAACTAAACTTAAAAAAAATATAAAAGTTAAAGATCCCTGGATAATAGAAAAAAATGATATTGGTATCAAAATTATTGAACTCAGAATTCTTTTTTGTAGTTCTTTCTTAATCATACTTTTCCAAAATTTCTTTTAATATTTTTATACTCTTTAATAATTTTAATGTAATCTTTTTCAGTAAATGCTGGCCATAACTTTTTTTCAAAGAAAATTTCTGAATAAGCTAATTGCCATAATAAAAAATTGCTCAGTCTTTTAGTATTGCCTGTTCTGATTAATATATCTGGATCTGGTATATTTTTAGTTTGAAGATATTTTTCTAAGTTTTTTTCATTAATATTAATTTTGTTTCTCTTAATCTTTTTAAAAGCATTTATCAGCTCTAATTTAGAACCATAGTTTAAAGCCAAATTAATTTGTAATTTTGTATTTTTTATTGTTTTTTTTTCTGCAGTATTTAATAGAAGGTTTAATTTTTTTGAAAATTTTTTATAGCCTAAAATTTTAATTTTAATATTTTGCTTATGAATATCATCAAGTCTCTTTGTTAAAAAATTCTCTAATAATTTAAAAAGATAATTGATTTCTTTTTTTGGTCTTTTCCAATTCTCAGTAGAAAAAGCATATAATGTGAGGAACCTAATTTTATTTTTTATTGAAGATTTAATTATAGTTTCAACTGTTTTTAAGCCTTGTTTATGTCCAACGTTCCTAGAATTTCTATACTTTAAACCCCATCTTCCATTACCATCCATGATAATGGCTACATGATTTAATGGGTTCATATGGTCATTATTTCTTTTTCTTTTGAAGAAACTTTTTCATCAACAATTTGAATATGCTTATCAGTGATGTTTTGAACATTTTTTTCAAAAGATTTTTCTTCATCTTCACCAATTTCTTTAGATTTTAAAAGTTTTTTAAGTTCCTCATTTGCATCTCTTCGGATATTGCGAATAGAAATTTTACATTTCTCACCCATAGATTTAATCAATTTTTTTAACTCGTTTCTTCTTTCTTCATTGAGTTCGGGTACTGGCAATCGAATTAATTGACCGTCAATTTGTGGATTAAGTCCTAATTCAGATTTTTTTATAGCCGCATCGACTAAAGGAACATTGTTTTGATCCCAAACCTGAACATTTATCATTCTAGGCTCTGGTGTCGTTATACTGCCAATTTGATTGATTGGCATTTGTTGTCCATAAACATCCACTCTAACAATATCTAACATTGCAGCATTTGCTCGACCTGTTCTTAATGATGATAATTCTTTTGAAAAAGCTTCTATAGATTTATCCATTTTGAGGCTATGTGATTTTTCATCAAACATTTATTCCCCTATTTTAATTCTGCTAAACTCCTTGATCTTTAAATCATTAATAGCAAGTTCTTTTAAAACATCTTGGACTTTTTTTTTTGGTTCCATAACCCAAGCTTGTGTTAAAAGAGCATTTTCCTCTTTAAATTTGTTCATCTTACCCAAACTAATTTTTTTCGCAATTTCCTCTGGTTTTCCTGAATTTTTTAGTTCCTCTGTAACTAATTCCTGCTCTTTGTCTATGATAGCTTTATCAATTAATTTAGACTCTAATGCTAAAGGGTTTGATGCTGCTATATGCATAGATAATTGTTTTCCAAATGTTTTTACAGTTTCAGAGTTGTCTTTAGTTTCTAATGATACAATCACAGCTAATTTAGCTAAGTTATCTTTAACCACAGTATGTAAATATTGATAATTTACTGAGGAAGAATTTGAAATTGTTTTTGTTTTACCAATAGTAATTTTTTCTCCAATCTTAGCAATTAAAGCAACTAAATTTTCCTCTACAGTAATATCATTTTTCATTTTAGATTTTATTAATTTTTCAACGTCTGAATTATTTTGATTGTTTATTTCACTTAATTCTTTCACAAAATTTATAAAATCATCATTTTTAGCAACAAAATCTGTTTCACAATTTACTTCTATAATTGATGTCTTATTTTGATCTCCACTAACAGCAACAACTCCCTCTTTTGCATCTCTTGACATTTTTTTAGAGGCTTTTGAAATTCCTTTTACTCTTAAAATTTCAACAGCTTTATCTAAATCACCTCCAGACTCTTTAATTGCTAAGTTGCAATCTTTAAATCCTGCACCTGTTGCCTCTCTAAGTTTTTTTACTTTTTTTATATCACTCATTCAATTTAGTTTTTCAGCCTTTTTTTTTGAGAATTTTTTTTCCAGTTTTTCCCGATCTGTTTCAGCAACTGTTTTAAATTTTTCAACTTTCTCTTTTTTTTCAGTATCTTTTTTTGTTTCAATCGCAGGTGCAGCTTTTTTGGCACCTACGATTGTTTCTTTAATAAGATTACAATATAGGTCTATCGATCTTCTAGCATCATCATTGCCGGGTATTGGAAAATCAATTCCATCAGGATTTGAGTTGCTATCTAATATTGCAATTATTGGAATTCCTAATTTTACTGACTCTTGAATTGCAAGTGACTCGTAATTTGTATCTATAATAAATACTAAATCAGGAACTTTTTTCATCTCAGCGATTCCTCCAAGTGATCTTTGTAATTTATCTTTTTTTACACTCATTTTTAAAAGTTCTTTTTTTGTAAAACCTCTATTCTCAGCAACTAAATCTGTCTCTAATCTTTTTAGTTTTTTAATAGAATTTGAAATGGTACCCCAATTTGTGAGCATACCACCTAACCATCTATAATTAACGAAATATTGGTCTGTTTCTTTCGCCACCTCTGCAATTGCCTCGGAAGCTTGTTTTTTAGTTGATACAAACAAGATTTTTCCATTGTTTGAAATAGTTTCGTAAACTTTTTCTAAAGCAATTTTAGTTAATTCTAAAGTTTGGGTAAGGTCGATAATGTGAATACTATCTCTTTTTCCAAATATATATTTCTTCATTTTTGGATTCCATCTTAAAGTCTTGTGACCAAGATGAACTCCAGCTTCTAATAATTGTTGAATCGTAACGTTTGGTATCTTCATATTATTTCCCGGTTAAGCCACCACAGTTATTTCCAATTAAGGACCGGAGGTTTAAAAACCAATAAACTGTGTGCGTGTTAATTTAAAATTGATGATTATTTACAAAGAAATTTTGAATTAGACAAGTCTAAATTATCCAATTATTGCTGAAATTTCCTTATTTCTTAAAATATTTATTGTTTTTCTGTCAATATTTCTCTTGTTTTTTAAGTGAAACTTAAAATCATTTTTATCGTCACTAATATTAATCTTTATCAATGTGTTTCCTTGTTTAGGCAAATATTTTGATATCTCATCTAGTTCTTTTGTAGATTTTAAATTAAATGTTACTTCTTGAATTGGTTTATTTAATAAATCTTTTAAAGATACAATTTTTTGAACATTTAATCTTTTAAATCTATTTTCTAGGTCTGATGAAGATTTAAACAAAGTTAAAATAAAAGAATTTCCTTCTTTTAAAATTTCTCGATTTAATTCCAATGTGTCTGAAAAAACAAACAGCTCAAAAACACTAGATAAATCAGTAAGCTTTAAAACTGCATAAGAATTACCTTTAGCAGTTTTTCTCTCTTGTAATTTAAGTAGTGTTGCAGCTACATTTGATTCCTTTAGATCATCTTGGCTATTAAATTTTTGATAATCATAAATGTTATAATCATCAAAAACATCTTTAAACTGGTTTAATGGATGATCTGAAATAAAAAAACCTACTGCTTCAAACTCTTTGGACAATCTTTCCTCAAACTTCCAGTCATCGATATTCGTAGTTATTTCATCTTCTTCATTAGCATTTTCACCAAATAAATCAATTTGATTAGCAGATTTATTTTCAAAAATATTTTTGGATTTTGTGATAAAATTGGGAATGGAATTAAATAGAGATTGTCTATTAATATTTAAATTATCAAAAGCACCTGCTTTAACAAGTCCCTCAAGTTGTAATTTGTTAATATCTTTTGGATTTACACGATTTAAAAAATCTTTAATTGATTTAAATGGTCCTTTGTTTAATCTTTCTTGAACTATATTAGAAACAGCTTCATATCCTACAGCTTTGATACCACCTAAAGCATAATAAAATTTCCCATTTTCGGTTCTAAAATCTGCGAAACATTGGTTTATGTCTGGTCTAATAATTTCAATGTTCAATCTTTTAAGCTCTTCATAAAATTCGCTAAGCTTATTTTGATTAGAAATATCCATAGTCATTGAGGCAGCAATAAATTCTTTTGGATAATAAGTTTTTAAATATGCTGTTTGATAAGATATAATGGCATATGCAGCGGCATGACTTTTATTGAATCCATATTCTGCAAATGGTTCTATTTTCAAAAAAATTCCAGCTGCCACCTCTTTACTAATTCCATTTTTGACAGCCCCTGCGATAAAATTTTGTTTTTGTTTTTCAAGCTCAGATCTTTTTTTCTTTCCCATCGCTCTTCTTAAAATATCTGCTTGGCCAGCAGTAAAACCTGACAATTTTTGTGCAATTTGCATTACTTGTTCTTGATATATAATTACGCCGTAAGTTGGTTTTAAAATATCTTCCAATAAAGGATGTAAATAATCTGGCTCTTGTTTGCCATGCTTACAATCATTATAAGTTGGTATATTGCTCATAGGACCTGGTCTATACAAAGCAACTAATGCGATAATATCCTCAATATGATTTGGCTTCATTTGAGTTAACGCTTCTCTCATTCCAGAACTTTCAATTTGAAATAAGCCAACTGTATTACCTGAAGATAACATCTCAAAAACTTTTTTATCTTCGTAATTAATATTCTCAATATTGAAATCTTTTTCTTTTTTTTTTATTAATTTTTGAGTGTTATTAATTACTGTTAATGTTTTTAATCCTAAAAAATCAAATTTAATTAATCCAGCATCCTCAGCTGAATACATATCGAATTGGGTTGAGGGTAGCAATAAATCTGTCGATGCATCTTTATATAAAGGAACAACTTCCTGTAATTTTCTATCAGCTATAACAACACCTGCTGCGTGAGTTGCAACATTTCTATTCAATCCCTCTAGTTTTAAAGAGAGTTCTGTAAGTTTTTTTATTCTTGGATCATCTTTAATTAATTTTTGAAGTCTTGGTTCCCCGGCAATACATTCTGTTAAATTTTGAGGTCTTGAAGGATCAAAAGGTATCATTTTGGATATACTATCAACAAAACCATATGATAACCCTAATACTCTCCCCACATCTCTAATAACCATTCTGGCTTTTAATTTTCCAAAAGTAATTATATGAGCAACACTATCCTTATACTTTTCAGTTAAATATTCAAAAACTAGGTCTCTTTTTTCCTCACAAAAATCTATATCAAAATCTGGCATTGAAATACGATCGGGATTTAAAAATCTTTCAAAAATGAGATTAAACTTTATTGGGTCGACATCTGTAATTAATAGACACCATGCTACTAAAGAACCTGCGCCAGATCCCCGTCCAGGCCCTACTGGAATATCATTTTTTTTTGCCCATATAATATAATCAGAAACAATTAAGAAATAACTGGAATATTTCATTTGTACTATAATATCTAGTTCATGATCTAATCTATCTTTGTAAAGTAAAAATTTTTCATTTTTAGGAAGATCCTCACCTTGAATTTTAAAAATATTTTTAAATTTTTCTTTTAATCCATCCAAAGAGTTTTTTTTTAATATCTTATCGGCATTTCCACCTTTATCAGAACTAATGTCAGGTAATATAGGTTTTGAAAAATGCGGTCGAAAATTACAACGATACGGGAAATTATAATTGTTTTCTAACGCTTCAGGTAAATCAGAAAATAATTCGGACATTTCAGAATTATCTTTAAGATAGTGCTGATTTGAGTATTTAATCCTATTTTTCTCATTTACGTAAGTTTTGTTTTTAATACAAATTAATGCATCATGAGCCTCATACATGTCTTTGTTTGAGTAAAAAACTTCGTTGGTAGCTATTATTGATATTTCTAAATTTAAAGACTGCGATAGATTAAACTTTTCAAATGAAATTTCATTTTGATCTCCATGACGTTGAATTTCTATATAAAATTTATCACCATATTTTTGTTTGAGTTCTGAGTATAATTTTTCAATTTCTGAAAATTTACCTTTATTGAATAATTGACCAACTAACCCATTTATTGTTCCTGAAAAAATGGCAACCCCCTCATTATTCTTTAACAATTCCTCAAAATTTAAATGCGGATCCGAGGTTCCATCATTATTAAGATATGATAATGAAGATAATTCAATTATTCTTTTATATCCAATTTCATTCAATGCAAATAATGGCAATAAACCAATAGTATCATCTATTTTAAAATTAATCTGAGTACCAATAATTGGTTGGGTTCCAACTTTAGATATTTTTTCGGCAAATTCTAGGGCACCACATAAATTCGATGTATCACATAAAGCTAGAGATTTAATTTTTTTTTCTTTAGATATTTCTTTTAAGTCATCAATTTTGATTGCTCCTTCACATATTGAAAATTGAGAGTGTATTTTTAGATGATTAAAGTTTTGAATTTGAGACTCAGCCATTAATGGTTTTTATATTACCATCAACTATTTCCAATAAGCAATCCGACTTATTAGCAAAAAATCTATTATGAGTTGCAAATATTATTATTCTATCAGGCTTTATCTGTTTTTTTAAAAGCTCAAAAATTCCTTTAGCAGTTTCAATATCTAAACTTCCAGTTGGCTCATCTGCAAGTATAATTTGCGGATTATTTATCAAAGCTCTAGCAATCGATACTCTTTGTTTCTCACCCCCAGATAATTGTGAGGGGTAGTGATTTAATCTTTTTGCTAGACCAACTTTTTTGAGCATTATTTTTGATATATTTGAAGCGTCCTCTTTATTTTTACCACTTGCCAAACTAGCTAAGGTTAAGTTTTCTATTGCTGTGAAATCAGACAGAAGATTATCTTGTTGATAGATTATCCCGATTTTATTAGCTCTTAATAGATCATTTTTTTGAGAATTGTTTGGATCAATCTTTTTATTATCAATAATTATAGATCCTGAACTAGGTCGATCTATCAAGGACAATAAATTTAATAAAGTTGATTTACCTGAGCCTGAAGGTCCAACTAAGGAATAAATTTTTCCAGACTTAAATTTATAAGAAATTTTTTTTAAAACATTTATCCTTTTTAAACTTAAAAAGCTTTTATTAATTTTTGATATCTGAATTAAATTACTCATATTTTAATGCTTTTATTGGATCTAGCTTGGCCGCCTTCATAGCTGGAAATATGGATACAATTATCGTTATAAAAATTGAACACAATGAAATAATAAAAATAGAAGATGGGTTTATTTCAGACGGCATTGTGCTTAGGAAATATATTTCCTCAGGAAATAAACTTATGTTAAAAACATCACTTAGAAATTTTCTAACATTTTCAACATACATAGAAAATGTGACCCCTAATATTATACCAAACAACGTAGCAGAAGTACCTATTATTACCCCAACTAAAAAAAATATCTTTATAATAGATTTGTTTAATACACCAATAGATTTTAAAATAGCAATATCTCTAGTTTTATTTTTTACCAATATCGTCAAGCCTGAAATAATATTAAAAGCTGCAACAATAATTATGAGAGATAATATGATAAACATCACATTACGTTCTACTTTTAAGGCTGAGAATAAAGAGCTATTAGTATCAGCCCAACTATATACAAAATCATTAGGAAATATTTTTTTAACGATCTCTTTTTGATTTTCAATATTTTGAGGATCTTTTAAATAAACTTCTAACTTTCTGTCTTTTTTTGAAAGATTCATAAATTCATCTAAAGTATCAATATTGATAAATGCTACATTATTATCGAAATCTGCTAAGCCACTTTCAAACAATGAAACAATAGTAAAAGATTTTTTCTTTGGAATACTGCCAATAATTGTATCTACACCTGATGATGACATTATTGATACATCATCACCGAGCTTTAGATTCAATGTGAAACTTAACTCTTTACCTAAAGAAATATAGTTACCTGTTAAATTACTTTTATTCCCTACAAATGTTTTATCTTTTATTATCTTTAGTTTAGGAAAATCTTTTCTTGAATAACCTCTCAAAACAATACCTTTAGAGGTATCTTTTTTAATAATTATTGCTTCTCCTGAGTTGCTTAATATCATTTCACTCGCGATAAGACTGAGATTGGTATTCTTAAATTTTTCAATTTGAATTTGATTTTCATAAGTATCAACAGTTATATGAGCATTAAAACCAACTATCTTATTTATTAATTCTGATCTAAATCCATTCATTACTGACATAACAATAATTAGGACTGCAACACCTAGGCTTATTCCAATAAATGAAAAGATAGATATAACATTTAAAAAGCCATCTTTTTTTCTAGCTTTTAAAAATCTAAATGTAATTTCTTTTTCTAAAGTTGAAATCAATTGTGAGCTTTTTGTTTATTAATAATCTTAATAATTTCTTTTAAATTAATTTTTTGAGTTTCTTTGTCTATTTCTTTAAATTCAAATAAATCACCTTCAGTTTGTTTTCCAATAATTATTTGATAAGGAGCACCAATCAAATTCATTTTTTTTATTTTTGAAGATAAATTTTCATCAGTATCATCAATAATCGCATCAATATTATTTTGATTTAATTCAAAACTTATTTTGTTTGCTTTATCAAGTGCAGATGTATCATTTTTATTAATCATAGGAATTATCGCAATATCATATGGAGCAACAGAAATTGGCCATTTCATGATTTCATTTTTTTCATCATATTTTGCCTCTATAATTGCTCCTACTAACCTTGAAACTCCTATTCCGTAAGATCCCATCTTAACGTAGTCTTTTTTTCCTCCAGGTAAATCGACTGCTGCATCCATTGGTTTGGAGTATTTGTCTCCAAAATAAAAGATATGACCAACCTCTATACCTTTTGTTTTCAATCTATTTTTCTCTAAAACTTTTTTATTAAACTCATCCTCTTTAAATTTATCATCAGTAACTGAATAAAATTTTTCATATTGATTTCTCAATTCAAGTAGGGATTTATCTTCAAGTTTTGTTCCCTCAAAATTTAAGTCAAATATTCTTTTATCTGCATAAATTTTACTCTCTCCAGTTTCTGCTAGGATAATAAATTCATGAGAAAGATTTCCACCGATTGGGCCCGTGTCAGCTGCCATCGGAATTGCTGTAAGATCTAATCTTTTAAAAGTTTTTAAGTAAGATAAGAAAAATTTATTATAAGAAAACAAAGCATCTTCATCTGTAATGTCAAAAGAGTATGCGTCCTTCATATAGAATTCCCGACATCGCATAATTCCAAATCTTGGTCTGATTTCATCTCTAAATTTCCATTGAATATGATAAAGAAGTTGAGGTAATGATTTATATGATTTTAGAGAAGATCTAAAAATATCGGTCACTAACTCCTCGTTTGTTGGTCCATAAAGCATTTCTCGATCTTGACGATCTTTAATTCGTAACATTTCCTCACCGTAATCCTCGTAACGTCCACTCTCTTTCCAAATCTCGCTGGATTGTATTGTGGGCATTAGTATTTCTTGTGCACCTATTTTATTTTGCTCTTCTCTCACAATTCTCTCAATTTTTTTCATTACTTTGAAACCTAAAGGCAACCAAGAATATATGCCTGCTGAAGATTGTTTTATCATACCAACTCTTAACATTAGCTGGTGAGACTTTATCTTTGCTTCTGAAGGGTTATTTTTTAAAATCGGAATAAAAGATTTAGAAATATGCATGTTAAATGATTATATTTCTTAAATTTAAATATTCAAATTTCATTAATAAATAAATGGCTATGAATATAATTGTTGTTATTCCAGTACAATAAAGGAATTTTTTTAACATTTTAGGATTTTCTGGTGAACCCGGATCTTCACCATCTACTTTAACTATTTTTTTCCTTTCAACATCTATTGGTAAAATTGCAAAAAAAACAATCCACCAGATAATAATGTAGATTATAGCTAAGCCAGTTGGACTCATTAAATCCTTACTAAATTAATATTAGTATATGGTCTTTTTCCTGTTTTTTCTTTTGTAAATTTTCTACAAGCAATTTTAAGAGCGTCTATTAAATTACTTTCTTGCTGTCTGCTTCCAAGTTTAAAGGATCTTGTTGTTTTTTCAATTTCGTCTTCCAACCCATAAAGAAATTCATCTTTTTCATAAATGGGCAAGCCTCTAAATGTTGTGACAGGGTTATTATGGATATTTCCTTTAGGTGTTATTAATATAGTGACTTCCAAATATCCATTGCTACTTAAATTTTTTCTATCTTTGATTGATTGAGAGTCCTCTTCTACACTCACATTTCCATCTAAATATAATCTTCCGCTAGGCGCTTTATCATATACCTCAGGTGCTTCACCAGGGTATAACTTAACTATATCACCATTTTCAACTTGAACCGGATGAGGTACTTGCATTTCTTTAGCAAAATTAATGTGTTCTATCATGTGTCTGTGCTCTCCATGAACTGGGATTACACATTTTGGTTTAACCCATTGATACATATCTTTAAGGTCCTCACGATTTGGATGTCCTGAAACGTGTATAAACTCTGTTTCTTCTGAGATAACCTCAATGCCATCTTTGACCAATTGATTGTGTAATTTATAAAGTTTTTTTTCATTTCCTGGGATAATCTTTGATGAAAATATTACTGCATCACCTTTTTCAATAAAAACATCAGGATGGGTGTAATTTGAAATTCTCATCATTGCACCCATCGGTTCACCTTGACTACCTGTACACAAATAAACTATTTTTTCCCTAGCAAAATTTTTAGCCTCTCTTGGATCAATTGGATCAATTGTATTTTGTAAATATCCACATTGTCTTGCTGCTTTATAAATTCTATGCATAGATCTTCCAACTAATGAAATTTGTCTTCCAGTTTTTTCAGCGCAATAAAAAGCAGTCTCCATTCTAGCAACGTTTGAAGCAAACGATGTCACAATAATTCTTTTTTTTAATCGACCCATTATGTTTAATAAATTTTTTCTTACATCTAGCTCAGAACCTGATCTGCCTGCACTAAAAACATTAGTTGAGTCACAAATCATTGCTAAAACACCTTCATCTCCTATTTCTTTTAACCTTTTTGCATTTATTTCGTCACCTATCAGTGGATTTGGATCAACCTTCCAGTCGCCAGTATGTAAAACCACACCTGCGGGAGTTTTAATTCTTAATCCATTAGGTTCTAAAATGGAATGGGTTAAAGTAATGTATTCAATTTCAAAATCTTCCAACATCACCTTTCCATTTAATTCAACTATCTGTAAATCTTTTGTTATATCGATGTGTTTTTCTTTAAATTTTTCTTTAATTAATACAGCGGTAAACGGAGTTGCAAAAATCTTACATTTTAATTTTGGCCATAAGTGCGCGATTGCTCCAATATGATCTTCATGTGCGTGGGTTAATATAATTCCTAATAAATTGTCTTTTCTTTCAACAATAAATCCAGGATCTGGATATATAAGATCAATGCCTGGTATAGTATCATCTGCAAAAGTTACTCCAATATCTACCATTATCCATTTATGATTTCCAGGCTCACCATAGCCAAAAAGATTCATATTCATTCCAATTTCACCTGAACCTCCTAGTGGACAAAATAATAATTCCTTTTTCATTTATTTAATTAACCTAGCAATCTTAATTAATCCTTTAATCGTGATATCTTTATTTTGTATTACACGAGTCTTTAATGATTTTCTAAACAAATCAGAGTAACCACCAGTAATTACAAGTTTGAAAGATTTTTTAGTTTCTTTCTTAATCAAATTAATAATATTGTCAATTAGTCCTATATAACCCCAAAAAAAACCCGAACGCACTGCCGAAATTGTATTGTTGCCAACTATATTTCTTATCTTCTTTAAATTTATTTGAGGTATCAATGAGGCTTTGTCAGACAAAGTATCAAGCGATATTTTAACTCCAGGGGCTATTATGCCACCTCTATAATATTTTTTTTCAACTACATCA
>CACMPD010000020.1 GCA_902615425.1 uncultured Pelagibacteraceae bacterium
TCTAAATTTTTTATTTAAAATTTTTATTTCTTTGTTATTTGATAATAGCAGCGTTAAATAGATTTTTTTGTTGATAAATCTATATTTTTTTGGGAAATTATTACAAATTTTATTAAAAAATAATTCTTTTTTTTTTATTTTTTTTGACCAAGAATTTTCCTCTGAAAGTACATTAACTTTGATCATTATTGTTGTACGCTTTCACAATTTTTGAAACTAAAGGATGCCTCACAACATCTGAGTGATCAAAGTCTATAACTGCAATCTCACTTAAATGCGACAGTATCTTTTTTGATCTTTCTAAACCTGACATTTTTTTATTAGGTAAATCTATTTGAGTGGGATCACCATTAACAACTATTTTTGAATTTTCGCCTATCCTGGTAAGAAACATTTTGATCTGTGTATCAGTGGCATTTTGAGCTTCATCTAAAATTGCAAAAGAATTTTTTAAAGTTCTTCCTCTCATAAAAGCTAAAGGGGCAATTTCAATGTCGCCAATTTCTATCATTCTCTGAATTTTTTCAAAATGAAACAGATCATACAATGAATCATACAAAGGACGTAGATATGGATCAACTTTCTCTTTCATATCTCCTGGCAGGAAACCTAGTCTCTCACCTGCCTCAACCGCAGGTCTAGAAAGTATTATCCTCTCTATTTTTTTTTCTAACAACATTGTTAAACCTACAGCAACAGCAAGAAAGGTTTTTCCTGTACCAGCAGGTCCAGCAGATATTATTATTTCATTTTGTCTCAACGCTCTAACATACTCTTTTTGTTTTTCTGATCTTGGAATTATTGATTTTTTTGGAGTTTTGATTATATCAGTAACGTTGGTATTTTTTACCTTTTCATTTATCATAAATTGATCAACAGAGGATAAAATATCTTTTTGTTCTATACTACCATTATTTTTAAATTGATTTGCAAGAAATTGAA
Source organism: uncultured Pelagibacteraceae bacterium (assembly GCA_902615425.1). Classification (GTDB taxonomy): domain Bacteria; phylum Pseudomonadota; class Alphaproteobacteria; order Pelagibacterales; family Pelagibacteraceae; genus Pelagibacter. The sequence continues at coordinate 943 of CACMPD010000020.1, forward strand.
TTGCATTCTTCAAAATTTCATTTTTTTCTGAAGTTGATTTAATTAAGATTGAATTTCCTCTGGAATAAATACTTGAATTGGTTATTTTTTCTAACTCTTTCAAGTTTTGGTTAAATTCACCAACTACTCCCATCAAGAGGTCATTCTCGTGAAAAATTACGCTAATTGAATTATTTTCTGAATAAACAAATTTTAGTGATGAATTAATGTCTTTTTTAATAGTATTACTCAAACTTAAGCCACTCTTTGTTCTGAATTATCTAAACTTTTACCAAACAATGTATTTTGATTACTATGATTTATTTTTACTTTGATAACTTTTCCCATATCTAATTCATTACCATCAAAAATAACCGAGGTCATGTACTCAGATCGGCCAAAAAACTTTGTGCCACCATCTATTTTATTTTCAACTAAAACATCAATTTCTTTACCCTCTAGTGATTTATTCATATTAATTTGATTGTTAAATAACTGTTTTTGAACTTTTTCTAATCTTGTAAGTGAAATTTTTTTATCAATTAATTCATAATTTGCTGCAGTTGTTCCTGGTCTTGGACTAAATATGAAAGAAAAAGAATTTATAAATTCAATTTTTTTAATTAAATCACATGTTTCATTAAAGTCCTTCTCATCCTCACCCGGATAGGCAATTATAAAATCACTCGAAAACTTTATTTTTGGGTTAATTTTTTGAAGTTTTTCGTAAGTATTAACATAATCACTTATTTGATGTTTTCTATTCATTGACTTTAGGATCTTATCAGATCCACTTTGAACGGGCAGGTGAACTAAAGGCATTAACTTCTTTGAAACACCATATACATTGATAAGATCTTCTGTCATATCCCTTGGGTGAGAAGTCGTATATCTAATTCTTTTAATTCCATCCAACTTTTCTATTTCTAAAATTAAATCTGACAATCTGTAATTTTCGTAATTATAAGCATTAACATTTTGACCTAGTAGTGTTATTTCACGAACTCCATTTTCTGACAAATTCTCTGCTTCCTCTAATATTTTTTTGAATGGTCTTGAATATTCTGGACCTCTTGTAAATGGTACTACACAGAAATGGCAAAATTTATCACAGCCCTCTTGAATAGTTAAAAATGATGAAATTTTTTTTGATGAGTTCTTAATATTATCTAAATAATCAAATTTTGTAATAGCATCAAATTCGGTTTCATCTATTTTTTTTTGTTTGGATAAAAATTCTTCAATTTTGTCATTTATTTTATGATAGGCTTGCGGTCCAATCACGATATCAATATATGGTTCTCTTTTGATCATTTCCTCATTTTCAGCCTGAGCAACACATCCAGCAACTATAACGATTGGTTTTTTTCTTGATCTGAAATTTTTTTTAACCCGTCCAATCTCATGATAAACTTTTTCTTTAGCTTTATCCCGAATATGGCACGTGTTGAGTAGATAACAATTAGACTCATCTAGATTTTCGGTTTTTACAAAACCTATTTCTCTCACAGTATCAAATATCCTGTTAGTGTCATATTCGTTCATTTGACAACCGAAAGTTTTGATAAATATTTTTTTATTCATCTTTTGAGTTTACTTTGACACCATATAACTCAAGTTTATGATCTACTAACTTATAACCATATTTTTTTGCAACTTTTTTTTGCAACTCTTCAATTTCTTCATCCACAAATTCAATTATTTCTCCAGATTTTATATCAATCAAATGATCATGATGACTCTCTATCATTGCTTCATATCTAGCCTTACCACCTTTAAAATCATGTTTAGTTAAAATTCCTGCCTCTTCAAAAAGCTTAACTGTCCTATAAACTGTGGCTATGCTTATTTTTGGATCAACTTTTGATACACGACTATATAACTCATCAACATCTGGATGATCAGACTCACCATAAGCGGCTTTTGACTCTGAAATAACCTTTGCAATAATTCGCCTCTGTTCAGTTAATTTTACCCCTTTAGATAAACATTGTTGTTCAATTGTATCTGACATAATTGATTTTAACTCAAATAAATAGGATTTATCAAATTTTTTTCAACTTTCAATTTATCGCAAAGTTTTGGGATATTTTCGTATTTAACCTCATTTTTTTCACTAAAATCTTCGAAACTATAACAATAATAATCAATTTTATTGGCTAAATGAATAGCTTTAACAACTGATAAAGAATTTCTTATCCCCGCAAAACTTCCTGGACCTCGATTTACATAAATTTGAGAAACTTTATCTAGATCTAAATTTTTTTTATTTAAAAAATCATTAATTAGAATTGATAATTTTTCATAATTTATTTTGGAATTTTCATGTGTAATGCTGTAATTAATATCATTATTAATGATCATTAAAAAAATTTTATCTTTAGCGGCATCTACAATTAGCTTATTCATTTTACAATTTATTTTTCTAGTCAATTCTATTTCACAAGAGAATAATATCAAATCTTATTCTGGAGATAGTGGTGTTTTATCATTGATGTATCATCGATTTAATGAAAATAAATATCCATCAACAAATATAAGAATGGATGTGTTTGATGAGCAAATGAAAATCATTAAAAATCAAGGGTATGAATTTTATGATCCTAACAATTTTTTAAATGAATTTAATAAAGTAAAAGAGAATAAGAAAATTTTAATTACAATTGATGATGGATTTAAGTCATTTTATAATGAGGCCTGGCCATATCTTAAAAAAAATAAAATTCCATTCATCTTATTTGTATCTACTGAACCTGTAGGTAAAAAAGGGTATATGACTTGGGATGAAATTAAAGAAATTGATGACTCCGATATAGGCTATATAGGACACCATTCACATACACATGAATATTTAATTGATATGACAGAAAAAGAATTCATAAACGATATAGAAACAGCAACTAAAATTTTTAAAGATAAACTAGGGTATGTACCACCAATATTTTCATATCCTTTTGGTGAATATTCTCTTTTTATGAAAAATTATATATCAAAAAATTTTGAAATTGCTTTTGGACAACACTCTGGAATAATTGATAACAATAAAGATAAATTTGAATTACCAAGATTTCCAATAAATGAAAAGTATGGAGATTTAAAACGATTTAACTCACTAATAAATTATAATCCTCTAGAATACAAATCTCTTAAACCAGTAGAAAAAAAGTTAGAAAATAAAGATAATCCACCTAAATTAATTGTGGAATTTTTTGACAATCAAAAAAATATTAAAAATATAAATTGTTATTCAAATGATGGTGGTTCGTGGGGCCAACCAAATTTAGTATTTGAAAAAAATATTCTTTATATCAGTTTCGAGTCTAAATTTTTACCAAGACGTGGAAGAGTAAACTGTTCCTTAAATGATGATGGCAGGTGGCGTTGGTTTGGAACCCAATTTGTTATAATGGAAAATTAAATTAAACTTTCAAGCTCTTTGCTTGAAGGAAGTAACTTAGCATCATCAAAATCTTTTAAATTATTTTGATTAATAATTTTTTGCAAAACTTCAACATACTGATTTCCAGTTTCAGCATAATTTTTTAAAAATTGAGAAAGAACTAAACTATCTAAAGGTTGATTATTATCTCTTAAATGTGCTCTTGCTAGTCTAAAATTTTTATATGATCTATGGGTATTTAAATTTCTTTGATAAGCTCTAACTGAGGCTTGTAATACATTAAATTTCATAACTTTATGACCCTTGTTTTCATCAGCCTCTTTAGGTTTTAAGCCCTCACCTGACCAAGTCCATTGGCCAAAAAGTGCATTGCCCTCTTGTGCAAATCTTGATGTTCCCCATCCTGTTTCTTTCGCAGCTTGAGCAAGTGCTAAAGAAACTGGTATTTCATCCATTCTGATTTTAAGAGTTGTTAAATCTTTGGATGTTACTCCATATTGTTTGTATTTTTTTTCAAGCCATTTTTTTTCTAATTGAGTATTATTACTCTTATTTATAATTTTAAACAAAGTCTTTCGATCTAATCTAATATTATTATTTTCTTTTAAAACTAAAGGTAAAACAATTTGAATAAAAAACTCTTTTCTTTTCTTGGTGCTTTCGATCATTTTGATTTCACCAGGAAGTAAAGTTAAGGCGACAGGCTTAACTAATTTTGTTTCCCTTACGTCATCTAGCTTATAATCGGTGTCTTGAAATAATTGCTTAATTGTAGATGCGTTTAATCTTACTGTATCTGTCTCAAGATCATTTAGACTGAAAATATCTATTAACAAATCTTTTTCATTCAAGTCTCCTCCATCAGCTTCAAGACCCTCTTTTTTGTTTAGTGTATAAGCTAGTATAGCTTTAGAATTATTTTGAAATTCTTTATCATCTAAAAATTGCTGGTTGGCAAAGTTAACTATTGATGGAATATGATAAAATGAAAATACAACAAAAATACTTGTTAAAAATATTCTAGGGATAGCACCAATTCTTCTGTCATCAAAAAACTTAAATATTTTTAAGTTCTTTCTTCTCATTCTAACAAAATAAAATTTTGACTTAAAAAAAATCAGCTGATTTAAAAATTTAAGATTTTTTAATTTAAAACTGAACATTTAAAGAGCCTCAACCTTCTTAACTTCTGGTAGATAGTGACAAAGCAGATTTTGAACGCCTTGTTTTAATGTCATAGTTGAACTTGGGCAACCCGAACAACTCCCTTGGAGCTGTACTTTAACTACACCATCTTTAAACTCCTTAAATTTGATATCTCCACCATCTTTCGCAACTGCAGGTCTGATTTTTTCATCTAATATTTTAACTATTTTTTTTTCTATATCTTTTAAATTTTCATTATTTTCAATTAAGGTATTTTCAACAACACATTCTTTTCCAGTTGAGTAAAAATCGTTGATTAGAGAAATTACTATATGTTTAATATCATCCCATGATGTATCGTCATATTTATTTATCGAGATAAAATCTTTGCCTAGAAAAATACCTTCAACGCCATTTATTGATAACAAGTTTTTAACTAACTCATTATTAGTTTGATCTTTTTGTGTAATTTCAAATGACCCTTTATTTGAAACATTCTTACCAGGTAAGAATTTTAAAGAATTTGGGTTTGGTGTTATTTCAGTCTGCACAAACATGATTTATATATAATCAATAATTGTAAAAATGAAACTCGTTAATAAAAAAAAATCTTAAAAACCAACAAGTTCTTGAATTTTTTTTACCTTTTCTGAGGCTATTTTATCTGCTTTTTGAGCCCCCTCCAATAGTATCTTATCTAAATATTTTTTTTCTCTTAACAACTTTTTAATTTCTAAAGATATTGGACAAATTTTATCAACCATAACTTGTGATAAATTCTCTTTAAATTCCGAAAAATTTTTTCCTGAAAATTTATTTATTGTATCCTCTAAACTTACATCCATTAAACTAGAATAAATACCCATCAAGTTTTTTGCTTCAGGTCTTTTTTCTAAATCTGCACCAGCGGATGGTAGTGGCAGAGTATCAGTTTTTGCTTTTTTGATTTTATTTATTATTTGGTCTTTATCATCTGTTAAATTTATCCTGCTCAGATCTGATAATTCAGATTTACTCATTTTTTTTGTACCATCTCTCAAGCTCATAATTCTTGAAAACTCTTTTTGAATCAATGGCTCAGGAATTTTAAAAAAATTGTTAGCATTAAAGTCATTATTAAACTTTTGGGCTATATCTCGGCAAAGTTCTAAATGTTGCTTTTGATCATCTCCAACAGGTACGTGGGTTGTGTCATATAACAAAATATCTGCAGCCATTAAAACAGGATAAGAATAAAGACCAATACTTGCTTTTTCTTTGTCTTTTCCAGCTTTCTCCTTAAATTGGGTCATTCTATTAAGCCATCCCATTCTAGCAACACAACTTAATATCCAGGCTGTTTCTGAATGAGCACTCACTCTTGATTGATTAAAAATAATACTTTTTTCAGAATCAATGCCACTAGCAATAAAAGTTGCCACAGTTTCATAAATATTATCTTTTAATTTTTTTGGATCTTGAGCAACTGTAATAGCATGAAGATCAACAACACAGAACACACACTCATTTTGAGCTTCATTATTAAGTTTTACAAAATTTTTGATCGCTCCCAAGTAATTTCCAAGATGAAGATTTCCAGTAGGCTGAACACCTGAAAAAATTTTTTTTCCCATAGTTAATACTTTAGTTTAATATCACCATATTTGAAAGCTTTGATAAATAATGAAAAACTCAAATAGAATATAAGACTTAAAAAAGCTGAAAGTATCAAATAAAAAGATTTAAAATTATATTCATAAATCAATTTATTTTCAAAAAACAAAATTAAATAATTAAAAAATATTCCCATTAGTATAGATGCCAGAAGTATTTTTATTAATTTGGCGAAAAATAATTCGTTAAAATTAAATAAATCTTTATTTTTTAAGTAAATAAATAATATTATTGCATTAAACCATGATGAAATTGTTGTGGCTATAGGGATGATTATAAAACCAATTTCCTCAAAAAAATAAACACTTATTAATATATTTAAAATTACTGAAAATAATGAAATATAAAATGGTGTTTTAGTGTCCTGGTTTGCGAAAAAAAAAGTTGAAAATACTTTAATTAAAGCAAAAGCAGGTAATCCTAATCCAAAATAGTAAAGTGCATTTGCCGAGTTAGATACTGACAACTCATCAAAAGAACCATAGCCAAATAATGCAGAAATAATTTGTTCTGACCCTACAATCAAAGCAACTGAGGCTGGTAGACTTAAAAACATACTAAGCTCAAGCGCTTTATTTTGTAGTAAAAGAATTTTATTTTTCTTTTTTAAAAAAACATGTTTTGAAAGTTGTGGCAGAACAACCACACCTATCGCAATTCCTGCAATTGCCAGATTTATTTGATAAATCCTATCAGCATAATATAGATAAGATACGGCACTGGCTTGAAAAGATGCAATTATAGTGCCGACAAGAATATTGATTTGTGTAACGCCAGATGAGAAAATACTAGGTAAAAGTTTTTTGAAAAAAAATTTAATCTTATTATTAATTTTGAAATTAAAGTTAAGATTTATAAAATAAAATTTTTTTGCAAATTGATATAAAAAAACAAGTTGTAATAATCCTGCAATAGAAACTCCATATGATAAATAATAAACTAGTTTGTCGTTAAGAGTTTTGCCAAAAAATAAAATTCCAATCAAGACTAAATTAAGTATTATTGGAGCTGCAGAGGCCGCAGCAAACTTATTGTGAGAATTTAATATTGCAGCAAAAAAAGAAGATAGACTCACAAACATTAAAAATGGCATAGTTATCCTTGTAAGATTGACAGCTAGCTGAATTTTTTCTGAATTATCAACAAAACCTGGCGCTATTAGCCTTACAAAAACTGGCATGAAAATTTCTATAATTAAAACTAAAAACAATAGTCCTAAAAATAATAAATTGAAAATTTCGTTAGCAAATTTTTGTGATCCAGTTTTTTTTTTTACTAATTCTGAAGTGTAACTTGGTATAAAAGCTGCATTAAAGGTTCCTTCGGCAAATAATCTTCTAAAAGTATTAGGTATTCTGAATGCTACAAAAAATACATCTGCTAAAAAACTTGTTCCAAGAAATATCGCTATTAAAACATCTCTTAAATAACCAAGTAATCTACTGATAATAGTATAAAAACCAAAAGTCCCTGTTGACTTAACTAAATTCATAAATCATATTAGTCTTAATTTTACCCCATTTGTACACCTAATTAGCATAAATGAAAAAAACAAAAATTGATCATTACACAGATAAAGAAGCTTTAGATTTTCACAAAGATAAGAAGCCAGGCAAGATTGAAATATCTTCCTCAAAAAATATGACGACAAAAAGAGATCTGGCTTTAGCATACTCGCCTGGTGTAGCTGCTCCTGTAAGAGCAATCAGTGATAATCCTGAGGCTGCGTTTGATTATACAAGTAAAGGAAACCTTGTTGCAGTAATTAGTAATGGCTCAGCAATTTTAGGAATGGGAAATTTAGGTGCGTTGGCATCTAAACCGGTGATGGAAGGTAAGGCTGTTTTATTTAAAAGATTTGCTGATATTGACTCTATTGATTTAGAGATAGACTCCGAAAATCCAGATGAAATCATAAATAGTATAAAAAATTTTGCTCCAAGTTTTGGGGGTATTAATCTTGAGGATATTGCTGCTCCTGATTGTTTTATTATTGAAGAAAAGCTTAAAGAAATACTTGATATACCAGTGTTTCATGATGATCAGCATGGAACTGCGATTATCACAACTGCAGCACTTATCAATGCTTTGGACATTAGTAAAAAAAAAATTGATAAAGTTAAAATAATTGTCAATGGTGCCGGAGCTTCAGCAATGGCTTGTGCTAATTTATTTAAAAAAACTGGTGTACCCCAAAAAAATATAACAATGGTAGACAGAACAGGGGTCATTTACAGAGGTCGAGATAATTTGAACCAATGGAAATCAAGTCATGCCATTGAAACAAAAGATAGAACTCTAGATGATGCTATTACTAATGCAGATGTTTTTTTAGGCTTATCTGCGAAAGGAGCGTTGACTAAAGACATGGTTAAAAAAATGGCAAAAAATCCAATTATATTTGCATGTGCCAACCCTGACCCAGAAATTACACCTGAAGAAATTGAAGAGGTTAGAGATGATGCAATTATAGCAACTGGAAGGTCAGATTATCCTAATCAAGTAAACAATTTAATAGGGTTTCCATATATTTTTAGAGGTGCATTAGATGTACGATCAAAAACAATTAATGAAGAAATGAAAATTGCAGCTGCACATGCGATAGCAAAATTAGCTAAAGAAGATGTACCGGATGAAGTCATTGCAGCAATGGGAGGTGAAAGGCCTCACTATGGAAAAGATTATATAATTCCATCAACATTCGATCCAAGATTAATTAGTGTTATACCGGCTGCAGTTGCAAAAGCTGCTATTGACACTGGCGTAGCAAGAAAGAAAATTGACAATTTTGAAATCTATAAAGACCAACTTAAACAAAGATTAGATCCAACTGTAACAATTATGCAGGGTGTGAATACTTATATTAAAAAAAAACAAAAAAAAGTCGTTTTTGCTGATGGTGAGGATGAAAATACACTTAAGGCTGCGATAGCTTTTAAAAACTCTGACTTAGGAATACCCATCTTAGTTGGAAAAGAGGAGCTAATTAAAAATCAAATAAAAAAAATTGGTTATAATGAAAATTTTGATATTGAAATTGTAAACTCAAAAGACACAGCTAAAAGAGAAAAATATGTAAAATATTTATTTAAAAAACTCCAAAGAGAAAAAGGGATGTTGGAGTGGGATTGTGACAGACTAGTAAGAAACGACAGAGTGATTTGGGCATCATGTATGGTTGCATGTCAGGATGCTGATGCAATGATAACTGGGAACACAAGAAGATATTCATCCTCGCTTGAAAAAATAATTCAAGTCGTTGACCCCAGACCAGGCGAAATTATGTTTGGATTAAATTTAGTTGTAAATAGAGGTAAAACAATCTTTATTTGTGATACATCGGTTATAGAATATCCAGACGCCAAACAATTAGCTGAAATGGCAAAATCAGCTGCAAGAGTTGCAAAACTATTTGGTTTTGATCCCAAAGTCGCTTTTTTATCTCACTCTACTTTTGGAGAGCCAGCTACAGATAGAACAAAAAGATTAAGTGATGCTGTTGAAATTTTAAAATCGGACAAAGTAGACTTTAAATTTGATGGCGAGATGCAGCCTGATGTGGCCTTAGAGGAAATGTATAAAGAACTTTACCCATTTTCTGAGATAGTTGGTAATTCAAATGTTTTAATTATGCCAAGCCAACATAGTGCTGCTATTTCCTACAAAATGATTAAGTCAATGAGTAGAGCAAAGGTAATTGGACCTTTATTAATTGGTTTGGGTTTACCTATTGAAATAGCACCTTTGAGATCCTCAACTTCCGATATTTTAAATTTAGCCTCAATTGCAGCTTACTCAGCTGATGTAATTGATTATAAAAAAAATTAGTTACTTTTAATTCTTAAATTATCTACTAGCAAAATACTAGCAATCACATCTTCGACATCTAAAATCTCTTTTGCCTCTGTAATAACTAGATCCTTTTCATCTTTAGTTTGTGAAATTCCATAAATATAGATTTTCTTTTTATAAGTATCTATTTGGTAATTTGTTGCCTTAATTTCTTTATTCAAAATTAATGCAGTTCTTAATTGCGAAGTGATTAGTAAATCCTTGGCAGATTGTTTAAAGTTAAAAGCCTCTTTTATTTTAATGTCGTTTCTCACAGATCTTACACCATTTGTCTCCCAGGCAATTTTTGTTAATTTCAATTTTTCCTCTGGCTCATCGACTTTTCCAGTTAAAAAAATTCTACCATCTAAAACTTTTGATTTTACTGATAAAAGATAATTTTTATTCAGGAGTAAAATTCTAGCAGTTAAGTTTTTTTGCATCAAAGAGTCATCTATCTGAGTTCCTAAAGATCTTGGATCGATAGCAACACTTACTCCAGTTCCAAAAATTCCCGAGGATGATACGCCTACGCATCCACTTAAAATAAAACCAAAAAAAAGTAAAATGAATATTTTATTTTTCATCTTTAATTTTCAAACAATAATCATAGATAATTTTTTTTGAAATATCATTTTTACGAACTATTAAATCTGTTATTTCTTTTATACTTAGTTTATTTATCATCGCTTTAATCAATCTTTTATCTGATTCATCTAAAGTTTGTGAAGCCTTTTTGTCATAAATTTTTTCCGAAATAACAATAGTCAATTCACCTTTTAAATTACTCTTTAATGGTTCTAAATCTTCAACTTTAGATCTCTTGTTCTCCTCATATAGGGTTGAAATTGAATTCTACAAGTTCATTTAAATATTATTTATCTCCTGAATTTTCTTTATTTTCCTCATTTTTTTCCTCTTTTTTTTCCCTTTTTTTTGCTACGCCCACTAGAGCCGGTCTCAACAATCTATCTTTAATTGTGAATCCTTTTTGTATTTCTTGAACAATTGTTCCGGGTTCTTTTTGATCATCCTCTATTTCAATCATCGCTTGGTGAAAGTTTGGATCTAATTTTTTATTGAGACATTCAATAGGCTTAATTTTATTTTTTGAAAAAATTGAAATTAAGTCTTTATTGATAATGTCAAAATGTTCGAGTGTTTTTTTTAATGCCTCAGTATCCTTTAAAGTTTCATCGTTTAATAAAATTTGTTTTGATCTTTCAAGATTATCTATCAAATTTAAAGCTTCTCTTGCAAAAGAAAACCCTCCATATTCAAAAGCATCTTCTTTTTCTTTTTCAAACCTTCTTCTTTGGTTTTCCATTTCAGCAAATGATCTTGCAAGCTTATCTTCTAATTCTAAAATTTTCTCCTCTGGGGTTTTTTCTTGTTCTTGATCCTGTTTTTGGTCTTGTTCTTTATTGTTTGAATTATTTGTTTCTAAATTTTCAGTTTTTTGATCTTGATTTAAATTTTTTTGATCTTTCTCTGATGACTTATCTATATTTTCTTGGTTTTGATCTTTTTCCATATGGACATATATGGTAAGAAAAAATTAAATTTCTAGATGTTAAAAAAAAAAATTAAACAACTCCTTATAGGTACAAATAACAAAGGAAAATTAAAGGAAATAAGAGATTTATTACCAGCTAATATTAAAACATTTCCTACCTCAAAGTTTAATTTAAAGAGCCCAAGAGAAACAGGAAAGACTTTTAAAGAAAATTCTCTCATCAAATCTCAATACTTTTCAAAAAAAACAAATCTAATCTGCTTAGCTGATGACTCTGGTTTAGAAATTGACATTTTAAATAAAAAACCTGGAATCTTTTCAGCACGATGGGCTGGAAAAAAATTAAATTTTAATAAGGCAATTCAAAAAGTTTATAAGGCATTAGATAAAAAAGACAAAAATTGGAGAAATAAAAAAATTAATGCCAGGTTTGTTTGTGCCTTATCCATAAGTGATTTAAATAAAAAAATAGCTTGTGTTGTTGGAAAAGTTGAGGGTTATATTTCCAAAAGACCCAAGGGTAAAAATGGGTTTGGATACGATCCAATATTTATTCCTAAAAATAAAATAAAAACTTTTGGCGAGATGAAACCATTTCAAAA
>CACMPD010000021.1 GCA_902615425.1 uncultured Pelagibacteraceae bacterium
AAAATATACAAAAAAAAGTAGAACAGATGTTTTAGATATTAGATTTAAAGAATTAAAAAATTCAAAAGTAAACATTTACATATTATTAAAATTAATTTTCTCTAAATTTTCAACAAAAAATTTTATGAAAAATTATTGTAGTCTTTATATTAATGAGGTTAGGCCCAGAATTTTAATAACTTTGGCAGATAATTATGAATTATTTTATAAATTAAAATCTAGTAAATATCCTTATAAAAAAATTATGGTACAAAGATCACTAAGAACGCTGCAACCATCAGACGTCCTATACAATTTAAATGAATTAAAAAAAAAAAATTACAACGTAGATTATATCTTATCCTTTAATAAAGAAATTGGGCTTTTTTTTAAAAAATTTTTAAAAGGTAAAGTAATACCGATCGGAAGCTTTAGATCAAATTTTTTCAAAAAAATTAAAAAAAGAAAAAATATTGAATTAATGTATGTTTCTGTGTGGAGACCTGAAGAACCTGCAAAAAAAGAGGACTATATCCTTTTTAGGAATATTCAAAAATATTGCTTAAAAAATAATATTAAATTAACAATTTTGGGATGTAAAATAGCCCTAGCTAAAAAAGAGGAAAGTTTTTATAAAGAGAATTTTAAGAATATTAAATATGAATTTTTAAAAAAAACACCTAATAGAGACACCTATAGATTAGTTGATGCGTGTAAAACATTGATATCAGTAGACTCTACCTTAGGTTATGAGTCTGCATCTAGGGGTAATAAAGTTTGTTTTTTTTGTATAAGAGGAAAAAAATTTCCATTTAATTCTCTACAATTTGGTTGGCCTTTAAAATTTAATAGTAGTGGAAAATTTTGGACTGATAGTAAATCATACGAGGAATTTGAAAGAATAATTAATGGTGCCAATTCCATTAAAAGTAAAGAATATAAGAAAATTATTTACAAGATTATTAGCTTTGATGAAGAAAATAAAACTTTAAATAAATTGATTAATGATGTTATATAAAAATCTATTGTTGATAAATTATGTTCAAAGAACCAAAAAAAATAAGCAAAAGTAATTTATATAATTTTTTCAAAACAAAAAAATTAACTGATATTTATAAATTAAAAAATTTACCCGATGAAAGTGTTAATAGTCTTTTGGTTAATGAACCATACAAACCAGAACTTGATGATCTTTATAGATTATATCAGTTAATTAAAATTAACAAAAGAACTACTATATTAGAATTTGGTTGTGGATGGTCTTCTCTAATCTTTTCTTTGGCTTTAAGTGAACTAAAAAGAAAATACAAAATACAAAATTTAAGAAGAAATAATCCATTTGAACTATTTATAGTAGATAATGAAAAAAAATATTTGAAATTAACAAAGACAAAAATTCTTAAAAATTGGAAAAAACTTAATCTTTCAAATACTAATCATTTTTTATATTCGGAGGTTAATATGACTTTATTTAATGGGAGAATTTCGACAGAGTACAAAAAATTGCCAGTTTGTAGTCCTGATTTTATATACCTGGATGGACCAGATCAATTTAAAATTAAAGGAAATGTTAATGGTATCAATTTAAATCATAATGATATGCTGCCAATAGCTTGCGATTTAATTAAAATAGAGTATTTATTAACGCCTGGAACAATGATTGTTGTCGATGGAAGAACTGCAAATGCAAGATTTCTAAAAGATCATTTTCTTAGAAAGTGGTTTTATAAATATTATGAAGAATATGATCAGCATATTTTTTATTTAAATGAAAAACCATTGGGAAAATTTAATAAAAAACAGTTAGAATTCTATAAAAGATGAAATTTTTTGAAATAAAGAATAATTCAAATATAAATAAACTTCATAGAGAAATTAAAAAAAAAATTAACAAATATTCTTTTTGTTTAGTCAAAAATTTTAATAATTCTAATGTTCAAAAGGAATTGTTAAAAATTGTAAAATCTAGGTATAAATTTGAAAATGACATCAGAATATCTGGAAAAAGAAAAATAGGTGATAAGGATCATCAGAGAGTTGATTTAGGTGACTCATATAAAAACATAAGATTTATGAGAATTATAACCTTCTCAGAATGGAATAAAAAAAATAAAAAATTTTTTAAATTAGTAAATCCAATTATTGAATTAAGAAATCAATTGAGTGATATCAATAAGTTTGGAATGTTTTATCCTGATGTAAAAAAAATAAAATTCAAAAAAGAAAAAAATAACTTTTATTTGGGAGATTTTATTAGAATGATCCAATATCCAACTGGAGGGGGATTTTTAATTCAACATAATGATTATGATGAGCAATACGGCAAAGGAGTAATAGCAGCATTATTGCCACTTACAGTGAAAAAAATAAATGGAAATAAAAGTTCACCCTCAACTTATGAAAGGGGTGGATTATATTTTATACATAAAGGTAAAAAGGTAATGATTGATGATTATGTTGAGAATGGAGATTTAATTTTATTTGATTCAAAGATTGATCATGGTGTCAACACAATTGATCCTCATAAAAAAATAAATTTTACAAAACTTTCAGGAAGATTAACTTTAAATTTTTCTGTAGCTAGTTTTTATAAATAATTTTTTTAATGAGAAAAAAATTTGACTTTTTTAAAAATCTTAAAAAAATAAAAAGAAAAAAAAATAATTTAATAAATAGAGACTTGTCTTTGAGATTAGATAAAAATGAAATGACAAGTTCATTAACTAATTTTTTTTTAAGTAAAATCAAAAAGAAAATTGATACTCATACCTTAACAACTTATCCAGAGGTAAACAAAATATATAAATTAATCGCTAAAAAAAATGGCGTTGACGAAAAATCAATTGTTGTTACAGCTGGATCAGATATTGCTATAAAAAATTGTTTTGAGTTATTTGTTGAAAAAAACAGCCAAGTAATTAGCGCTCAACCAACATATGGAATGGTTAATGTATATTCAAAACTTTTTCAAGCCAAACAAGTAAAAATCAGTTTTGATAAAAACTTAGAATTGAAAACAGATAATCTAATAAAAAAGATAAGTGAAAAAATTTCTTTAATTATCATCGCAAATCCAAACTCTCCAACTGGAAAAATTATTAGAAAAGATCAAATAATGAAGATTCTAAATATAGCGAAAAAAAATAACGTCTATGTTTTAATCGATGAATGTTATTTTGATTATTCAGGGGAAACCTGTTTAAATTTAATTAAGAAATACAAAAATTTAATTGTTTCAAGATCTTTTTCTAAATCTGGTCTTGCGGGTTGCAGAATAGGATATTTGATCTCAAATACTAAAATCTCCCAATTGCTTTATAAGTTTAGACCCCTTTATGAAATATCAAATTTTTCAGTAAAAGCCTTAGAACTATTTTTGAAGTATAAAATTGGTGAAAATTACTCTAAGGAGTTAAAAAAAGGTAAGAATTTATTGATTAAATTTTTCAAAAAAAAAAATATAAATTTTTTTCAATCGAATACAAATTTTATACTTATTAAATTAAAATCTAGAAAAAGTATTGAGATAATTTCTAAAAATTTAAAAAAATCAAATATTTTATTTACTGTTGAAAAAAATATTCCACATTACAAATATATTATTAGATTTACATTAGGACCAATAAAAGAAATGAAATTTTTAATTAATCGTTTAAGTTATATACATGACAAAAAAATTAAATTTTGAAAAGCTAACTAAAAATAAAACTTATTTTATTGCTGATATTGGTGCTAACCATGATGGAAGTTTAGCTAGAGCTAAAAAACTTATAAGATTATGTGCACTTGCAGGAGCTAACGCTGCAAAATTTCAACATTTTAAGGCAGAAACAATTGTGAGCGATTATGGGTTTAAAAAAATGAAAAGGCTTTCTCATCAAAAAAAATGGAAGAAAAGTGTTTTTGAAGTTTATAAAAAAGCTAGCATAAATTCAGAATGGAACTCGTCATTATTAAGAGAGTGTAAAAAATATAAAATAGATTATATGACATCACCCTACGACTTAGGATATGTGGAAGATGTTAAAAATTATATTTCAGCCTATAAAATTGGCTCTGGTGATATTACCTGGAAAAAAATACTTATTAAGATAGCAAAACAAAAAAAACCTATTATTCTTGCAACTGGAGCATCAGCTTTTAATGATGTAAAAAAAGCTGTTAAAACAATTCAAAAGTTTAACAAAACAAAACTAGTACTAATGCAATGTAATACAAACTATACTAATAGTATAAATAACTTTTCTTACCTCAATCTAAATGTTTTAAAACAATATGAAATTTTTTTTAAAAATAAAGTAATTTTAGGTTTAAGTGACCATACCCCTGGTCATCAGAGTGTTATGGGTGCTGTTTCGATGGGTGCCAAAGTGATAGAAAAACATTTTACTGATTCTAATCATAGAAACGGTCCAGATCACAAATTTGCTATGAATCCGAAAACATGGCTTCAAATGGTTAAAGATGTCAGATTATTAGAGAAATCTTTAGGTGATGGAGAAAAAAAAATTGAAAAAAATGAGGAACAATCTGTAATCATTCAAAGACGAGGAGCATGGCTTAAGAAAAATGTTCTTAAGGGAGAGCGTTTAACTGAAAAGATGATAGACTATTTGAGACCATCACCTAAAAATTCTATAGATATTTTCGAAATTAAAAAATTTTTAGGAAAAAAATTTAAAAATTCAAAAAAAAAAAATTCATTAATTACAAATAAATGTTTAATGAAATAATAATTATTACTTCTTTGAATGAATTAAGTTCATTAAAGAAAATAATAAAAGAAATATCAAAAAAATATAAATTGATTGTAGTTGATGATGGATCAAATGACTCGACATCAAAAATGCTCAAACTTTTTAAGATCGAATGTATTATAAATAAAGAAAATATAGGATATGAAAAATCTTTGATTAAAGCATTCAATTATACGATTAAAAAATATCCTGATACAAAAAATATAATTACTTTTGATGCAGATGGAGAGCATAAAACCTCTGACTTAGATAAAATTATTCAGTTTTGTAAAATAAAAGACCCCACTCTTTTGATTTGTAATAGAAAAAATTTTACAAGATATGCTGAAAAATTTGTTAACTATCTTTTTAAATTAAAATTCAATTTAGAAGATCCTTTATCAGGTTTTAAGGTTTACAATTTAAAAATTTTGAGAAAATATTTAAATGAAATTAAACCGAATTATTTTTTAGTTGATTTGGTTAAAAAAATTTGTGTGAACAAACATAAGGTCTTAAATTTTCCTATAAAATGTAATATTATAAAGAATAGACAACCTAGAGTAGGGAATTATATTTTATCAAATATAAAAGTTCTTAAAATACTGCTTATAATTTAAATTATGAATTCTGATAAATTTTATATTTTTGCAAAAAATGAATTGTTCCCAATTTGTAGAAGCATAACAGGTAGAGGAACAGAAAAAACTTTAAAAAAAATAAAAAAATTTTTTCCAAAACTCAAAATTAATAAAATCAAATCTGGCACTAAAATATTTGATTGGAAAATACCTGAGGAGTGGAATATTAAAGATGCTTATGTAGTCGATAAGTTTAAAAATAAAATAATTAATTTTAAAAAAAATAATTTACATATAGTTGGTTATTCAAAACCTATTAAAAAAAAATTAAGAAAAAGAGAACTGTTAAATAAAATTTACTCTATACCAAATCAACCTGATGCTATTCCCTATATCACATCATACTATAAGAAGGATTGGGGTTTTTGTTCAACAGATATTATTAAAAAAAAAATTATCAAACATTACTCGAAAGATGATAAATTTGACGTAGTAGTCAATTCATCCTTTAAAAAAAATGGTAATTTGCATTATGGTGAGTATTTAATTAAAGGTAAAACAAAAAAAGAAATATTAGTTTCAACTTATATTTGTCACCCTTCCATGGCAAATAATGAATTGTCAGGTCCGATAGTATCAATGAGCTTAATGGACTTCTTCTCTAAATTACCTAAACCTAATAAATCTTTACGTTTTATTTTTATCCCAGAAACAATTGGGAGTTTAGCATTTTTAAGTAAAAACTTAGAAAAGCTTAAAGAAAATTTTTTAGCTGGATTTAATTTAACTTGTATTGGTGATGAAAGAATGCACTCTTGTATGCTATCAAAATATGGTGACAGTATATCTGACAAAGCAATTTTAAAAGCTTATAAAAAATTAAACTTGAAATTTAAAAAATATTCTTTTTTAAAAAGAGCCTCAGACGAAAGACAATATAATTCTCCAGGTATAGATTTACCTTTTACATCAGTTTTCAGATCAAAATATCATGAGTACCCAGAGTATCATACATCAAAAGATGACTTCAAAATTGTCACTAAAAAAGGAATCAATGGCTCTTTTAAGTTACTGAAGTCAGCCATTCAAATAATTCAAAAAAATATGTATCCCAAAACAAAGGTATTAGGTGAACCAATGTTAAGTAAGAGAGGTCTATATAGTACCTTATCTATCAGAGATAGTTGGAAGTCGTCGAGAAGCTATTTAGATATTCTTCAATTTTCAGATGGTAAGAATGATTTAGATAAGATTTCAAAGTTAAGTAAAATTAGTATGAAAAAATTAAGAAAAGATATTAAAATTTTAGTTCATCACAATTTATTAGATCTATGAGTATCAGTATCAACTTAAGTTCAACTTCCTCATTGCTGCCTGAAAATAGTTTGTGGGAAAAGGAGAATTTCAATGTTAATTTTGAGGATTATGGAAATCTATTTTCTATATCAAAAAGTACTAACAAAAAATTTGATTACGAAGTTAAAGTAATATTTGTTGCAGATTTAATTGATTATAATGATTTAGACATTAAAAAATTGAGTTTTTATAAAAAAAAATTATCCAAAATAATCGATATGATTGAATTACAATCAAATAAAAATCATAAAAATATTGTCTATTATTCATTTTATGATCAAAATGAATTTTACGATAAATCAGACGATATAATTCTTTTAGATTTAAAAATTTCTTTTGAGAAAGATATAAATAGATTATTAAAAAAAAAAAATAATGTTAAGATTATTTGTCTTGATAAAATCTTTTCAAAATTGGGTTTTGAAAAAAATTTTGATCTAAGAAATTATTATGTGATGAAATCAAGATTATCACTAAATGGTATTAAAAATTTATCTAACTCAATATTTTTAGAGGCTATTAAAAAAGATGTCAGAAAAAAAGTACTTTTATTAGATTGTGATAATACCTTATGGGGGGGTGTTGTTGGAGAAGAGGGATATAACAAGGTTCTGTTAGGAGATGAAGGGATAGGATTAATTTATAAAAATTTTCAAAAAGTTATAAAAAAATTATTAAAAAATGGCATTTTAATTGCACTTGTTAGTAAGAATAATGAGTCAGATGTTAGAGAGATACTAAAAAAAAATAAGAATATGGTGATTAAAGAAAATGATATAGCAGCAATGAAAGTAAACTGGATAGAAAAATCAAAAAATATTCTTGAATTGTCAAAAGAATTAAATTTAGGAACAGACAGTTTTGTATTTTGGGATGATAACCCAATTGAGAGAAAAAAAGTTAAACTGAGAATCAAGAATGTTACAGTTGTCGATCCTAAAAAAAATATTGAGGAATGGCCCAAGCAATTGGCAAATTTAGATATTTTTGAAACAAAAAATGTTACTAAAGAGGATAAAATAAAAACACATCTTTATAAAATTAGAGAAGATTTTCAGAATAATAAAAAAAAATATAATGATGAAATTCAATATCTTAAATCAATAAATATTAAAGTTAAGACACATGAGATTGATAGCAATAACATAGTTAGAGCAGAACAATTATGTAATAAAACTAATCAATTTAATCTCAATTTAAAGAGATTAAATCAAAATGAAATTTTAAGACTTAAAAAAAATAAAAATTATGATTTAAAAATGCTATCTTTAAAGGACGACTATGGAGATCATGGATTAGTAGCTATATACGGAATATATTTCAATAAAGATAAATTTTATATTGACTTGTTTGCTATGAGCTGCAGAGTTTTGGGAAGATATCTAGAAAATTGGATTTTAAATCAAATTAAAAATTATGTTAGAAATAAAAAAAAAGATCTCGTTTTTGCTAAATTTAAAAAAGGGCCAAGAAACAATATTTTTAAGCAATTTCTTATAGACAATCGCTTTAATATCAAAGATAAAAATGGATCTGGAATTTATAAAATGGAAACATCAAATAAGATAGAATATTTAGAAATTTATGAAAAAAATAGATGATAAATTAAAAGAATGTTTAAAAATAATTTTTAAAAAAAAAAATATAAAAAAAATAAATAATTTAAAAATCGGCTCATTTAAAGCATGGGACTCTCTAAATCACTTTAATTTACTGCTACAAATTGAAAAAGATTTTAAAATAAGATTTAATACAAATGATTTTTCAACTTTGACAGCAATTAAAGATATATCAAAAAAAATAAGAAAAAAAATTGGCAAGTAAAATTCAGCAACTTTTAAAAGAATTAAGAATTTCAAATGGTGATCATTTGATGTTACATGGAAATCTTGCAATATTTCATCAATTAGATGGGAATAAAAAAATCGATCAAAAGTTAAGATATTTTTTAAATCAATTAAAAAAAAAGATAGGAAAAAAAGGCGTAATATTAATACCTACTTTTACATATAGTTTTTGTTTGAATAAAACGTTTAATGTTTGCAAATCCAAAAGTGAAGTAGGCTTGTTTAGTGAATTATCAAGAAGATTAATTAAAAAAAGAACATCTCATCCAATTTTTAGTTTCGCTATGATCGGTAAAGAAAAAAAATATATCAAGAGTTCACTTAATACATGTTTTGGTAAAGAGTCACTTTTTGATAATTTTAAAAGAAATAATGGTAAAATATTATGTTTTGGTTGTGGTTTTAGCTCAATAACCTTTATTCATTATATTGAGGAATTTTCAAAAGTTAATTACAGAAAATATAAAATTTTTTCAGGTTATATTAAAAAAAAAAATAATTTAAAAAAAATTAATACAAAATACTTTGTTAGAAAAAATAAAAAAATTAAAAATAATTTTTTGAACTTTGAAAATAGTTTAAGAAAAAAAAAAATTATTAATTATTATGATTTCGAAAGATTTAATGTAATTAAAGCAAATTCGAGAAAATTATTTAAGTATGGAATTAAGGCTATCAAAAAAAACCATCATTATTTAATATGATAAGAAAAAGATTTATTATTACTCAAAATCTAGGAAAAAAATTTTCTACTAAAAGTGGTGATAATAATAAAATTCATATTAATAATGATTATGCGTATAACTCTATTTTTGGAAAAAAAATATGCTTTGGCTCGCAGATTTTGATTGAAAGCTTAAAATTACTTAATATTTCCTTTAAAGATAATTTTTCATTGAAAGTTTCATTCAATCAACCTGCTTTTTATGAGATACCCATTAATATCATTATATATAAAAAAAAGGACTCCAATCAATTAATTGAAATTTTTCAATTAAATAGATTTCTTGGGAATATAGAAATAAATAAAAAACAATTGCTTTCCCAAAATTATTTTGAGGAAAAACTTAAATATACAAAGCAAAACAAAAAAATATTAAACAAAAAAATTTCGTTTAAAAAGATAAATCCAAAATCAAGTGATAGAGAAAAACTAAATTATTTGTTAATGAGATTAAGTAAATATGTAGGGGTATATTTCCCTGGAGAAAATTCTTTAATATTAGAAATTGAAATTTTTTATAATAAAAATTTAAATTTCAGAAAATTTGAAATTGAATCATCTGAATATGACAAAAGATTTAAATTAATTAAAAATACATTAAAATTTGAAAAATTTTTAATTCTATTTAAATCTCTTGAAAGGCCAAAATTTGATAAAAATAAGAATTATATTTATTCAAAAAAAATTAAAGAGATTGTAAAAAACTTAAAGGATAATATTTTGATTATTGGAGCTAGCCAAGGATTGGGATTACAATTTCTAAAGATATTTAAAATGAATAAAAAGATAAATTTATATGCAACTTATAATAAAAATAAAATTAGTATCAACGATACAAATGTTAGTAAAATTAAGGTTGATATAAAAAAAGATTTAAAAAAAATTTATGAAATTATAGCAAAAAGTCGTACATTGAAAATTTTTTACTTTGTTTCTGAAAAGATATATTTTGAAAAAAAATTAGATAATCAAATTAAAAAAAACTATAAGCACTTATTTTTAGAATTTCCTATTAAAATCATAAATCGAATTTTAAATAATAAAAAAATTCAATTTTTCTATCCATCAACAATTAATATTGAAATTGATAAAAATTCTTATTACTCAAAAATAAAGTTATTAGCTGAAAAAAAAATTCACAAATTAAAAAAAAAATCAAAGGCTAAAATACTTACGCATCGTTTTCCAGCTATTTATTCGAAACAATCAATTAATCTGTTTAATCGAGAACCTATTTCTCTGAGTAGATATTTAGATAGAAATAGTAATTTACTTAAACTTATTGTAAATAAAAACTGATATGTATTATGTTTAAAAAAATTTTCATATCTAAATGATACCTAAGCTAAATTCTGATAGTCATATTTTTTTTAATAAAAATAAAAAAACTAAAAATTACATAGCAGCTATTGCTATTGGCTCTAAACATTTAAAAGATTGGAAAAAATTTACATATCCCTCTTGGAGAGCCTATTGCAGAAGAAACAATATTGGTATCATGATAATCAAAAATAATTTATTTGACAAAAAAAATTTTTTTTGGAAAAAACCGACCTGGCAAAGATTGTTAATTGGCCAGTATATAATTGAAAATAAATTAAACATATCAAATGTTTGTGTGCTAGATACAGATATTTTTATTAATTATTTATCACCAAATATTTTTCAAAAGTCTAATCCAAAAAAAATTTCTGTTGTTCATTTACATAAAAATCTCCCATATTCTCATTCAGATTATAAGTTAAGAGAGAGGTTAGTATATCTAAGACGTTTTTTTTTAGATCGTTCTTATCCGTTGAGAAGTTCGCTTACTGCAAGTCCAATTGAAATTTACAAAAATTATAAATTAAAAAATTTTACAAATAATTATTTTTGTGCAGGTGTAATGGTATATAATATTAGCAAATTTTCTAAATTGCTTTTTAAAATTTATCTAAAATACTGTTCAAAAATAAACCAAAAAAAATATAAAGGTGTTGAAATACCGTTAAATTATGAATTAACAAAAATTGTTAAAAAGTTGCACTGGCTAGATTACAAGTTCCAAACTAATTGGCTTTATGAATTAGCAGATAAATATTCATTTTTATACAGAGTTGGTAAAAATTACAAACAACTAAAAAAATATTGTGCTGAAGAAATTATTTTAAACTCATATTTTTTACATTTTGCTGGGACTTTCAAAGATGCAGCAAAAGCTTGGAAAATTAATAATTTTTTTAGTGATAAAAAATTAGTTAAATTAAATTATATTTTCAATTCAAAACAAAATAAATTAAAACCAAGATTTAAGAAATAGTTTTTAATGAAAAAAAAAATTATTTTTATTCAGTCATTTAAATTTTTAGATTTTCATTATATTCAGTATGAAATTCAAAG
>CACMPD010000022.1 GCA_902615425.1 uncultured Pelagibacteraceae bacterium
AAGTGATTTTAGGTCTGTTGTTAGTTCATTCATATAATTAGTATTGATAACAATTAATTATCACTAGTAATATATCAAGTGATTTTTAATGTCAATAGTTTAAATATAAAAATTATGGGTTCAATTGATGGAGAAATTCCTGCTGTATGGTTTTTAATTACCTCTGTGGGATTTATTATTTTAAGTTCAATTCAGTATAAAAATCATGGCAAAAGCATTGAAACTATTTTTTTATCTATCTTAGCAATCTTATTTTTAATCAGCTATTTTATCTTAGTTTTCAAAGCTTAATTTATCCCCAATATTCACAGGAATTTCTGTAAATTTTCAGAATCAATTAAAAGGTGATACAGCTTTAAAATCATATCTGTTAAAGTCTAAATGAATTAAGGGGCAACCCTTAACTGGCCAATTGGGCAAAAGCCGAGAGGTACAAATCCAAGGGGCAGAAAGTTCTGCAAAGCATCGCTGAACATGCAGAACGGGAGGCATGGCGGTAGCGCATCAACGACGTGCCAAAACAACTGTTCTTTGCACCTTTAAAAGTGCAAGGAAACAGGGGTTTCTGAGGAAAAATGCATCTTAAAGGCACTAAATTTCAATTAAAAGTCTGGAGATACCTTAAAACTATACCAAAAGGTAAAATAAGAACGTATAAACAAGTTGCTGCTGCTATAAACAGCCCTAAATCAGCTAGAGCTGTTGCTAATGCTTGTGCTAAAAACCCATATGCCCCAAAAATACCTTGTCATAGAGTGATTAGATCTGATGGAGCTCTTGGAGGTTACTCAGGTAGAGGTGGAATCAAGCAAAAGCTCAAATTACTAAGATCTGAAAAAGTAGCTATTTAGAGTTATTTTAAACCTTTTTTAAGTTAAAAAAGTCAGTAAAATCAACGTTTTTTTACCTTTTTTTGAGATTACTTTACAAATAACATAATTCACCCTTCGGTTGTACCATATATTAACATATACGAAAAATAGACCCATCTATGGGCGTTTAAATGCTATATTCAATTAGTGCATCGCTCTACTATTCAACTATATCAATGCTTTTGGACTGCCCTATTTTTTTAGAATTTTCATAACCACAATCGAAAAAAGTTTTTATTTTAAAAGGATATTTGATGTTTTTCATAAATTGCTATAAATCTCCACTTTTGTAAAGCATATTAGAGTGATTTTAACATTCAATGGTCTTAAATATTCAAAAATTTTTGTTATTTTATTTTTAATAAAAATACAATAAATACAATAGTTTATAATAGATACTTAATGTAATACTTCAGATAATAGTAAATAAATATTACCTTTTATTTTACTTTTTTAACTAAGTTCTCTCTTCTTGAGATGTAGATACCACTTAATACAATAATAAACAAACCTAAGAAAGTCCAATTATCAGGGAAATCACTAAAGAAATAATAGCCTATAACTATGTTAGTAATGATCTCAAAATAACTAAAAGGAGCTAATTTTGAAGCATCAGCGTATTTTAGAGATAATATTAGAAATAAGTGACCTACGCAGGCAAATACACCAATAGCAGCCATCATTGACCACTGATTAATTGTTGGTTTTATCCAAACAAAAGGCATTACACATGAAATAATAACAGCCCCTACTACACCAGTTAACAATAAAGTTAATAAAGGGTTGTCTGAATTACTTAACTTACGAGTAATAATTAAATAAAATCCATACATTATTCCTGTTCCAAGAGCAGCAATACTTGCTAAATTAATTTCTACAAAACCAGGTCTTATAACAACCAAGGATCCTATAAATCCTATAATTACAGCTGACCATCTTCTAAATCCAACCTTCTCACCTAAAAAAATTGGAGAAAAAGCTGTAACAATCAAAGGTGCAACAAACGCCAAAGTTAATGCTTTTGCTAAAGAGATTACTGAAATGGCATAAAAGAAACAAATATTTGCTGTTAAAAGTATTAAGCCTCTTATAAATTGTAGCTTTGGTTTGTCTGTCCAAACAAGATTTTCTCGAAAAAAGAAAAACATAATTGGTAAAGTGAACGCCACAGTAAAAAAATATCTTGCCCAAGTGATTTGTAATACGGGTAATTCTGCACTTAAATATTTAGCAAAACCATCCATAATTGGAAGCATTACCCACGCTAAAAGATTAAATGTAATAGCCTTCATATAAGAAGGATATAGATTAATTAAAGTATTTTAAAGCAAAGAATACAACAATTGGAATAGTTATAAAAGACATGAGTGTTGACACAACAATAGTACTAGCAACACTATCAACAATTTTTTTAGGTGAATAAATTGATGCAACAAGATAATTAAGAACCGCGCTAGGCATTGAACATTGTATCAGTAATACACCAGCTGCAAACCCCTCTAGACCAAAATATAATATCAATAAATAACCGATAATAGGTCCAACAATTACTCGGCCTAAAGAAGAAAATATTGCCTTGTTAAGTGAAAAAACTTTAAGTCTTGTTAGTGCTATTCCTAATGACATCAAAATTAAAAATATCGTAGCATACATTAATAAAAAAGTAGTATTTTCTATAAATCCTGGAAGTTCATAATCGTAATAAAGTAAAAAAACTGCAATAATGATTGCATAAAAAGGTGGGCTTTTTAGTATGACTTGTAAACTAAATTTTCTATCTGCTAAAAAAACACCTAATGTAAAGTGACACAAAATGATTAAAGCAGAAATAGCGGCTGAAACACCAAGACCTTGAGACCCATAAGCGAATAAACATATTGGTAAACCCATATTACCAGTATTAGGCATTGTTAAAGGCGGAAGTTCTCTTATTATATCTTTAGTATTCAAAAGAAATAATATGATTATTCCAACAATAATGAACCCAACAATTGCAATTGCATAGTACCAAAAATAGTTAATAAAAATACTAAATGATATATTTACCGGATTTAATGCATAAATAATCATTGCCGGTGTACCAACATTTGCAGCAAAATTAGTGATAAATGTAGTGTCAATTTTAGGATTTTTTTTGCCGAGATAATATCCAATACCCACAACAAAGAATACTGGAAACAAAACTTCAAAAAGTTTTATATAAATATCCATTAATTATAGAGTCTAATTAAAGTTGGAAATTTAAGAATATTTTTATATTTCTTAAAAATTGATAGACAATTTTTTATATTTTTTTCAGTAGTTTTATGGCTTATAATAACAATTGTAGCCTTCTTATTTTTCTTATCAGGAGTTTGAATAATTCTTTTTACTGAGATCTTAAATTTAGATAATCGATTTGTTATTAAAGATAAAACGCCCTGTTTATCCTTAACCTCAAATCTAAGATATAATGAATTAGAATAATTTTGATTGTTAAAGGGTTTTATAGATTTTCTTTTATTATAAGAAATTCCAAAAGGGGGTTTAATATTTCCTCTCAAAATAGATAATAAATCTGATAATAAAGATGATGAGGTTGGTCCAGGACCAGCCCCCTCGCCTTGTAAAATACTTTGACCTACTGGTTTGCCCTCTGTAATAACCGCATTCATTACACCATTCACATTTCCGATATATGAGTTTTTACTCACTAAACATGGATGTACTGTTTCAAATAATTGATTATTAATAATTTCAGAAATCCCAAGTAATTTTATCCTCAAACCTAATTGATTTGCTATTTTAATATCTTCTAGCTTAATGTTTTCAATTCCTTCCATTATACACTTACTTTTTGATATTTTGAAATTAAATGAAAGCGCTGATAAAATTCTAATTTTAGCAAAAGCATCGAAACCATTAAGATCTAATTTAGGATTACCTGGTTCAGCATAACCAAGTACCTGAGCTTTCTTTAAAACTTTTTCAAAACTTTCGTTACTATTTTCCATCTCTGATAAGATATAATTAGTTGTCCCATTTAAGATTCCATAAACTTTTTTGATCTTATTAGTTGCTAAACCCTCTTTAATAGTTCGAAGAATTGGAATTCCTCCAGCAACAGAAGCCTCGAACTCTAGATTTACTTTATTCATTTCAGCTAGTTTAGCTAAATGGTCCCCATGTTTAGCAATTAATGCTTTATTTGGCGTTATTACATTTACTTTATTTTTCAAAGCGTATTCTACTATCTTTTTGGAAATACCATCAGATAAACCAATACATTCAAATAAAATATCTATTTTTTTTTCTTTAAAAATTTTTAAAGGATTTGAATAAAAAATTTTTTTATCTATGTTAAATCGTCTTTTTTTATTTTTATTTTTAGCAGATATAGCTACAATATTTATTTTTTTTCCAGTTTTTATCTCTATTTCTCTCTTTTTTGAATTTAATTCATTGTACAAAAATATTCCGACCTGACCCAATCCAACTAATGCAATATTTATATTTTTATTCATTTGTTAATATCCGGAAATTTACTTTTTTTGATATGATCATTAATATAAATTTCATACTCTTCAATTGTCATTAATCTAATATCATTTGATTTTTTTATTATTTCGGTTAGTTTGTTATTATCATTTTTTTTATCACTTTTCTCATTCCAATATTTAGAGTCAATATTAAATGAACATGCGTTTAAAAATATGAAGAGAGCTATAAATAATAATCTATTCATTTAAAACCAGCATCTTTTGGAAAATTAAATTTCATATTCATATTTTGTATTGCTTGACCCGCTCCCCCTTTAATAAGATTATCAATAGCAGAAAATATAATTATCTTATTCTTATTTTTTGATTTACAAACAGATATATTGCAATTATTCGTATTAATTACATCATTTGTGCTTATTAATTTGTCTTTATTTAATATTTTTATAAAATTTGCTTTTTTATAATATTTTTTCAACGTGTTTAATATTTTTGATACTGAAGAAGTCTGATTAAGCTCAACATAAATTGTGCTTAAAATGCCTCTAAACATAGGTGATAAATGAGGAGTAAAATCAAATTGAATATTTCCTTTAACGCATCTCTTGATCATTTCTTCAATTTCAGAATTATGTCTGTGTGATGCAACACCATAAGCACTTAAAGATTCATATAAATTTTTATCTTTATATTTTTTGTGTACACCTCTTCCAGCACCAGAATATCCTGATTTTGAGTCAATTATAATATTATGATTTTTTATTAATCTATCTTTTAATAAAGGTATCAAAGGTAATAGAATAGAAGTCGGATAACATCCAGGACAAGAAATAATTTTATAATCTTGAACTTTTTTACCTGTAATTTCAGGTAAAGAATAAATACTATTCTTAATATTATATTTTGCTTTATGATCTTTTTTATACCATTTTTTGTAATCTAAAGCTTTTTGAAGCCTAAAATCTGCGGCAAGATCAATTAAAACGTTTTGTTTATTCAAATATTTTGAAATTACTTGTGCTTCTCCATTGGGAAGTGCTGTAAATACAACATCAATTTCATTCAAAAATTTTTTATTGAATTTTACAATTTTGGGTAATCTTTTTTAATCCAATTGTTTTATCGTAATAAGAAATTTTTTTTCCTATTGATTTGTTTCCACATAAATACTTTATTTTTACATATTTATGTTTGTTTAACAATTTTATCAATTGGATACCAATATAACCAGTTGATCCAGCGACTAATACATTAAGCTTAGGCATTTCTTATTATAACAGTTAAAAATTAAAAAAAAATTATCTTTTAGAAAACTGAAAGCTTCTTCTAGCTTTTCTTCTTCCAGGTTTTTTTCTTTCAACTGCCCTGGAGTCTCTCGTGGTTAATTTCTCAGTTCTAAGAGTAGATTTAAAGCTTTCATCAAATAATACCAAAGCTTTTGAAATTCCATGTACCATTGCCCCCGCTTGTCCTGTTGGACCACCGCCTTTAACATTACATCTCACATCATAATCTGTCGCTTGATTAATTAATTCAAAAGGTCTGGTAATTTGCATTTTGTGATTCTCACTAGCAAAATACTCATTGTATAATTTGCCATTAACATAAATTTTTCCTGAACCCTTTTTAAGCCAAACTCTTGCAATAGATGTTTTCCTTCTTCCAGTTGCATATTTGCTATCCTTGAAATCAAGTTTTAACTTTGTTGTTTTTGATGAAGTTTGAGCGTTTTCCATATTAATTTCTTGCTATATTCTTGCTATTTAACTTATCTAATTCAATTACTTTAGGATTTTGAGCTGAGTGAGGATGACTGTCACCAGCATATATTTTAAGTTTTGTAAGTTGTTTTCTGCCTAAAACACCACCTGGTAACATTCTTTTAACTGCTAATTTTAATGCCTCACCTGGTTTTTTTTCATGTAATTTTTCTGGAGTTGTTTCTTTAATACCTCCAGGATGACCAGTGTGTCTGTAATATTTCTTATTTTGAAATTTTTTTCCTGTAAATTTTGCATGCTCTATATTTTTGACTACTACAAAATCTCCTGTATCCATATGAGGAGTGTATGTTGCTTTATTTTTTCCTCTAATGATTTTAGATACAATTGTTGCAAGTCTTCCTACAACAGCATTTTTTGCATCAATTTCAAACCAAGATGAATTAAGCTCGCTTTTTTTAACAAATTTCGTCATTACGCGAGGATTAATACTATTATTAGGTTTAAAGTCAATTTTATATTTACCTTGTAAAACAACTCTATTCTGTTAAAAAGAGATTGCCGATTTGATCCTATTGCGGGCATAAACTGCTAAAAGGGAAATTCTCACAAAATCGGTAGGCATTTGAACTATATTGTGCGCCTTGCATAAAGCAAAAGCACTAAAAAAGGAGTAAAAATGAGTACAAAAAGAAATAATCCAGAAACTATAGCCATTCATGGTGGTGACTATAAAAGTGATCCAGCCACAAATGCGGTAGCTGTACCTATCTATAGAACGACATCGTATCAATTTAATAATACTGAGCATGCTGCTAATCTTTTTGCATTAAAAGAATTTGGAAACATCTACACGAGAATTATGAATCCGACCAATGATGTTTTAGAAAAAAGAGTTGCAGCTTTAGAGGGAGGATTATCTTGTGTAACAGTATCTTCGGGTCAAACAGCTTCATCTTTTGCAATATTAAATGTGGCTCAAGCGGGTGACAACATTGTAAGTTCAACAGATCTATATGGTGGAACTGTATCTTTGTTTACTCATACATTAAGTAAATTGGGAATTGAAATTAGATATGCGGACCCAAGTGATCCAAAAAATTTTGAAAAAATGGTAGATGATAAAACAAGAGCTTTTTATGGAGAAACTTTACCAAATCCATATCTTAGAGTTTTTCCTATTAAAGAAGTTTCTGATATTGGCAGAAAATATAATATTCCATTAATCATGGACAACACTGCATCACCAGTTATTTGTAAACCTATCGAACATGGTGCAGCCATAGTAATTCATTCACTTACTAAATATATTGGTGGACATGGAACCGCAGTAGCAGGTAGCATTGTTGATAGTGGTAATTTTGATTGGACTGCTGATCCAAAAAGACAACCTTTATTTAATGAACCTGATGCTAGTTATGGTGGTGTAATATGGGGTAAAGCGGTGCCTGAGCTTACAGGAGCAAATGTTCCTTTTGCAGTGAGAGCTAGAGTATGTTTACTAAGAGATCTTGGTTCTGCATTAGCACCTGATAATGCATTTGCTATAATTCAGGGTTTGGAAACTGTAGCCCTACGTATGAAACAACATTGCGAGAATGCTGAGAAAGTTGTTAATTTTTTAAAAAAACACAAAGAGGTTACAAAAGTAATCTATTCTACTGAACATAATAAACCAATCGCTGATAGAGCAAAAAAATACCTAAAGGGCGGTTATGGGCCAATGGTTGGTATTGAATTAAAAGGTGGTATTGAGGCTGGAAAAACATTCATTGAGTCTTTAAAAATGTTTTATCATGTTGCAAATATTGGTGATGTAAGAAGTTTAGCAATACATCCTGCTAGCACAACTCATAGCCAATTAAATGAAAAAGAACTTGCAGCATCTGGAGTTACACAGAGCTATGTAAGACTTTGTATTGGTATTGAGCATGTAGATGATATCATTGAGGATTTAAACCAAGCTTTAAACAAATCTTCTAAAGGTAAATTAAGGGCAGTTAGTTAAATCTTGTATTTAGAAACAAAAAATAGATACAAGAACTTACCAAAAAGATTGAGCTTATTTGGTGCATAGATGCTATATAGATTTGTGCACCATATAAAACTGTTATTATTCCTAAAAAAATTTGTAATAAAATAAAAAAACCCAACAGATTTATAGATTTGTATAAATCAAAAATTTTGTCCTTATAAATTTTGTAAAACATAAATAAATAATAAAATCCGATTATATAAGCTAAGTTTCTATGAATAAATTGAACCAAAGATGGATCACTAAAAGCAGATAGTTTAAACAAATTAACAAATTCATTGTCGTCAGGAAAATATGCTGTGCCCATATTTGGCCAGGAATTATAAATTTTTCCAGCATCCATACCAGATACAAAAGCTCCTATAACAATTTGTGTAAAGACCAATATTAAAAAAACGAGTGGAATTAAAGGATTTATTTTATTTGTTGTATTATTACTCAAATTTAGCTTGAGATAGTTCCAGAATATTAATGATAAAATAATAAAAGCAATCAATAAATGAATAGATAATCTAAAATGACTTACATCAACTCTATCTACAAGACCACTACTGACCATATACCAACCAATAAAGCCTTGAAAACATATTAGAAAAAAAATTAAATACAAACTATACAATTTTGAAATTCTAATTTTAAAAGAAAAATAAATTAATGGTATTAAAAATCCGATACCAATTAATCTTCCTAAAAAACGATGTGCCCATTCCCACCAAAAAATAATTTTGAATTCTTGCATATTCATATTGTAATTTTGTAATTTAAATTCTGGTATTTGCTTATAAAGATTAAAATACGAAATCCAGTCATCTTGATTTAAAGGTGGTAAAAATCCTGAGAAAAGTTGCCATTTAGTAATTGAAAGACCCGAGTCCGTTAATCTCGTTAAGCCTCCAACAACAATCATAAAAGACACAATCCAAAACATTGAAATTAACCAAAGAGATAATTGATAATTAATCTTATGATTTGCTGTGTACATATGCGCATAAATATAATAATTTTTTAATTATCCAAATATATAAATGTCGCCGCAAAAACGAAAAAAACTAAGCAAAATTAGATCAGAACTAGATAAAATAGATAATTCACTTATAAAAATTATAAAAAAGAGAACATTTCTTGTAAAAAAAGTTTTAGAACTTAAAGATAGAAAAAATCAAATAGTTGATCAAAAAAGAATTAGATCCATACTTAGTAATATAAGAAAAAAATCTTTAAAGAATAAAATTGATCCACGTATTACTAATAGAATATGGAAAAATATGATCTGGTCTTATATTGATTACGAAAGAAGAAATTTTAAAAAAAAATGATTATTTACTATGTGGTGGTAATTTTTTTTCAACAAAAATTTCATGTTTTCTAGTTGAAGGATTATATTTTCTAGCTTTTAACTTTACTTTGGCTTTTTCTCCACCAGCAGGTTTTTTTACATAATAAAAAAAAGGACTATCTGGTTTTTCTTCAGGGACTAAACGAACTTTTATATGAGTTTTTTTTGCCATCTTATTTAAATTTTTTTAAACTTTTTACAATATTTGAAATCTTATTTAACTTATTTTTTAAATTATCTGCTCTTATAGAATTATCTGCCATTTCGTCAAGCTTTAAAGGTTCTTTATTATTTAGTATTTTCTTTACACCTTTGATGGTCATTCCTTGATCTTTTAATAAAAAATGAATTTTTTTTAATAATTCAATGTTTTTTTTGTCATAATATCTTCTGTTTCCAGTAAGTATTTTAGGTTTAATTTGTTTAAATTCTTTTTCCCAGAAACGAAGAGTATGAGTGGGTAAAGAGTCCCCTTTTTTTGATTTTAAATTTAATATTTTAACAACTTCGCTTATAGTTTTGTAAGAATTATCTTCTTTATTCATCTATTTTATTTTTTGATTTTATTATTTTTTTTAAATTTGTAGATTTATGAGTAATGAGGGTTTCTGATATATAATTATTTTCCTCTATTTTTATTCCAGAAACAATGTCCCCGTTTGTAATGCCGGTTGCACAAAAAATTGAGTCACCTGTAATTATTTCATTTAATAAATACTTTTTATTTAAATCATCTATACCCATTTTTTTTGCCCTATTTACATCATTTTCATTATCGAAAATGAATCTACCTTGAAAAAAACAATCAAGGGCATCCAAAGCAGAAGCTGCAAGCACACCTTCAGGTCCACCACCAATACCCATAAAAATATCTATATTATATTTCTTATCAGAAACTAATAAAGCTCCTGATACATCTCCATCAGAAATAAGTTTTAAATTCACCTTCAAATTCCTTAGTTCTTCAATAATCTTTTTATGCCTTGGTCGATCTAAAATACATGCAGAAAGTTCATTGGGTTGTTTATTCTTATAATCTGCAAGATTAGAAATATTTTTTTTAACTGAATAATCCAAATCAATAATACCTTCAGAGGGTACTTTTGCCGAAATTTTGTTCATATAAGTCTCAGGTGCACTAAATAAGTTTGATTTTTCTGCAACTGCAATAACAGATAATGCTCCTGGCAGATTATTTGCTGCAAAATTAGTTCCCTCCAAAGGATCCACAGCAATATCTAACTCTGGACCATTCATGGTACCTAAAGTTTCTCCAATATAAAGCATAGGAGCTTCATCTAGTTCTCCTTCTCCAATAACTACCTTTCCCCTCATTTCTATTTCATTAAGTTTATTTCTCATTGCATCTACAGCAGATTTATCAGCTGCTATTTTATCTTTTTTTCCGACAAAATGGTAAGATGATAAGGCTGCTTTGATTGAAACATTTAAAAATAAATCTTCAAATTTTTTGTCTAATGACATTATTTTGCAGTTTCAATAGATATGTTTTTCTCTAATTTTGATTCAAATTCTCTCAATCTTTTCCAAACTGAAATTAGCTCAACAATAATTGGCCAGCTTCTAACTAAA
>CACMPD010000023.1 GCA_902615425.1 uncultured Pelagibacteraceae bacterium
TAACTTGCTAAAACTTTATAATTATCACCTAGGTATTTATTAATAGTTTTTGCTTTAGCAGGACTTTCTACAATGACCAAATTCATAAACTACAAACTACCCAAAAGCTTTAGATAGTCAATTTAATAAATTTTTGTCTTAGTTTCTTCTTTATTTATCAATCTTTTAATATTTTCTCTGTGAGTAAAAAAAATCAAGATAAACATGATCGTAAAAAAAATTGCCTGATTAAACTGAATAGAAATAAATAGATAGATTGGTATAGATATTGAAGCCACTAAAGATGATAGAGATGAAAATTTAGAAATAAAAAAAGTTATAAACCAACATATAGAAAATATAATTCCAAAATATAAATTTATAGCAAATAAAATACCGACATAGGTAGCAACACCTTTGCCACCTTTAAACTTAAGCCAAATTGGAAATACATGACCTAAAAAAGCACATAAAGACGCAATATATAAAAAATCTTGGTAGAAAATTTTAACATAAATAACTGGAATAATTGCTTTTAAAATATCTAATACTAAAGTGAAATAACCAATACTTTTATTTCCAGTTCTCAAAGCATTGGTGGCTCCAATATTACCAGATCCTATTTCTCTTATATCTTTTTTTAAAAATATCTTTGTAAGTATATATCCAAAAGGTATCGAGCCCATGAGGTATGAAATGATACCTATCAAAAAAATATCCATACTAAAGCTTAAATAATTCTTTTCCTTTTACAAATGTATTCGTGACCTTACCTTGGAGTTTTTTGTCTTCAATTGAGGTATTTTTTGATTTTGAAACCAATTTTTCTTTTTTTACAATCCATGGTTTACTTATATCTACGACACAAAAATCTGCATCATTACCAATTGAGAGGTTACCTTTGTCTATTTTGAGAATTTTTGCAGGATTTGAAGTAAGCGCTTTAATTAATGTTTCTAATTTTAAAGATCCATTATGATATAACTCTAAACTTAAAGATAATAGAGTTTCTATACCTGATGCGCCTGTTGCAGCTTGAGAAAATGTTAATCTCTTTGACTCTTCATCTTCAGGTTTGTGATCTGAAACAATCACATCTATTAATCCATCCTTTAATCCTTCCACTAGAGCAATTCTATCTTCCTCACGCCTCAAAGGTGGAGATAGTTTTAAAAAAGTTCTAAAATCACCTATATCATTTTCATTTAAAGAGAGATTATTTATCGAAACACCGGATGTGAATTTTACGATTTCTTTCCTATGTTTGATTACTTCAATAGATTTTTGCGATGATAATTGAGAAATATGATATCTGCATTTTACTTTTTCAAGTAAAGTAAGATCTCTTTCAATCAAAATTCTTTCTGCAATCTCAGGAATACCTGATAATCCTAATTTAGTTGCGATAATACCTGAATTTATCATCCCATTTTTTGCAAGTTCATAATCTTCTGCATGTTGCATTATTAAACTCCCAATATCTTTTGCAGAATTCATTATCCGAGACATTAATCTGGGATTTTGAATAGTTTTAATGCCATCAGTAAATGCTATTATACCTTTACTTTGGAGAAGACCAAATTCTGTCATATTGTTTCCTTCAATATTTTTTGTAAGTGATGCACACGGAAAAATATTTATACGAGATTTATCTCTTCCTCTCCTTTTTAAAAAGTCGACTATAGATACGTTGTCTATTATCGGATCAGTATTCGGCATTGTTACCACAGAAGTTACACCACCAGCTAAAGCAGCATTACTTAAGGTTCTAAAATTTTCTTTATATTCATAGCCTGGTTCACCTACGAATACTCTCATGTCAACTAAACCTGGAAATATATATTTTCCCTTTAAGTCAACTGGTTTTTCTCTTGAAGGAAGATTATTTGTATTCACCTTTTTTCCCACAGCTTCAATCTTTCCATCTTCAGAGATTATGAGACCACCCGTTTCGTTAATTGAATTGTGTGGGTCAATTATATTAGCGTTTATAAAATATTGTTTTTTCATTTAAGTACAAAAAATCTTTAAACAGGCCATTCTTACCGCAACTCCTAGTTCTACTTGTTCTTTAATTACACTTTTATTGATATCATCAGCCAAATTAGTATCTATCTCAATACCTCTATTCATTGGACCTGGGTGCATGATTAATGCATCAGCTTTTGCAAGTTCTAATTTATCTGGTGTAAGGCCATAATATTCATAATACTCTCTGTTAGATGACAGATAAGAACTTGTCATTCTTTCATTTTGTAATCTTAACATCATTACAATATCACAATCTTTTAATCCTTTTTTCATATCGGTGAATGTATTAACACCAAATTTTTCTATTTCCTTTGGCATCAAATTTGTGGGAGCAATTATATTTACTTCTGCTCCTAACATATTCAGTAAATAGATATTAGATCTTGCAACTCTTGAATGAAGGATATCTCCACAAATGGCAATTCTTAAACCTTCAATTTTTTTTTTTCGATTTATAATTGTCAGAGCATCCAATAAAGCTTGAGTAGGGTGCTCTCTTCTTCCATCTCCAGCATTTAAAACTGCACAATTAACTTTTTGAGAAAGTAAATTACATGCCCCAGAGTCTTGGTGTCTTATTACAATAATGTCAGGATGCATAGCATTTAGCGTCATTGCTGTATCAATAAGAGTTTCACCTTTTTTAATTGCAGAATTACTTATATTCATTGACATCACGTCAGCTCCAAGTCTTTTTCCTGCTAATTCAAATGAACTTTGCGTTCTTGTTGAGGGCTCAAAAAATAAATTGATTTGTGTTTTTCCTCTTAGTGCATCAATCTTTTTATTTTTGCTTTGGTTTACTTTTATAAAATCGTGAGCTTCATCAAGTATAAGATTAACATCATTTATAGATAAATCTTGGATACCTAACAGATGTTTTTGGGAAATTTTAATAGCTTTATTTATTTTAATTGCCATTAAAACCAACTCTATAGCTATAAAGTTGTATAATAGCAAGTATTAATTGTTCAAAAAATCTATTGCTCCTTGCAATATAAAAGCAGCAGCATTTTCATCAATTTTTTTTTCTCTTTTACTCACATTAACATCTAATTGACTGGAAAGATTAAATGCACCAACAGTTGATAGTCTCTCATCCCATAAACAAACTGGAATATCAATGTTCTTTTCAATATACATAGAAACATCTTTTACTGATTGAGAAGATTTGCCAGAAGAGCCATCCATATTTAAGGGGTTTCCTACTATGATTCCCTTTATGTTGTTTTCGATGATTATTGATTTAAGTTGATCTATAAGGTTTTGGGAGGATTTTTTTTCTATAGTTATAAATGGTGTGGCAATTAATTGTTTTTCGTCACAAATTGAAACTCCTATTCGTTTTGAACCAAGGTCTAAGCCTATCAATCTGCACTTATCTAAGTGATTCTTTTTAAATTCCTCTAACGTGATCATATTGTATATTTTTAACTTAAATGATAGTTTGCGTCATACCTAAATAGCATATGAGTATAGATCTTAAAACAATAAAACACATATCTAAATTATCAAGAATTTCTGTTGATGAAAAAAGGGCAGAAAAATTAGCTGATGATTTGAATTCAATTTTTGAATTTATTGAAAAGCTCAATGAATTAAAAACAGATGATGTAAAACCATTAACATCAATAGCCGAAACAACTTTAAAATTCAGATCCGATGAGATCAAAAGTAAAAATATTAGAGAACAAATAATTAAAAATTCTCCTGAAGATAATGAGGATTATTTTGTTGTACCAAAGGTAATTGAATAATGTCAGATATTACAAAACAATCTTTAACAGAATTAGTAGAGAATATCAAAAATAAGAAACTTTCTTCAACAGATGTAACCAAAGCATTTATTCAGAGGTCTGAAAAGTCTAGTGAATTAAATGCTTATATTACAGATGATTTTACATCGGCTTTAGATAAAGCAAAAAAGTTTGATCAGAACCCAAATTTAGATTTAAAATTACCTGGTATACCTATGGCAGTTAAAGATTTGTTCTGCACAAAAAATGTTAAAACAACTGCTGGTAGTAAAATTTTGAATAATTTTGTTCCAACTTATGAGTCTACTGTTACTGAAAATATTTGGAATGAAGGTGCAATACTTATGGGTAAATTAAATTGTGATGAGTTTGCAATGGGTTCATCTAATGAGACAAGTCATTTTGGAAACGTGCAAAATCCTATTGATAAGAATTTAGTCCCCGGTGGTTCATCGGGTGGTTCAGCATCAGCAGTTGCTGGACAATTAACTCCAATCACAATTGGTACTGATACTGGAGGATCGATTAGACAACCAGCTTCATTTACTGGAATTGTAGGTTTAAAACCAACATATGGAAGTTGCTCACGATATGGGATAGTTGCTTTTGCTTCCTCATTAGATCAAGCAGGACCAATGGCCCAAAATGTAAAAGATTGTGCTTTATTGCAAGAAGTAATCAGCACATATGATCCAAAAGATTCTACTTCAATCAATTTAAAAAGAAATCATTATAGCAAAGAACTTACAAAAAATATAAAAGGAAAAAAAATTGGAATTCCAAAAGAATACAGAGTTGATGGTATGCCTAAAGAAATAGAGGATCTTTGGCAAAAAGGTATTCAATACGCAAAAGATTGTGGTGCTGAAACAATCGACATATCACTTCCACATACAAGTTATGCTTTACCAACGTATTATATTGTTGCTCCAGCAGAGGCATCTTCTAATTTAGCAAGATATGATGGTGTAAAGTATGGATATAGAGCTAAAGGTGAAAATTTAATTGATATGTATGAAAAAACTAGATCTGAAGGCTTTGGTGCAGAAGTTCAAAGAAGAATTATGATTGGAACTTATGTATTATCATCTGGTTATTATGATGCATACTATCTTAAAGCTCAAAAAGTGAGAAAACTTATTAAAAATGATTTTGATGAGGCCTATAAGAAAGTTGATGCAATTTTAACACCATCAACACCTAGCTCAGCATTTAAAATAGGTGAAAAAACAAATGATCCAGTTTCGATGTATTTAAA
The DNA here is from genome assembly GCA_902615425.1 of uncultured Pelagibacteraceae bacterium. GTDB lineage: Bacteria > Pseudomonadota > Alphaproteobacteria > Pelagibacterales > Pelagibacteraceae > Pelagibacter. Next base: position 5,026 of record CACMPD010000023.1, read on the forward strand.
TGATATATTTACAGTACCAGTTAATTTGGCAGGCCTGCCTGGTATATCAATTCCTGCAGGACACGATACTAAAGGTTATCCTCTGGGTTTACAAATAATTGGTAGAGCCTTTGATGAACAAAATATATTAAACATTGCTTTTGCTATGGAGGAAAAAATAGATTTTAAAAACAAAATTACTGATTGGTGGATTAAGTGAATAAGAAAAACATAGAATATTTGATTAATCGGAAAGATAATCAATATGAAGTTGTAATTGGATTAGAGGTACATGCTCAAGTATTATCCGAGTCAAAACTATTTTCTTCTTCATCAACTAAATTTGGTGCTGAACCAAATACACAAGTAAGTTTAGTTGATGCTGCATTTCCTGGAATGCTACCTGTAATAAATGAATTTTGTATTAAACAAGCTATCAAAACTGGTATTGGTCTTAATGCAAAAATTAATAAACGCTCCGTATTTGATAGAAAAAATTATTTTTATGCTGATTTACCTCAAGGATATCAAATATCACAATTTAAAGATCCAATAGTTGGTGAGGGCAAAGTTATTTTGGATATGCCTAATGGTCAAAAAGAAGTAGGTATAGAAAGATTACATCTAGAACAAGATGCTGGAAAAAGTATTCATGATCTTGACCCACAAAATACTTTTGTAGATTTAAACAGATCAGGGGTAGCTTTAATGGAAATAGTGAGCAAGCCTGATCTAAGATCCCCAGATGAGGTTAATGCTTACATTAAGAAATTACGATCTATAATGAGGTACCTAGGAACTTGTGATGGAAATATGCAAGAGGGCTCTTTAAGAGCGGATGTGAATGTTTCTGTAAGACCAAAAGGCTCAAAAGAATTTGGCACTCGATGTGAAATTAAAAATGTTAATTCAATTAAGTTTATGCAAATGGCAATAGAATATGAGGCTAATCGGCAAGTTGATTTAATAGAAGAGGGCAAGACTATTGATCAAGAAACAAGACTTTTTGATACAAAGAAAAATGAGACAAGATCAATGAGATCAAAAGAAGATGCTCATGATTACAGATATTTTCCAGACCCTGATTTATTACCTTTGGAGTTATCTGAAGAATTTATTGAAGATCTTAAAAATGATATTCCAGAGCTTCCAGATGATAAAAAGAAAAGATTTATCGAAGAGTTTAAATTGTCTCCTTATGAAGCTAATATTTTAGTATCTGATATTGATACCGCAAAATACTTTGAAGAAGTTGTAGCTAAAATGGGCAAGAACAAAGATGTTAAGTTAGCAGTCAATTGGATTACAGGAGAACTATTTGCTGTTTTAAATAGTAAAGGTTTAGAAATTTCTCAAAGTCCAGTGAGCGCCAAGAACTTCGCTATATTAATAAATCTAATTAAGAATGGAACTATTTCTGGAAAAATAGCAAAAACTGTTTTTGAATTAATGATTAATGGAGATAAAGATCCACAAAAAATTGTTGAGGAAAAAGGATTAAAACAACAAAGTGATCCAAAGGCTTTAGAAGCTTTAATTGACAAAATAATTAATGAGAACAGAGAAAAAGCTATTGAATATAAACAAGGTAAAGAAAAATTATTTGGTTTTTTTGTTGGTCAAGCAATGAAGGCATCTGGTGGTAAAGCAAATCCTCAATTGATCAATGAGATCCTGAAGAAAAAATTATAAGGTTATGGGTTCAGACCTTAATATCACAAAACATTTACAAGATTACATACTAAAGAATGGTTTGAAATTACATCCAATTCAAAAAGAAATAATAGACTATAACTTATCACTTGGTGATATCAAAAGAATGCAAATATCTATTTCCCAATGTCAATTTTTACATCTAATTATTAGGATATCCAAAATTACAAAAGTCTTAGAGATAGGAACTTTTACAGGTTTAAGTACGTTGTCTATGGCCTTAGCATTACCAGATGAGGGGAGTATAATTGCCTTAGATAAAAATGAAGAAACAAATAAAATCGCTCAAAATTTTTTTAAAAAAGCTAATCAAAATCACAAAATTAAAACAATAATTAAACCAGCTTTAGAAAGTTTGATGAGTATTAGAAATGAAAAATTTGATTTAGTTTTTATTGATGCTGATAAGATGAATTACCAAAAATATTATGAAATTTCACTAGATTTATTGAAGAAAGAGGGTTTGGTTATTATTGATAATGTTTTATGGCACGGAGAAGTTGTTAACAAAGATATAAATGACAAATATACGAAAAGTATTAGAGATTTAAATAATTTTATTTCGAAGGATAAAAGAATTGAAAAGGTCATGGTGCCTTTAGGAGATGGAATGACTGTTTGTAGGAAGATTTAATGTTCACTGTATTTGGATTTTATAAATTTCAAAAAATAAATAATTTAAAAAAAAATCAAAAAATATTGAATAATCTTTTAGTAAATAAAAACATATATGGATCAATTATTATATCAAAAGAGGGTTTAAATGGATCTATATCTGGAAAAAATAAGAATATTCAGGCTACAATTATTAAATTAAAAAAAATTTTTAGCATTAAAGAATTTGATAGTTTCAATAATTCAAAAAGTAAATTTAAACCTTTCCATAAATCTAAAGT
>CACMPD010000024.1 GCA_902615425.1 uncultured Pelagibacteraceae bacterium
TCTAGAAACATTGCAGCATAAACTTCCTCGGGCGGCAGACCTTGTCGATCCCATTTTTGATAAACTTTGAATGTATTTGGAAATACTTTATTTATATAACTATCATCAGTGCTTCTGGTAAGCATGCTTCCAATAGGAACAACAAAAGTAAAAAAAATAAATAAGAGCAATGGTGTTACTAATAAAAAAGCTCTAAGTTTGTTTCTTCTTTCAGATTTTTTTAGACTTTGTTTAAGTGGTACGCCATCAGTTGTTAGAATTACTGAATTAGTTTTTTCATTCATATATTATTTTAAAATAAAAAAAAGGCGAGATCAATATCTCGCCTTTTTTTAAATTATCAAAGAATAACTAAGGAATTAGTTACCTTTCCAAGCTCCAAATCTTTCACTTACTTCAGCACCATTATCAGCCCACCACATTGGGTCTGCAATAACTGCTTTTTTAATGATTTTTTTACTTGTTGGTACGTGTGGTAACACGTCTACACCTGTGTGAAACCATGGCTCTCCTGATTGAACAACTTTAAGAGCAGATTTTCTCATAGGAGCATAAGTAATATGTTTTGTTACACCCGCAAGAGACTCGGCCGAAGCTGCATGAGCTACAAATTTTCTCGCTTCTGCTTCGTTCTTAGTACCTCTTGGAATTGCTAAATATTCTTGTTCAAGAACTGTAGCATCCCAAATGTAATCAAAATCTTTACCATCAGTAAGTATAGCAGCACCAATTCTACCATTGTATGCTAATGCCATTACAGCTTCACCACTTGATATCATTTCAAGAGGCTTAGATCCAGCAGACCAAAAAATAACATGATCTTTTATAGTATCAAGTTTAGCAAAAGCTCTATCTATACCTTCTTGTGTGCTCATTACCTTATACACATCTTTAGCTTTTACTCCATCTGCAACTAAAGCCATTTCTATTGTTGCATTAGCCCAAGTATGGATGGCTCTTTTTCCAGGGAACTTTTTTACATCAAAAAAATCTTTGATTGTTTTTGGTTTTTTTCCAGGAAATGCACTCTTACTGTAAAATGCAGTGTAAGCCCAAAAAATTTGTGGAGCTACACACTCAGATACAGGTCCAGCAATCATATCATTTATGAATTCACTTTGATCAAGCTTTAAGAATAAACCTTCATCACATCCTGTAACACCTTGGTCAGGTAATATATCAACCACATCCCAAGTAACATTGTTAGACTCGACTTGAGCCTTAATTTCTCCTAAACCACCATTGTAGTTTTCAACATTTACTTTTCCATTCCAATTGTTGATATACCCTTTTTGTTGTGCAGCCGTATATGCTCCACCCCAAGATACGAAGGTAATATCTGCATATGCAGAAGATACCAGCGCTAAAGACAACAACGAAAAGAAAGCTGTTTTTATTTTTTTAATCATATTCTCCTCTTTTGTTAAACTTAAGTTTTTACAAACGTATTTAAGCATATGTAATCACTGACTACAAAACTTTTTTTGACAAAATTTATTTGATTATATTGCCTCTAAAGCTCTAGAATCCTCAGTTTTCCATGAAAGCTTAACTTGACTACCCTCAGATAATTTGAGACCTACGTGCGAATTTGGTACTTTTACAATAAATTGATCGTTACCACAAATTTCTAATCTTGTTCTTATATGATCACCTAAATAAATCAATTCTTTAACTTTAGCATCAAAATTATTATCAAACTTATCATTTGAGTTGATATATACTCTTTCAGGCCTTAGTGAAATTAGAGAACTGTCACCAACGTTGTTAATATTTATTTTTAATGCTTTAATATTTTCTCCTGTTTCTGTTTCAACTATGCATGTTTCACCATTAATTGATTTAACTTTTCCATTTAACTGATTATTCTCTCCTATAAACTGAGCAACAAAAGAACTGTTTGGTTTTTCATATAAAATGTCAGGTGATGATATTTGCTGAATCTTTCCCTCATTAAATACTGCTATTCTATTTGACATTGTTAAAGCTTCACTTTGATCGTGAGTAACATAAACGACAGTAATTCCAATGTTTTCATGAATATGTTTAATTTCGTATTGCATTTGCTCTCTTAAATTTTTATCTAAAGCCCCCAGGGGTTCATCCATCAAAACTAATCTCGGTTCGAACACTAGCGCTCTAGCAAGGGCAACTCTTTGTTGTTGACCACCAGATAGTTGTAACGGCATTCTGTTTCCAAACGCACCCAATTCAACCATTTCTAAAGCGGTTTTAACTTTTTTTTCTATTTCATCAATTTTAATTTTTCTAACTTGTAATGGGAACATCAGATTTTCTTTTACTGTCATATGCGGGAATAAGGCGTAATTTTGAAATACCATTCCTATACCTCTTTTATTTGGTGGTATATTGCTAATTGGTTGTCCGTCAAGATATATTTCTCCATTTGTAGGTGTTTCAAATCCAGCTAACATCATTAAACAAGTTGTCTTTCCTGAACCAGAGGGGCCTAACATTGTTAAAAATTCTCCTTTAGCAATGTTAAGATTTAAATTTTTAACAACAAGTACTTCACCATCATAACTTTTATCAACTTTTTCAAATCTAACAAATTCATTGTTGGTCATAATTTAAAACAAATAATTTATAGAGATTTAAAACATTTGCATAAAATAATTTCAAGTATTTTAATTGGCTTTTAGTTAAAGATTGGCAAAATATTGATAAATATACTGGATTAAATTGAACATTTGATTTTCGAATGTATAACTAAAGAAATATAGATTAAATTTAACCAGAAAATTTTAATTCAATTAAAATACAAATTTATGAAAAAAGTATTATTTATTATATTTCTAAATCTTTTTTTTTTTGAAATAGCCAACACTCAAGAAAGAGACAAAATGTTAGAAAGTCTTTTTAATTTATTGAAAATTGACGATAATTTGAGCGCTTTGAAAACAGAGAAAAAAATATGGAAAATTTGGTCAACACATCCCATTAACGATCGAAAAGGTTATAGATTAACAGAAATGTTGGCACAAGGTGATCTTATGATTGGCAAAAATGAATTTGGCAAAGCCATAGATATTTTTTCTCTGATAATTTCAATTGATCCAAATTGGGCAGAAGCTTGGAATAAAAGAGCTACTGTATTTTATTTATCAGGAAGATATGAGGATTCCATGAAAGATATTGAAAAAGTACTTAAATTAGAACCACGTCATTTTGGAGCATTATCTGGATTGGGTTTAAATCAATTGGAACTAAAAAATTATAAAAAGGCATTAAAAAGTTATCAAGAAGCACAAAAAATACATCCTAACATGGATGCACCAAAAAAAATGATACCAATAATTATGGAATTAATAGATGGTCAAAAAACATAAAGTATATCTAGAACTATATAAGTATTTAACGATTATTTTATTTATACTTTTTATTTCATTAATAAATAAAAATTTATATGCACAAGAATATAAATTTAAAAAATTAGTTAATTTAGATAATCCTTGGGGAATGTCGTTTATAAATGCAAATGAATTAATCATAACTGAAAGAAGTGGAAAATTATTTATAGTAAATATTTCAAGTGGTAAAAAAAATGAGGTTTATCACAACCTTAATTTTATCAAAATAGGTGAGGGAGGTTTATTAGATATTGTTTATAATAATAATTTTGTGTGGATTGTTTACACTGAAATTAGAGAACAATGGGAGATTAATGGATTTTCTGGAACAATCACTAGTACTTCTATTGCTAGGGGCAGACTTAACAGAGAAAAGATAAATTTTAAAAATATATTTCAATCCGAGCCCCCTTTGGAAACTCCTCAGCACTTTGGTTCAAGATTGGCAATTAAAGATGATTATCTTTTTGCATCAATTGGAGAAAGAGGCGAGGGAATGATCGCACAAAATGGAATGAAACATCCTGGAAGTATCATCAGAATTTATAAAGATGGAGGTATTCCAAAAGATAATCCTAAATTTGAAAATAGACCGAATTGGTTACCAGAGATTTTTCAAATTGGTGTTAGAAATCCACAAGGTTTAGCTTTATCACCTTTTGATAAAAAAATTTACTTAAGTAATCCTGGGCCTAAAGGTGGTGATTGGTTTGGTGAAGTAAAAAAAGGAGAAAATTATGGATGGAAAATATTAGGATGGGGTGGAACTAACTACTCAGGGACAAAAATAGGACCAAAATGGAAGCCTGGATTTACTAAAGCTATTAAATATTGGGTACCTTCAATTTCCGTAAGTGCAATAACGATTTATCAGGGAAAAGAATTTAGTGATTGGAATGGCTACGCATTAATTACCTCACTTGAGGATAGATCATTAAGAAAACTAAATATTGATAATATTTCTAATTTAAAGGAGGAAATTATTTTTAAAGATAAGTTAGGAAAAATAAGAGATATTGAAATCCATCCACAAAATGGAAAAATTTTTTTTTTAACTAATAAAAATTTATGGTTAATGAAAAAAAATAATTAAATAAAATTTAAAATTTACAATCAATTTTTAATATAAAGTTCTTTAGTCATATTACAAAATAATTCTGAACCTTTATCTGTAACTCTTATTGCTTCTGATGCTTCAACACCCCATTCACCAAATTGCATAACCGCTATCATGTGAAAACAAATATTAGGTTCCAAAATTGTCATGTCACCTTTATAAATATTTAATGTATGTTCTCCCCAATCTGGTGGATAACCAATTCCAATCGAATAACCGGTCCTAGATTTTTTTTCTATTCCGTATTTATCTAATATTTTCCAAAATGCTTGGGCAACGTGATCTACAGTATTTCCGGGTTTGGTTGCATCAATTCCTGCTTGAAGCGCCTCAATTGTTTTTTTCATCGTATCAATTTTAAGTTGATCAGGTTTTCCAAGCAAAATAGTTCTGGCCATCGGCGCATGATAACGTTTATACACTCCAGAAAGTTCAACAATTGTAGCCTCACCATCAACAAATTTATCTTGTGTTGCTGTTAAATGTGAAGCAGATGTTCCTTTTCCGGTAGGAAGTAATGTTGTAATACTGGCGTATTCTCCGCCAAATTCAGGTGTTCCATAAAATAAAGCTTTTTGAATTTCGCCAACAGCATCACATTGTCTAACCCCAGGACTTATTACCTCGTAGGCTTTTTTCATTCCGATTTCTGAAATTTTTGCAGCAGATTTCATAAAATTTATTTCAGTATTTGATTTTACCAGACGAGCCCAATTAACTAATCTTTCAGAGTCTTTGATGTTGGCATCAGGTAAACCATCTCTAATTTTATGATAACAGAATGCCGTAAAATAATGAGCATCCATCTCTAAACCAATAGAAAGCTTATCCCATTTTTTATTCTTAATTATCTCTACTAAATAATCATAAGGATGCTTAGGCCAAGTGTGAATGTAGTGTTCATCATATACGATTATATTCTCCCTCTTTAAATATGTTTTTAGATAAGCTCCCCCTGCATCTTGATCTCTAACAAAACATAAAGGTTCATCAGCATTGACATGAACTATTGCACATTGAGCATAATAAAAAGACCAAGCATCATAACCTGTTAAGTAATTTATATTATTCGTATCATGAGAAATTAATAATTCGATGCCTTTATCTTGCATCATTTTTTGAACTTTTTTTAATCTATTCCTATATTCTTCTTTTGTAAAAAGACTCATTGATCTAAATTAAATAATTTTCCGAAACCTATAATATTTTTGTTCATTCCAATACTTTCTAAAGTATCCCATATTAATGATTGATTACTTGTAATGACAGGCTTACCTAATTCTTTCTCTAATCTTTCAATTATGTTTAAAACTGGTAAAGCTGTGCACGAAACAAATAAAGCATCAGCATTTTTAATTTCAATTTGTGATAAAGTTTTAAATAAAAAATTTTGATCTACTTTTCCAATGTCGTAGTCAGCTGCAATATCTAGATAAGTATTTGCAACGATATCAAAACCTTGACCTGAAAAATAATCTATAACCTCATCATTTAATTTTTTACTATAAGGAGTAAATATTGCTATTTTTTTAATTTTTAACTTTTTTAATGCTTTAATAGCTGCAGTACTTGGCGTTGTAATTTTTGCTTTTGGTTTCGCTTCTTTAACTTTTCTTTCGATGGTATCATGTCCAACAGCTATAGTTCCAGAGGTACATCCGTAGACAACGCAATCTATATTTTCATCTGGTAAAATATTTTTAGTAACATCTGTAACTTTTTCAGACATTTTAATTAAATTTTCTTTTGATAATGGATTATAACATTCAATTCTATTTACGAAAAAATCTATATCTTTATCTTTAATTATTTTGATAAAATCTTTTTCAATTATAAAATCTGTAGCTAAAGCAATTAATCCTATTCTAGGATTATATTTTTTTATGAATTGTGGTTGAATTTTATTAGACTTCATTAAAATCGTTTAAAATCTTTAATAATCAGTCTAGTTTAAATAAAGGCATTATAAAATAAGATAATTTGGCGGTTGAAAATCTATATAAATAGGATTTAATTTAGTCTTTATAAATTGTTAACAAATAGAGGAATATGATGAGAAAATTAATTATTGCTGCATTTATATTTGTATCAAGTTTTACAACAAATGTTTTTGCAGAAGTAAAAATGGGAATAATTTTAGGATTCACTGGTCCTATAGAGTCTCTTACACCTGCTATGGCTGCATCTGCAGAGCTTGCTTTTAAAGAAGCATCTGACTCAGGTTCACTATTAGGTGGAGAAAAAATTTCAGTAGTAAGAGCAGACTCAACTTGTGTTGATTCAGCAGCGGCAACGGCAGCAGCTGAAGGTGTGATTGCACAAGGTGTAGCTGCGATCATGGGTGCTGATTGTTCAGGTGTAACAGGTGCTATTGCATCAAATGTTGCTGTACCAAATGGTGTGGTAATGATTTCACCTTCTGCAACATCTCCAGGATTAACTACTTTAGATGATAAAGGGTATTTCTTTAGAACTGCTCCATCAGATGCTAGAGGTGGACAAATCCTTGCAGATATTACTAAAGATAGAAAAGTAAAAAGCGTGGCTATTACTTATACAAACAACGATTATGGTAAGGGTTTAGCTGATGTTTACAAAGCAGCAGTCGAAGCTCACGGAATAAAAGTAACTACAGTAAATGCTCATGAAGATGGAAAAGCAGATTATTCTTCTGAGGTTGCAACACTAGCTTCAGCAGGTGGTGATGCAGTAGCAGTTATTGGATATCTTGACCAAGGTGGAA
>CACMPD010000025.1 GCA_902615425.1 uncultured Pelagibacteraceae bacterium
TTTTTAGATCTTTCATCTAATATATTTAATGATTTATCTTTTCGAGTTAAATGTTTTGTTTTAATAGATTTAAAAATATCATAAAGATTTTCAGGTAAATTTATTTTATTAGAGACTTCTCGAATATCTTGTTCTAAATTTTCATATTTTATACATTTGTCGAATAGCAGTTTATTAGATGTAAAAATTATATTATATGTCATTTTAAAATGATTATAAGATTCTTTTTCTACAAATTCAAAAAATGATTTTGATCGATCAAAATCATTTTTAGCTACTTCCCACCAGTAATGACTAATCATAGAGTCGTATGGGTTTCTTATAATACAAAACTTATAATATTCTTCGAATTCTTTTTCAGGTATATATTTTTTTAATTCTTCTAGAGTTGTATGCTCTTGAATTTTTGCAACAGGTTTAAATAATTTAAATGGTAAGAATATCGCCTCTGTTTTGTATCGAAAAATTTTTTTTGAAAATGGGAGTAATTTTATTAAATTTTTAAAAAAATTAAATACACCTTTAAAATTTATAGGTATTCTCTCTTTAAAATAAGAGTAATTAGTTGGTCCTTGATATTGGAGTTCTTGTCTTAATTTCTCATCAGAAGGTTTAATAGTTGAAATAATATCATTTTTGTCACAAAATTTTGATAAACTTATTTCCATAGATGTACCTGCAGTTTTTTGAGTTTTAATAAAAATGAATTTATACTTATGATTTATTATAGTCATTTAAATTCACTACTCTTGAACACATATTTAATATCTCTTTGTTATGTGTACACAAAATTATAATTTTATTATCAGAAACCTTCTTAAAAATATTATTTAAAATCTTTTCTTCATTTATTTTATCTAATGAAGCAGTGGCCTCATCAAAAATTATTATTTCGGCGTTTCTGTAAAGAGCGCGCGCAATACCAATTCTTTGTCTTTCACCTCCTGAAATTTTCATTTGCAATCCACCTATTTTGGTTTCAGATCCGTTTTTTTTTTCATTAATAAAATCAAGTAAATGAGACTCTTTAATTACTTTATCAAATAATTTTTGGTCAATTATTTCTTTTTCATCTTGAAGAACAATATTATATTTTATTGTGTCATCAAAAATAAATACCGATTGAGGGACATAGCTAAACCTTTTTTTCCAATATTTAGATAATAAAATAGAGTTATCAATTATCTTATCATCTAATTTTATTTGTCCTGAGCTTGGTTCAACTAATCCAAGAATGATATTCAAAAGTGTTGATTTGCCAGACCCACTATCCCCCGTCAATCCAACAATTTCACCAGACTTAAATGTTTGATTAAATTTTTCTAAAATATTTTTTTTACTCTCACCGTAAGAAAAAGTTAAATCTTTTAATTCTAACTTTAAATTTAGATGTTGTTTTTTTTCATTATTGTAATTTTTTTGCTCATAGTCTTCATTTTTAGACATTGATAAATAATCTTTTATTGATGTCACTGAAGGTTTTGCATAATTGATAGTTTGCAAAGCTAAAATTATTTGATTTGATGCAGGAAAGATTCTAATAGCACATATCAAAGTCAGACCTAAAAAAATTAGAAGTTCACCACCCTCATTTCCTTGCTCAAATAAAAAAATTATAAAAAAAATAAGTAATAAAACTATTATCTCTAAATATAATTTTGGAAGATATCCAAAAAATTGAGTCTTCGTAGTAGTTTCAATCAAATCATTACTAAGCTCTACAAGTTTATCTTTAAATTTGTTCTCCTTACAATAAACTTTAATATCTTTAATCCCATAAAAACCTTCTATTATATACTTTAATCTATTTTCATCTGATGCTTTTCTTTTTCTGCCCCAATATTGATGTTTTTTTCTAAATGCTAAAAAAAATAAAAAACTAAAAAAAAACATAAATAGAAAAGTAAAAATTGAAGAAATTGGATTGTAAATAAACAAAAAACAAATAAGCCCTAAAACTACAATAGACTCTGAAATAATTGTGACAGATGAAATCAAAGAGTTTCCAAATAATCTCGCTTCATTGGTTATTGAATTTATTATATCATATGATTTTGCATTTCTATTTTTCAATAAAAAATCTGTATCATAAATGTTAAAAAAAACTTTTTTGCTTATGTCATAAATTGTTTTGGAGGTAAACTTGCTCTGGCTATACTTAACTAAAGCTAAGAATAAATTTTTAATCACAAAGATTGCTGTGATTAAAACAAAAAAATAAATTATTAAACTTTTTTGATCTAAGTCTTTTACAAATTCAGAGAAAATTTTAAAATTTGATAAAAAATTTCCCTGTTCAGGATTTTGTAAAAAACTAATTAAAGGAATAAGTGCACTAATTCCCAGAAGTTCTAACATCATGGATATAAGAAACAAAATACAAAGAAGGAAATATTTTTTTTTCTGTTTATTTTCTAGAACTTCAAATGTTTGAAACATTACTAAATGTTTATTTTTTATTTTTAAATAATCTATTTTCAACTTGATTGAAAATAAAATGCCCAAGAAACATATGACATTCCTGAATTCTTGCTACATTATCTGATTTAATAATTATTTGCATGTTAGCTTTATTTTTTGCCTTGCCACCTTTTTTTCCAAGGAAAGCTATTGATTTAATTCTTTTTTTTTTTGCTTCATTAAGAACGCTGATTATATTTCTAGAGTTTCCAGAAGTTGATAAGACAATTAATAAATCTCCTTTATTAGCTAATGCGCTAAACGGTCTTGAAAAAACTTTTTCAAATGAATAATCATTAGAACATGCGGTTATTGTTGATGTGTCTAAAGCGAGTGGCACTATAGGAAGAGCAACTCTGTTTAATTCTGGTTTTAATCTAACTAAAAACTCAGCTGCTAAATGTTGAGCGTCAGCAGCGGAACCACCATTACCACAAATTAATAATTTTTTTTTTTTCTTTAATGTATCAAATATAAGATCCTCAATTTTTTTGATTTTTATATTTGAGTTTATTAAACCACGTTTTAAAGAAATACTCTCATTTACAGAATTTATCAATTCGTTATTCATTTAGTGGTATTCTTAATATGCGCTCTTAATTTATTTGCTACTGGAACTTCAATATCTAAGATACTTTTGTTTTCATCACCTGTAATTGCAAATTCAATTTTTCTTATTCCACCTATTAGCTCCCTAAATGTTTGGGGCGTAATTGATGCACTTTGGTCAGATCCGTACATGTTTCTGTCTAGTGTGAAATGACGTTCTAATGAGGATATTCCTAATGCTGATGCTGCATATGAAATAGCAAGCCCTCCTTTTTCATGACCACTATATCCAACTTTGCATTTATATCTGTCTTTCATAACATTAATCATATTTAAATTTGCGATTTTATCATCAAATGGATATTGGGATATACAATGCATTAATTCAAATTCACAATTATTTTTTCTAAAAATATCAACAGCTTGATCTATCATTTTAAAATTAGACATACCTGTGCTTATAAACGTATATTTTTTTTCTTTTGCAACCAGATCTAAAAAATTTTTATCTATAATCATTGCTGACGCAATTTTGTTATATTTTAAATTGAATTGTGACAGGAACTCCAAACTCTTATGATCCCAAGCTGAAGCAAACCAAATTATATCCAATTCTTTACAATAATTGTCAATTTCTTTGTACTGATCAAAATCAAATTCCAGTCCTTTTTTCTGGTCTCTAAATTTATTTCCCCATGGACTTTCTCTCTCGGAATCTAAAGTTTTTTTATCATAAACTAAATCTATATCTCTTTTTTGAAATTTTACAGCATCTGCTCCACTTATTTTAGATTCTTTAATCATTTTTTTTGCAATATCCATATCACCGTTGTGATTAATCCCTATTTCTGAAATTATAAAAATTTTACTCATAAGCCTTTTGCCGTCCATCCTCCATCAATTGTAATATTTGACCCAGTCATATAAGAAGATTTAGAGTTATCCAATAAAAAAAGAACTGCTTCATTATATTCACTAGATAAAGCCCATCTTTTTAATAAAGTTTTTTTTGTTCTTTCAGACTTAAGCTTTTTGTTTTTTAAACTTTTTGAATTTAAGGGTGTAATTGTGTAACCAGGTAAAATACTATTTACCCTTATTTTAAATTTTGCTAAATCAACTGCAAGTGATTTTGTTAAACTGATTAATCCTGCTTTAGATGCATTGTATGCTGGGTTATTTGGCATTGCTACTTTTGCAGATATGCTTGATATATTTACAATTGATCCTTTAATTTTATTTTTAATCATAATTTTTGATATAAACTGAGATAGAAAAAAAGGAGCAGTTAAATTTGTTAAAAAAGTTTTATTCCAATTATCAATTTTATATTCAAGAGAATTTTGAGATATTGTAATAGCGGCACAATTTATCAAGCCTATTATATTTTTTTCTTTTTTAAGTGACTTTAATGTTTTTTCTATAAAATTTACTTTATTTAGATTGCAATATAGATATCTATAACTTTTATTTGGATTTTTAACTCTATAAACATCAATATTTATAACATTAAAAGCTTGTTTTAATAAGAAGTTTGCCATGCTAAAGCCGATACCAGAGGATCCCCCTGATATGATTACTGTAGGTTTTGAATTTTTAAAAATCATAATTATATTTTCCTCGCTACATTTAAATCATACAATTCGTCAATTTCTAAGGAATTTCTTTTAGACATAATATAACAACCTATTTTTCCAAAAAGTCTTGACCTCACTTTATGAAATTTTTTACAATTAAAAATAAATATTGCTCCATTTTCAATAATTATTGATTTTGAGTCTTGTTTTCTTTTTCTATTTTTTAGATTGTAATTTAGTGGAAAATACTTTTTTTTTTTATATTTCCACATTAAAAACTTTTCCTCAAAACCAGAAAATAATGAATCAAGTTTATTTATTTCAAAAATTTTTATTGATTTTAATATATCAGAATGGTTTCTGAATGGAGACGTGGGTTGTAAGAGTATTAAATTTTCAGGAAAAATTTTTTTTTTTTTTAAAAAATTAAGTGAATGAAAAATAGCACTTTCAGTAGATGCAAAATCTCCAGCTAATTTTTTTGGTCTTCTTATGAAAATTTCTCTACTAGTATTTTTTTTTATTAAACTTTCAATATCTGTGGTTATAACTATTTTAGAAATTTTCCTGGTTTTTTTTGCAGCTTGTATTGTATAATCAATAATTCTTTTTTTTTTAATATTGACCAGATTTTTATTCTTAATTGTTTTTGAACCTTTTCTAGCAGGTATGATGGCAACATATTTTTCCATTAATTATCTTCTGAACCTTTTGATGAATATTTCTTCAGGTAAAGCGGGCAAATCAAGATTTAACAAAAATTTTAGAGATTTTATTACAGAATTTGTCTCAATAAAGTTTTTAAATTCCTTACCTCTAACCTTTTTGCCCATTTTGTTTTTTATACTACCTACATTTAAGCAGTAATTAAAAATTTTTTTTTTATAAATACTCTCATTCAAAGATTTAACTATACCTAATAGTGCGTGCTTTGATCCACAGTATGAATAAGTATCTTTAAAGCCATCTAGAGCAGATGAGGATCCAATTGAAATAATTTTGGATATTTTTTTATCTTTTTTTAGTTTGAATACACATTGATTGATTGTTATTAGAGAAAATGCGTTTATTTTGAATGTTTCGGAAATTTTTTTATAATTAAAATTTTTAATATCATCATAATAAAAAATACCCACACAATTAATTATGTAATTTATATCCCCAATTTTTTTTTTAGTTAATTTAATTGCATTTTTAATCGAGTTTTCATTTAAAAAATCACATTTAGTATAGAAAAATTTATTTGGCATATTTTGTATTTTAAAATTTTTAAATTTAGGTAAACTCTTGTTATAAGTTAACAATAAGTTATAACCTTCATTATAAAAATGTTTGGCTACTTCATTTCCTAAACCACCGGATCCACCAAATATTAGTATATTTCCTTTGGGATTTTTTTTCACTAGTAATTAATTTTCGTTAACCAATATATACATATTATAATTCAAATAAATATAAAAATTTTATTTTACTTAAAAATAAACCATAATGATGTTAGGCAATTTTTTTTAAAATAATATCTGGTTGATAAGTTTTATTAATAATTATTTTTTTATAATTTTTTCTATTCTTCAAAAAATCTTTGATAGCATATCTTTCGGCCCATTGTTTTTTATTTCCTTGGTCAAAAACAATT
>CACMPD010000026.1 GCA_902615425.1 uncultured Pelagibacteraceae bacterium
CTTTACCTGATTTTATAAAAATGGCAGAGGCCTATGGTTGCAAAGGTATTAAAGCTGAAAAACCAGATGAATTAGATCAAAAAATTAGAGAAATGGTGGAGTTTGATGGTCCTGTTATTTTTGATTGTCGAGTAGATCCGAATGAAAATTGTTTTCCAATGATCCCATCAGGAAAACCTCATAACCAAATGATATTAGGACCAAGTGAAAAGCAGGAAAATAAAATCACTGGTAAAGGGAAAGCTTTAGTTTAAGTATGGCAAATCCAAAATCTGCATATAGTGTTTCTTCGAAAAAAGAAAAATCAGATACACACATCATTGTTGTTTGGGTGGATAATGAGTCTGGAGTTTTAGCAAGGGTTGTAGGATTGTTTTCTGGTCGAGGTTATAATATCGAGTCACTCGCAGTTGCTGAGGTGGATGCAAAAAAAAGTATATCAAGAATTACCATAGTCACAACTGGGACACCTCAAGTAATTGATCAAATTAAATTGCAATTAAAAAAACTTGTTCCAGTCCATAAAGTGGCAGATTTTAAAAGGAATGATAAGGGCGTAATATTTAAGGAAATGGCATTATTTAAAGTTGTTGGCAGCTCTGTAAAAATCAAAAAAGCTATTAATGCTTGTAAAAAGTATGATGCTGTAATATTGGATAAAACGAAAAAATCAAATGTTATTCAAATTACTGCATTAAGAAGAGAAATAGACAAGATGGCAAAAAATTTAAGAAAATTTGGTTTAGTAAGTGTTTCTAGAACCGGAGCTGTTGCTATGACAAGAGGTGATAAAGTTTTTAATTAATTATTAAGGAGAAAATTATGAAAATGTTTTATGAAAAAGATACAGATGTAAATTTAATCAAAGATAAAAAAATCGCAATATTTGGTTATGGTAGTCAAGGACATGCTCATGCTTTAAATTTAAAAGATAGTGGTGTTAAAGAAGTTGTAGTTGCATTGAGGGAAGGTTCCTCAAGTATACCTAAAGCAGAGTCAAAAGGATTAAAAGTTATGAATTTATCTGATGCTGCTGAGTGGGCGGATGTTGTAATGATTTTAACACCAGATGAATTACAAGCTTCAATTTATAAAAACCATATAGAGCAAAGAGTCAAAGAGGGAAAGTCTATTGCTTTTGCTCATGGATTAAATGTTCATTACGATCTAATCAAAGCTAGAAAAGATTTAGATGTATTTATGGTTGCTCCTAAAGGACCAGGTCATTTGGTAAGAAGTGAGTTTGAAAAAGGTGGGGGAGTGCCATGTTTATTTGCAGTGCACCAAAATGGTTCTGGTAAAGCAAGAGATCTTGCTATGTCTTATGCATCAGCGGTAGGTGGCGGAAGATCAGGTATTATTGAAACAACATTTAAAGATGAGGTTGAGACAGATTTATTTGGTGAACAGACTGTTCTTTGTGGGGGTTTAGTTGAATTAATAAAGAATGGCTATGAAACTTTGGTGGAAGCTGGATATGAACCGGAGATGGCATATTTTGAAACTGTTCATGAAGTAAAGCTTATTGTTGATCTTATTTATGAAGGTGGGATTGCAAATATGAATTACTCTATTTCAAATACTGCAGAATATGGAGAATATCAATCTGGACCTAGAGTAATTAATAAAGAGGAAACTAAAAAAAGAATGAAAGAAGTTTTGGCTGATATTCAGTCTGGTAAATTTACTAAAGAATGGATGGCTGAGTGTAAAAGTGGTCAAAAAAACTTTCTTGCCACAAGGGCAAAATTAGCTGAACACCCAGTTGAAAAAGTTGGGGCTAATTTAAGAGCCATGATGCCATGGATTGGTAAAAAGAAATTAGTTGATAGTGATAAGAAGTAAATTTTAGTTCAAAATTTGGATAAATTTAGTATTTTATTTTTGCAATCTAAACGAGAGGTTGTATATTTCAAAAACAAAAATTTTTTAATATGGCTGACAAAGACAAAGTATTCATTTTCGATACAACGATGAGAGATGGTGAGCAATCACCAGGAGCCTCAATGAGTGTTGAAGAAAAAATTCAAATATCCAGAGTTTTTGATGAAATGGGAATAGATATTATAGAGGCAGGATTTCCAATATCATCTCCAGGTGATTTTGAAGCGGTAAGCGCAATAAGTAAAAGTGTTAAAAATTCAATTCCGTGTGGTTTAGCAAGAGCGACTAAAAAAGATATAGATGCTTGTCATGAGTCTTTGAAATTTGCAAAAAGATTTAGGATCCATACTTTTATTTCGACAAGCCCTGTTCACATGAAGCATAAATTAAATATGACTAATGAACAAGTCTTAGGGGCTATTAAAGAAAGTGTTACATATGCAAAAAAATTTACTGATGATGTTGAATGGTCTTGTGAAGATGGCACAAGAACAGACTTAGGTTTTATGTATAAGACAATTGAGCTTGCAATCAAATGTGGTGCCACAACAATAAATATTCCTGATACAGTTGGATATTCAATACCAGAGGAGTTTGCCAAAACTATTAAACTAATTAAAAACAATGTTCCAAATATCGATAAAGCAATTATTTCGGCTCATTGCCATAATGATCTAGGTTTAGCAGTTGCAAATGCATTATCAGGATTATCAGCTGGTGTGAGACAAATCGAATGTACTATTAATGGAATAGGTGAGAGAGCAGGTAATGCTGCTTTAGAGGAAATTGTAATGGCAATTAAAACAAGAGATGATCTATTACCTTATGAAACAGGTATTAAAACAGAATTAATTAGCAAAGCTTCTAAAATTGTCTCAAATGCAACTGGATTTCCAGTACAATTTAATAAAGCGATTGTTGGAAAAAATGCTTTTGCTCATGAGTCTGGAATTCATCAGGATGGTATGCTGAAGAATAGAGAAACATATGAAATCATGACACCAGAAAGTGTTGGAGTAAAAAAAACATCATTAGTAATGGGAAAACATTCTGGGAGACATGCTTTTAAAGACAAGTTAAGTGATTTAGGATATGCGGACGTAACAGATGATATTGTTCAAGCAGCCTTTGGGAAGTTCAAAATTCTAGCAGATAAAAAAAAACATATTTATGACGAAGATATAGTTGCTTTAGTTGATGATAGTTTAATTATCGATAATAAAATTAATGCAATAAATTTAAAATCATTAAAAGTTTTTGCTGGCACGGGTGAGCCACAAAGAGCTGAAATGACGCTAGATGTTTTTGGGGACATAAAACATACTACTCAAACAGGCGATGGTCCTGTTGATGCAATATTTAAATGTATCAAGGAGCTTTATCCACATGATGTAAAGTTATCTTTGTATCAAGTCCATGCAGTTACTGAAGGAACAGATGCACAGGCCACAGTCAGTGTCAAAATTGAGGAAAATGACAGAACTACTGTTGGACAATCAGCTGATACAGATACTTTAGTAGCATCAGCTAATGCTTATCTAAATGCATTAAATAAAATGTTAATTAAAAGAGAAAAAAAATCTCTTTACAAAAATATAGAACCTAAAAAAGTAAAAGGAGTGTTTTAATGGGCTTATTTGATAGAATGAAGAAAATCTGGAGTCAGGATATGGCAATTGACTTAGGTACAGCTAATACTTTGGTAGTTGTGAAAGGGCAAGGGGTAGTTTTAAACGAACCTTCGGTTGTTGCAATTGTAGATCAATCAGGAAAAAAACAAGTCTTAGCGGTTGGAGATGAAGCTAAAACGATGTTAGGAAGAACACCTGGAAACATTCAAGCTATAAGACCTTTAAGAGATGGTGTAATTGCTGATTTTATCGTGACGGAAGAAATGATAAAACACTTTATTAAAAAAGTTCATAAAGGAAGTACTTTTGCAAATCCAAGAATTTTAATTTGTGTTCCAACAGGCTCAACTCCTGTGGAGAGAAAAGCTATTCAAGATAGTGCTTTAGCTGCAGGTGCCAGAAGAGTTCAATTAATTGAGGAGCCAATTGCAGCAGCAATTGGAGCCAATCTTCCGATATCTGAAGCAACTGGTTCAATGGTTGTTGATATCGGTGGTGGTACAACTGAAATAGCAGTTATGTCGTTAGGAGGTTTAGTTTATTCTAAATCTCTAAGAGTAGCAGGAGATGCAATGGATGGTGCAATGGTCAACTATATGAGAAAAGAATATAATTTGATGATAGGTGACAGTACTGCAGAAAAAATTAAAAAAGAAATTGGTACTGCTATTCCTACAAATAATAATACTTATGCAGTTAAAGGACGAGATCTAAGATCTGGAACTCCAAAAGAAGTAAATATTACAGAGGAAGATACAGCGGAAGCATTAAATGATATTTTAAAAGAGATGGTTAATGGAATTAAGGATGCTCTTGAAAGCACTCCTCCTGAATTATCTGCTGACTTAGTTGATATGGGTTTAACTTTAACTGGCGGTGGAGCATTATTAAAAAATATAGACAGAAGGTTTTCTAAGGAAACGGGTTTGCCAGTTCACATTGCTGATGATCCATTATCTTGTGTAGCAGTTGGAACTGGAAAAGCTCTTGATCAAGAACAAACATTCTCGACTATGTTGACTGAATATTAAGAGTAATGGCCTCTAGCAGAGATGATTTTATAATAGCAATTCGTTCTGCTTTTTTAAAAAAAAGCACTCAGCAAAAATTTTCTTTACTTACTTTAGTATTTATTTCAATATTTATTATCCTTCTGTCGAGCCTAGACTTTAAAGCAGTTAGGTACCTAAAAGCTGGATTGAGTGAGGTGGTCTACAGATCTTCTTTTATAGTTTCTATACCAGAAAACTTTGTTAGAAATTCTGTTATTAATATTATTGAATACACAACATTCTTTAACAACTATCAAAAAACTAGAGATGAATTAGACAATCTTAAATCTGATTTTGTATCGAACGAAATTATTCAGTATGAAAATCAAGAACTAAAGGTTTTAATTGATGATTATATTTCAAGCTCAAATAAAATTTTAGCAAAAATTATTGTTGATCATGATAGCCCTTTTTTAAAAAGCATCATTATAAACAAAGGTAGTAAAGACGATATCAAAATAGGTACTAATATTTATGATCAATCATATTTAGTTGGTCGGGTAATTGAGGTGAATTATAAGACATCAAGGGTATTATTGTTGTCAGATTTAAATTCTAATGTGCCAGTCACTATTGCGCCACAAAATATTCAGGCAATCGTCACTGGAACTGGAGAAAATTTTGGACAAATAAAATATATTAAAGCTGGTTTATCAGAAGAGTTAGCTGACGAAAGCATAGTTTATACATCAGGTACGGGAGCAATATTTAAAAGTGGAGTGCCAATAGGAAAATTGAGATCTGATAAAATTGGTTCTTTAAATAGATATAATGTTGAATTCTATAGCGATTTTACTCAATTAAAGTATGTTTTTGCTGAAACAATTACTCAAATTGAAATTCCTCAAGCTGAACCAGACACAGTTCCAATTGAAGATAAAAGTGAAGAACTTGCAGAGGCAAAATTAAAGATTTTAGAAGATGAACTTCAAATTATAGAGGAGACAAACTTAAAATTTATTGAAGAAAATGAAAATTTAATAACTGAAATAAATAAATTAAATAGTAAAATTTCACTTTTGAATAATGAAATTTTTTCACAAAAACAAAAAATTAACCAATTCAACATTGATTCTCAAGAATTAGAATTTTTAAAGCTGAATTTAGAACATGGTCATAAATGTAGAAAATCTTTTTTAAACACAGGCGGTTTTAATGTCGGAACTGAGGAATATAGGGATTGTGTCTTAAGTGGAGGTAGAGGTGGCTAACTTAAAGACCAAAGGAACATTTTCCAAATTATATACCTGGTTACCAATAATTTTATTATTTGTATCAGTGCTCAATGAATTTGATTTTAATTACCTAAAACTTGACTATTTTTCATTTAATTTCCCATTTATTTTAATCTTTTTCTTTACCTTAAAAGATTTTAAACATTTTGATTATCTTTTTGTATTTTTTGCAGGTTTACTGAATGATACTGTTATAGGTTTACCTCTAGGAATAAGTAGTTTGTCTTATACATTAATTTGTATTGCTACGGCGTATATAAGAAATATCACGATTAGACCAAGCCCTATGAAGGATTGGTTTTATTTTTTATTTATTATAAGTTTAA
>CACMPD010000027.1 GCA_902615425.1 uncultured Pelagibacteraceae bacterium
GGGACCCATATAAAGATACAGCTGGTCCTGCAGTAAATCCAATGATTAAAATAACTAATATTGTTGCATTACTTTTATTGGCTGTTATCGCTGGCTAATTTCTTCTCTTTTTTTGGCCCTCACACCAAGAGGGTCATTAATTTTTTGTCTCATACTAGACAAAAAATCATAAATAAATGAATTTCTTGTAAAAGAAGCCTCAGTTGTTTCTTCTACAATTCTTATTTTCTGCATATCATCCATATTGTAAAAATCTTTTTTTTTAAGAATACCATAATTATCAATTTCAAGAACTAAAACGTCATTCTTAAAGATTTTCATTCGACCTAAACTTCTTAATTTTGATTGAGTCTGTTTTCTCTCAATGTAAATCCATATATCATTGTCAAATTTACTTTGTGTTGATGGAGTACCTAATATTTTTCTAATATCATTACTTGTGGATTGATCTATTATCAATTGCTTTTGTTTTTTTTCAAGAAAAGGAACACCATGATGTTTAACAACTTTTTCAAAAGAACAATTTGATACTACTAATGCAAAAAAAAATATATATACTATTTTAAACATGTCTGAAAATTATATTAATATTTATAACAATTTAATCAATTACTCTAGAAATAAAGACTTATACAAATCTCTGAACAGAGAGGATAACTTTTCAGATCGTTTAACACTTTTCCTCATACATTTTGCTTTCTTTTTAAAAAGCTTTAAAAACAAAGAAAATAAGGATATTTTACAAAGAATTTATGATTTTAATTTTAGACAATTAGAATTAAGTATTCGAGAAATAGGATACGGGGATCAATCAATTAATAAAAAAATGAAAATTTATCTGAATTTATTTCATGCTATTGTTTCAGAAATTCATTTTTGGGATCAATTAGATAAAAACGAAAAACTGAAAAAATTATCTTTTTTTTTAGAGGATTTCAAAGAAATTGATATTTTAGTTGATTATTTTGATGATTTTTCTTCAAATTTAAGGAAAAAAACTTTGAATTTTTTTTTAAAAAGTGTAAGTAGTCCTTAATTATGGCAGTACCTAAACGAAAACAAACACCATCAAGAACTGGTATGAGAAGGTCGCAAAATATGAAATTCTCGTCAAAAAATGTGATTGAAGACAAAAAATCTGGTGAATATAGATTATCTCATCATTTAGATTTTAAAACTGGAATGTACAAAGGTCGTCAAATTATAGACCCAAAAGAATAATAAATATTTAAATGTCAGATTTAACTAAAATTGCAGTTGATGCAATGGGAGGTGATGGATCACCTAAGAAGATCATTGATGGCATAATCCATAACCATAAATCAGATAAAAAAAATTTTTTTAAAATTTTTGGAAACAAAATTAAGATTGAAGAACATATTAAGAATAATCTAGATAAAGATTTTTATGAAATAATACATACAGACAATGTTGTTAAAAGCACAGATAGTCCTCTCGAAGCTGCTAAAAGAGGGAAAGATACAAGTATGTGGCTTGCAATTGAAAGTGTTAAAAAAAAAGAAACTGATATTGTAATATCCGCAGGAAATACTGGTGCTTTACTTGTTATTGCTAAATTAAATCTTAAGATGATTGAAAATATAGATAAACCTGCATTATCTGCTTTATGGCCTAATAAAAAAGGGATGAGTGTTGTATTGGATTTAGGTGCTAATATTGAATGTAGCTCAAAAAATTTAGTTGATTTCTCTATTATGGGAGCATCTTTATATAAGTCTCTTTATCCAAATGAAACACCTAACACAGCTTTGTTGAATATTGGTTCGGAAGAATTAAAAGGTAATGAAATTATTAAAGAAACTTTTCAAATACTTAACGAAAAAAAATCTAATAATTTTAATTTTTCAGGTTATATAGAGGGTAATGAACTTATGAATGGAAATGTTAATGTAATTATTTCTGATGGTTTTACAGGTAATGTTGCTCTTAAAACAGCAGAGGGAACAGCAAATTTTATTACAGATGAGCTAAAAAAAATTTTTAAAAATTCAATTTTAGGAAAATTATCAGCAATATTAAATTTCTCAAATTTAAATAAGTTCAAAAAAAGATTAGATCCTAGGCTCTATAATGGTGCAATTTTTATCGGCTTAGACTCACCAGTTGTAAAAAGTCATGGAGGAACAGATTTCATTGGTTTCTCAAATTCATTAGACGTATGTAGTAAAATTGTAAAAGGTGATTTGATAAATAAAATTAGAGAAAATATCTAATTAATGAGAATTAATTTAACTAAAAAAGATCTTGTAAATACAATATACATGCAAGTTGGATTTTCAAAACAAATCACAGAAAATTTAGTTGAAGAATTTTTATCTATAATAGTTTCAAATTTATGCAGAAAAAAAACTGTTAAGATATCAAAGTTTGGAACATTTTTAATAAGATCAAAAAAATCAAGAATTGGCAGAAATCCAAAAACCAAGGAAGAAAAAGAAATTTCTAAAAGAGATGTTGTTTTATTCAAACCATCAAAAGAATTTAAAGATTTATTAAATAATTCTGGAGATAATGCAGCCTAATAACACTTGATAAATAGAATATTTTGCAATAGAAAGCTGGAATTCGGTCCCTTCGTCTATCGGTTAGGACACGTGGTTTTCATCCTCGAAAGAGGGGTTCGATTCCCCTAGGGACCGCCACATTTATGATATTTTATGTTTATATGCTTAAAAGCGTAAATAATAAAATTATCAAAACTTATGTTGGATATACAAATAACCTCAATTTAAGACTTAAAAAACACAATACTAGTAAAGGAGCAAAGTCAACTCGAGGTTTTAAGTGGAAAATTATCTATAAAAAAAAATTTTATGATAAAAGATTAGCCATGTCATTTGAGTATAGATTAAAAAAAGACAAAAAAAAAAGAAAACACTTACTAAGTATAAGTTAATATGAAAATCGCATCAATATTACCATATAAAGAAAACTATACACTAAAAGGAGCTGGAGCAGTTGCTCTATGGATCAGTGATTTTGTAAGGGATTCTGAATATAAAAAAAATACTTACATTATAGGTAGTACAAAAAACAAAAAATATTTAACAAAAAATTATATAAATATAGATAATATTAATTCGAAACTTAATAGTACAACTAAAGAGTATTCAAATAAAATAATTAATAAAATCAAGAATTTAAATTTTGATGTTTTAGAGTTACACAATAGACCAATTATGGTCAAAGAATTTTTTGGAAAATTAAATTCAAAAATCATCTTATATTTTCATAATGACCCAACTACGATGAAAGGTGCTAAATCAGTTAATGAAAGAGTCTATCTATTAAAAAATGTTGATAAGATTATTTTTATCTCAAAGTGGGTAAAAAAAAGGTTTTTTGAAAATTTACCAAATTTATCTGATAACAAAACACAAATAATATATCATAGTATTGATCCAATAAAAAAAGATACCAAAAAAAATAAACAAATAATTTTTGTAGGAAAATTAAATGAATCTAAAGGATATGATCTGTATTGCAAATCAATGTTTAAAATTTTAGATCAGTATAATGATTGGTGTGCTATTTCAATTGGTGAAGAAAGAAGATTTCAAAATTTCCCTACTCATAAAAGACACTTTAATCTTGGTCAAATTCCGCACAATAAAGTTTTAGATTATTTAAGTAGATCTGAAATTGCTGTTATTCCCTCAAGATGGGAAGAGCCATTTGGTAGAACAGCGTTAGAAGCTTCTTCACGTGGTTGTGCTACAATAATTTCTAATACCGGCGGTCTCCCAGAAACAACTGATTATGCAATCAAACTTAAAAAATTAGATACAAAAAATATTGAAAATGAAATCATAGAACTTATTAGTAATGACAAATTAAGAAAGAGTATTCAAATCAAAAGTAAAAATTTTGTAAAACATAAATTAAAGAAAAATTCTCAAAAAATTGATTTGATGAGAAACTCATTATTCCCTTTTAAGAAAATTAATATTAATAGCAATAAATTAAGAATTTTGAATATCTATAATTTAGCGCAAAAACTAAATCATAGAATTTATAATCTTTCGTTAGGTAAAAAATTTACTAATGGTTTTATCCGAAACGGTCATGATGTAATTGAAATTAGTGATAGGGACTATGTGAGACAAAGTAAAGGGATTAATCTGTTGAATTTTAGAGATAAATTTCATAACTATTTAGTTGAAACCTTTAAAAATTATAATCCAGATTTAGTTATTTTTGGTCACTCAGATAACATAAATCAAGACATCCTGTCAGATTTTAGATCAATTAATAAAAAAATAATTATCTCCCAGTGGAATGAAGATCCATTAATGAAAAATTTATCAGATACTTCAGAAAACGTTAATAAACTAAAAAAATTTTTTCCAATGGTAGATCATTCATTTATTACAACTAATCCTTCTGTGTTAAAACCTTCAAAAAAATTCACCCAACATATTCATTTTTTTATGACACCTGTTGATAAAAATATTGAATGTTTCGATGTCTTTAAATTAAAACCAGAAAATGATGTTTTTTATGCAATGAGTCATGGTGTTAATCGAGCAACACTTAAGGAGGGAAAAACAGATAACAGAGTCATTTTTTTAGAAAAACTTATAAAAAAAATGGATGGAATAAAATATGATTTTTATGGAATTGGGAAACAAGAACCTGTTTGGGGAAATGAATTTTATAAATCTTTACTTAATTCAAAAATGGCCTTAAATCTCAGTAGGGGAGAACCTACCAAACATTACTCAAGTAACAGAATAGCCTCACTTATGGGAAATGGATTATTAGTTTTTATTGATAAAAAAGTAAAAATGAACAATTTCTTTAATTCAAATGAAATAGTTTCTTATGATCACATCGATGATCTTGCTGAAAAAATCAAATTTTATAAAAAAAATAATAAATTAAGAATTAGAATTGCTAAAAAAGGTAAAGAAAAATATTTCAAATTATTTAATGAAGTTAAAATTTCAAAATATATAATTGATAAATCTATTGGAAAAAAAGCTTCTTTGATATAGCAAGTTTAAACCTTAATTTTATTTAATGCATTATTTTTAAATATATTTGCTTCTCTAATATATCGTCTAACCATTTGAGTTGATTTATGACCGGTCATAGCCATTATGCTTCTCTCATCAGCCCCTGAGTCAGCAGCAACTGTTGCAAAACCTGACCTTAAACTATGGCCAGCAAAATTTTTATTTTCGATACCTGCCAACTGCAAATACTCTTTTATTAATAAAACTACAGATTGGTCAGTTAATCTTTTATCTGTTAATGATAAACCTTTAGAAAATCTTCTAAAAATTGGTCCAGATTTAATTCTAGAAATTTCTAGCCACTTTTTAAGATTTACTACAGGGCAGTAGTTTTCGTTAGTAAAGTAGGGTAGTCCCTTAATCATTCCTTGACCGAATTGATCGGTTTTTGATCTCCTGATAGTGATTTTAAGACCTTCGGGAACAAATTCTAAGTCTTCATAATCAGTTGAAATTAATTCAGTTCGTCTAAATCCGCCTCCAAAGCCAATTAAGATTATTGACTTATCTCTAAATTTTTTAATATCTTCAATTTTTTGTTGATCTATTGCATTAATTATAGATTTTAAATGACTGATTAATAATGGTTTTTTACCTTTTTGAATGCTTCCTTTCACCCTTCTTATTCCCATCAAATTTTCAACAATGATGGGATGTTTGGTGTCTAGATAATGCCCTTTTAGTTTATGAACCACGCTAATTGAT
>CACMPD010000028.1 GCA_902615425.1 uncultured Pelagibacteraceae bacterium
ACTTATTAAACTTGATACAGAAAAAGGAGAATTCTACTTTTTTAAAACACCCTCAAAAATATTGAACACTTCAGATTTATTAAAAGATTTAATACCAAAACTCTTAGGTAGGTACCAATGGAAAAAATCAATGAAATGGGGTGAATTTAACCTTAATTGGGCAAGACCATTAAAGTCTATTTTATCAGTGTTTGATGAAAAAATAATAGATTTTAAATTTTACCATCTAACTTCTTCTAATAGGACCTTTATTGATAAGGATTATGAAGAAAAAACAGGAGTATTTAAAAATTTCAAATCTTATGAAAGATTTTTGAAGATACAGGGAACGATTGTTGATCAAACTAAAAGAAAACAAATTATTCAAAAGGAATTCACAAAGATATTAAGTAAAAAAAAATTATTTATTTTAGAAAATTTAAAATTATTTGATGAGGTTGTAGATTTAGTTGAATGTCCAAACGTTTTACTATGTGATTTTGACAAAAAATTTTTGTCGATTCCGAAGGAAATACTTATTTTGACTATGCAGTCACATCAAAAATATTTTCCTACGATTGATAAAAATAATCAAATTACAAATCAATTTTTACTCGTTGCAAATAAAAAAGACCAAAAAGGGTTAATCAAACTTGGAAATCAAAGAGTTGTTGATGCTAGATTGAGCGATGCAGAATTTTTTTGGAATAAAGATAAAACACAAAATTTAGTGAAAAAGGTATCTGAACTAAAAAGAATTAATTTTTTCAAGGGACTTGGAACCTATTTTGATAAAGTTCAGCGAATGAGAAAATTAGGTGGAATGATATCTGATGAATTATTGATTAGTAAAGAAAAAGTAGAGTTATCAGCATCTATTTGTAAAACAGATTTAACTTCTGATTTAGTTGGTGAGTTTCCTGAATTACAGGGAATTATGGGAGGCTATTTTTCCGCACAACAAGGTTTTGATAAAGATATTTGTTTATCAATAACTGAGCAATATTTACCGATTGGATTAGATTCAAATGTACCAAAAAAACCTTTCAGTATTGCTTTATCGATGACAGACAAAATAGATAATCTTGTTGGTTTTTTTGGGATTGATGAAAAACCCACAAGTTCAAAAGATCCGTTTGCACTTAGAAGGGTGGCGCTCGGCATAATAAGAATAATAATTGAAAATAAAAAAGATTTTAAACTAAACGATTTATTGAATTATTCTATTGGTTTATATCAAGAACAAAATTTTATTCTTGTAAATGATGAGTTAAAAAAAGATTTAAGTAATTTTTTAAAAGATAGATTTAGATATTATCTTAAAGAAAAAGATATTCGATTTGATATTATTGAGGCTTCAATTTCAAATTTTTCAACTAATAAATTGTTTTCATCATTCGAAAAAGCAAGATGTATAAATAAAATAATTAATAATCAAATCGGTATAGATATAACATCAAGTTATAAAAGAGCTTCCAATATACTTCAAAGTGAAATGGAAAATAAAGAAATTGAAATAACTAATTCAACTGATCCCGGTATTTTTAAAAGCGATTATGAAAAAAATTTGTTTAAAAAGATTACTGATATAAAGAAGTATTATTCAGATATAGATAATAATGAAAATTTTGAAGAATCTTTATCAGTCTTAGCTGGAGCAAAAAAAGAAGTTTTCGAATTTTTTGATAATGTCAAAGTAAATGAAGATAATGAAGATTTAAGAAAAAATCGTTTGGAACTTATAAATATGTTATGTAAAACCTTTCAAAATTTTATGAATTTTCAATTATTAAAAGCAAATAATGAATAAGTTAATTTTAAATTTTAAATCTAAAGACTCAAAAAAAATTAAAAATCCCAAAAATTTTTTAGGTGGCAAAGGTGCTAATTTATCAGAAATGGGAAGAATGGGTCTTCCAGTTCCACCTGGATTTACAATTTCAACAAAAGTCTGTGATATTTTTTACCAAAATAAAAAGAGATTGAATTCTTCATTGATAAATCAAATTAAAAAAGAGTTAAAGATAATTGAGAAAGATGTGAAAAAAAAATTTGGAGATCTTAAAAATCCACTTTTATTATCTGTGAGATCTGGTGCTAGAGTATCAATGCCTGGTATGATGGATACAATACTAAATCTTGGTTTGAATGATAAAACAGTTAAAGCACTAGCTAACAAAACCTCTAACGGGAGATTTGCCAAAGATAGTTATAGAAGATTTATTCAAATGTATGGAAATGTTGTTCTTGGGGTAGAAAATTATCATTTTGAGGAACTTATAGAAAATTATAAATTAACCAAAGGAGTTTTGTTAGATACGGATCTTGATGAAGATGATTGGGATGGTTTGATAAAAGATTTTAAAAACATTGTTAAAGAAAAAACAAAAAAAGAATTTCCTCAGGATGTTTATAAACAATTATTAGGAGCAATAAGTGCAGTATTTTTATCTTGGGAAAGTAATAGAGCTAAAATTTATAGAAAGTTAAATCGTATACCATCTGAATGGGGAACAGCAGTTAATGTGCAATCTATGGTTTTTGGAAATATGGGAAATGATTGTGCTACTGGAGTTGTTTTTACAAGAAATCCGTCAGACGGATCAAATGATATTTATGGAGAGTATTTAATTAATGCTCAAGGAGAGGATGTTGTAGCAGGAACAAGGACACCACAATATATTACGAAAAAAGCAAAAAGAGATGCAAAAGTAAAAGCACCTTCTATGGAAGAGTCTATGCCAAAAGTTTATTTGGAGCTTCATAAAATTTTAAAGAAGTTAGAAACGCACTATAAAGATATGCAAGATGTGGAATTTACTGTTGAGAATGAGAAATTATGGATCCTACAAACTAGGTCAGGTAAAAGGACCGCAAAATCAGCAGTTAAAATTGCTGTAGATATGGTTAAAGAAAAATTAATTGCAAAAAAAGAAGCAATTTTAAGAATAGACCCAAATTCTTTAGATACATTATTACACCCTACTTTGGATGAAAAAAGTTCTATAGAAATAATTGCAAATGGTTTACCTGCCTCACCAGGAGCTGCTAGCGGAAAGGTGGTATTTACATCTGAAGAGGCTGAAAGACTTAATAATATGATGCAAGATGTAATATTGGTTAGAGTAGAAACTTCTCCTGAAGATATTCAAGGTATGCACGCTGCTAGGGGAATATTGACTGCTAGAGGAGGAATGACAAGTCATGCAGCTGTTGTTGCAAGAGGGATGGGTAGACCATGTGTTTCAGGCTCAAGTGAAATTGATATTGATTATGAAAAAAAAATTTTTAAAACTGCTTCAGTAGAAATTAAAGAGGGCGATATAATCACAATTGATGGGTCCTCTGGTAGAATTATTTTAGGTAGCGTACCAACAGTAAAACCTGAAATTTCTGGTGACTTTTCAAAGTTAATGAGTTGGGCTGATAATATTAGAAAACTTAAAGTTCGAACAAACGCAGAAACACCTTTAGATACAAAAGTTGCAAGAGATTTTGGAGCAGAGGGAATTGGCTTATGCAGGACGGAGCATATGTTCTTTGATGAAGAAAGAATTATTTCCGTACGAGAGATGATACTTTCTAAAACTAAAGATGATAGATTAAAGGCACTCTTGAAGCTTTTACCACATCAAAAAAATGATTTTGTTAAAATATTCAAAATTATGCACGGATTACCAGTTACAGTTCGTTTACTTGATCCTCCATTACATGAGTTTCTCCCAAAATCCGAAAAAGAAATTTCAGAGGTTGCAGATGTGGTTGGCATTAGTGTCAAAGAGGTAAAATCGCGAATTGATGAGCTTCATGAGCAAAATCCAATGCTTGGACACAGAGGTTGTAGATTAGGTATTTCATTTCCTGAAATTTATGAAATGCAATGTGAGGCAATTTTTAAAGCCTTGTCAGAGCTTAAAAAAAATAAACAAAAATTTGCATTCCCTGAAATAATGATTCCGCTTGTGTCGACCGAGGCAGAAATCAAAATAATGAAAGAACTAGTAATTAATACTGCAAGAAAAGTACAAAAAGAAAATAAAGTAAAAATAGAATTTTTAGTTGGAACAATGATTGAGCTGCCAAGAGCAGCGATTAAAGCAAAGGATATTGCAAAACATGCTGAATTTTTTAGCTTTGGAACCAACGATTTAACACAAACCACTTTTGGTATTAGTAGAGATGATAGTGGAAAATTTCTAAATGATTATATTGAAAACAAGATTTTTTCGATAGATCCATTTGTTTCAATAGATGAAGGAGTAGAAGATTTAGTTGAGATAGCTGTTATCAAAGGAAAAAAACAAAACAACAAAATCAAATTAGGTATTTGCGGTGAACATGGCGGAGATCCAAAGAGCATTAATTTTTGTTCACAAATAGGTCTTAATTATGTTTCATGTTCTCCATACAGGGTTCCAATAGCAAGACTGGCTGCAGCTCAGGCTGAAATAAAAAAATAGAATTTACTTTAGTTATAAATGTTACCAACTTTTTTAAAACCTTATCACACAGATTTATCTAATTTAATTAGACTTGGTAGAAAATCGGATGGAGGGTATGTTATTGATAAACGTGTTATTAGGAAAACTAAAGTAATTATTACTTGTGGACTTGATGACGAATGGAGTTTTGAAAAACAATTCCAAGAATATAATAATAATTGTAAAATTTTAGCTTTTGATCACACAGTTAACAAAAAATTTTGGGTTAATAGATTTTTAAAAGATTTTATTTCTTTAATGTTATTGAGAAAAATTAAACTTTATCAAATATTAGATGTTTTCAAATTTTTGCAATACTTAACTTTTTTCAAAGGTAAAAATAAACATTATTTAAAAAAAATTGTTTCTTCAAAGACAAAACAAGATAATCAAATTACAATTTCTGAGGCAATCGGAGATAAGAAAGATATAGTTTTGAAAGTAGATATTGAAGGTGATGAATATAAGGTTTTAAAAGAAATAAATAAAAATTTTAATAAACTAAATCTAGTGATTATAGAATTTCATAATCTTAAAAAAAATTTAAAAAAAATAAAAGATTTTATAAACAAATCTAAACTAAGAAATATCCATATTAATGCAAATAATTATGGCAGCGTCGATAATAAAGGGACTCCACAAGTAATTGAAATGACATTAATTAATCCAAAAAAATTTAGAATAAAAAAACAAAAAACAACAAGAAATTATCCAATCAAAGGTTTAGATTACAAAAATTATAAAAGAGGACCCCAAATTCAAATGTCATTTAAAAATTAATTCAGTTATTAGATATTTTTTTTAATATTGATAATGAACTTGTGGTCTCTAAAAAAATTATAATGTACTTTTTATCTTTAGAAACTACCATATCTCTAACTCTTTCATTTAGTAAAAAGTAATCATGTTCTATAACTTTATCTCTTTTCTCGTTTAGCTTAATATAGTGAAGTCCTAAATCCTGATCGGCAATTTCATTTCCCATTGCTCCAATTAAAAATTCTGTATCTGCTTCATTCAAGGAAATTGTTTGACTGATACCAATTGATGGATCAAAATATTTAATAGGTTCTTCGAAGCCAAATTTTTTATGAGATTTGTTCAATGGTGCTTCTTTCAATATTTTTTTAGAATAATTTTTTTTATAATGTTCTCCATAAGATGAAATCGGCCATCCAAAATTTTTAACTTTTAAAAAAGGTTTATTATTTATATTGATTTCGTCACCACCTTTTGGTCCATGCTCGGTAGATAAAAT
>CACMPD010000029.1 GCA_902615425.1 uncultured Pelagibacteraceae bacterium
AAGTCGAGCTGTTGGTTATTCATGGGGTATAGCAGAGGAAGTTGGGAAATCTATAAGATTATCTGAACTATTTGGTTTTCCAGCGATCAAGCATCTAAATCAATATTATCAAAATAAAAAAAAAGAAAATTTTGAAGAGATAAAACTCATCGATAAGATTAACAAATCAAATGGATCGTCTTTTTGTCCAATTATGTTAGGTGTTAATTTTATTGACCAAGTAAAAAACATCGAGAATTTAAAAAAGTGTTCAGTTGAAAATCTTGCTTATCCATTGCTGCTTTTATCTTTTTTAAGTAGAGCTTCAGAAATAATTGGAAAAAAATTATTAATTTCATTTGATGATTGTAAATTTTTATTGAATTTTAATGTGAGTATCTCTTCTAATATATGGGATAAAGAAATACCAAAGTTAGCAAAAAAAGTAGAAATAAGTTTTTTAAACAATGAAGATAATTTTTCAGATCAAGATTGGAAAAATCTCTACAAACTTGCAGAGGATACATTTGTAGAGGAAACTGATAGTTTAAAAAAGGGTGCAGCTGGAGCTGGTTTGACTGATAATGACTGAAGACAAAGAAATAGAAAAAAATCTAAATGATTTAGATGATATTTGTGATGAATGTAAAGAACAGCACGAAAGTGTTACTCAAAATTTGATTCTAACTGGTTTTAAAATTTGCAAGTCTTGCAGGGTTTCTAAAACAATTTTTCCAATCTAAATATGATTAATAGGTAAGGCGTTCATTCGACTTATCACAAATGAAATAGATAAAAAGACAATAATCAAAAATGACATAAAAACTATTCCAAATGATTTTAAATTTGATTTAAGATTAAGAACTTGTCGCGTCGAAATAATTAATCCAGCAAAAATCCAAAATTGAGTAAGAAAAATTATAGGTATCATTAATTCTGGTGTTACAGCAAAAAATCTTAGCAGACCAGGCGCATGAGCGAAACCAACTGCAGTTAATACTTTTTTAAATGGAACTTTACTATTTTTGTCAGGAAATAGTTTTACCCCAATAACAAAGATTAGCACTGCCCAAACAAACCAAGTTAATATTGCAGTCACTCCTGACATCGCCACAGCTGTTTTAAAAACAGTGTTTGCAGCAACCGCACCAGCTATGCCATCTAAAATCATAATGATACCAGCAAAATAAACTGAGGCTTCACCAAAATTTTTACTATCAGAATAAAGTGTTTTATCTAGTTTGATAGATTTTAAAATAATACTTAAAAATTCACCGAACATTTATTTTTTTTTATTTTTTTGCTCTTTGTAAGATACGATTAATGGGAATATTATTAAAGCAATAGCTATAAGAATGCAAATTACTATTAAGAAACCTTTTGTCATTTTAGATGATGGGGGAGTAAACTCCCCCAAAATCAGATTAACCTTTTGAAACTTCTCTTGTATTAGCGTTGAAAGATTCTTTAAATGGAATATCGACTATAACTGCATCTACAGGCTTACCTGGAGTATCAGAGTATTTTTCAGGTAAATGAACTTTGTATTTAGTTCCAACCTTACCTTTTGGAAATCCATTTGCATTTAATGTTCCATCAAAAGGAACATATCCCATTGCAATGTTTGTTTTTTTTTTCAGGATGCCACCAAGGTGAAGTAATGAAGCCAACTGGATCTCCACCACTATCATTTGATATTAGCCAAAAATCTGGCGCATAATCATCAATAGGTTTTCCACCTAACTCCAATCCAACTAATTGAAGTGCGTATGGTTTCTTACCATCCCTAAGTTCTTTACCCATTTTTTCAAGTGCAGCTTTACCAACGTAATCAGAAGTTTTGTTCCATTCACCTTTTCCTGATAAAGAAACCTGGTAGCCCAAGTTACATTGATAAGGATTATGTTGTTGATCCATATCTTGACCCCAAGATAAAATACCAGCTTGAATTCTTCTGTGGTGAGCAGGTGCAATAACCATTAGCTGGTGTTTTTTTCCAACCTTAAGCACAGCATTCCACATGTCATCAGCATATAAAGTTGCATCTCTTAAATAAATCTCATAACCAGCTTCTCCAGAAAAGCCCGATTGAGAAATCACACAACTTCGCCCAGCAACTTTAACTTCAGCTAAACCATAAAACGGCATATTTTCTAAATCAACTTGATCACCTAACAAATCTTTCATTAGAGCTTTTGATTTTGGACCTTGTATTTGAACAGGACAAGCATCAATTTCTTCAATGGTGCAATTAAATCTTCCATCTGCGTTTACTCCTTGCAAGTACAAACCAATATCAGAGTCTGATAATGAAAACCAAAACTCATCCTTTGAAATTCTTAAAAGAATTGGATCATTTAAAACGCCACCATAAGCGTTACACAAAATAACGTATCTTGCTCTCATTGGTGAAATTTTTGTTGCATCTCTTGTGATTACATAATCAACAAATTTTTCTGCATCCGGACCCTTAACTTGAATTTGTCTTTCAACTGCAACATTCCACATAGTTACATGATTAACAATTGCATCATATTCAACCATTGCACCACCATCTTCTGGTTTTACATAACCTCTTGGATGATAAATACGATTGTAAACTGTCGCTCTCCAACAACCTGCTTGCATAGATAAATGCCAATAAGGTGATTTTCTTACTCTTGTTGAAATTAACATTTCAACTTTTGTTGGTCCACTTTGTCTTAAGTTATATGGTACTTTTCGATCTGATTGATCTACAGAAGTAACATGCTTTAAATTAGTATAGTCAAACTCTTTAGACATAACTATTCTCCTTCAACCACTTGTTAGTTTCCTTCAAGCCGCCGAATGTATAAATGTGGAAAAAATCAGTGTGCGATTTAATTTTCCCAATTAAATCATTAGGGTCTTTAGGTTTTAATAAATCTAACGCCTTACTAAAATTAGATTTAAGAAAATTTAAGGAATTTTTTGCACCAACTATATTAGCAAACTTTATTAAGCTAGATATTTTTAGAGGCCCAGTAATTCCCACATGCACTGGTACGCTTTGTTTAGAAATAAAGTCTATAATTGGCTGAGGATCTAGTAACCATTGAGTTACAATATAATCAGCGTAAGGCTTTTTATCTTTCATAGCTTTTTCTAAATCTGAATCGGATATATCAGGACTCCCCTCTGGGTGTCCAGCAATTCCTATCGTCATCTTCTCAAAATAACCAGTCTCCAAAAGTTGAAAAGAGCTATCGAATTTTCCCTTGGGTTCTCTTCCTCCTCCTATAACTAAAACTTGTTTGACGCCACCATCTTTACATCTCGAAACATAATCTTTTAGCTGTTTTTCATCCTGCATAGATCTTGCAGGAAAATGTGGAACTGGATTGAAACCTTTCTTGACTAACTCAACCGCTTGTTGAGCCGTCTCTTTATAATCTCCCCCGGGTAG
This sequence comes from uncultured Pelagibacteraceae bacterium, assembly GCA_902615425.1. Lineage (GTDB taxonomy): Bacteria > Pseudomonadota > Alphaproteobacteria > Pelagibacterales > Pelagibacteraceae > Pelagibacter. The sequence goes on from CACMPD010000029.1 coordinate 3,407, forward strand.
CATAGTGATATAAATATCTTTTACAGCTGGAACAGTATCCAGATCTGTTTGCGGCCCAATTTCTAAAGAAAAATTCATCTAATCATGATTATATTTTTTGAAAATGCTGTCAAAGAAATTAATCGTGTAATATAATCTCAATCTATTTAATGCCTTATAATCAAACAAAATAAATTAATGAAAATTATATTGATAATGGGTCTACCAGGCTCTGGAAAAACAACTTTAGCTAATGAGCTTGCACCATTATTAAATGCAAAAAGGCTTAACGCAGATGAAGTAAGAAAAGAGGCAAATGATTGGGATTTTTCTGAAGAAGGAAGAAAAAGACAGGCAAAAAGGATGGCTGATTTTGCTTTAAAACTTCGAAAAGATAATAATTATGTTGTTGCAGATTTTATCTGCCCAACACCAGAGGCCAGAAGCTTATTTCCCTCAGATTATGTTATTTGGGTCGACACTATTAAAGAGGGTAGGTTTGATGATACTAATAAGATGTTTGTCAAACCAGACAAGTATAACTTTCATGTTACTACACAAGATGCTAAAAATTGGGCACCAAAAATATATAAGGACATTAAAAAATGACATATCAGTGGGATAATAAAAAGCCAACAGCACAAATGTTAGGAAGATGGCAACCATTTCACGATGGTCATTACACTTTATTTAAAGAAATTATCAAAAAAACCGGACAAGTTTGTATTCAAATAAGAGATGTACAAGGAGTAGATGATAATCCTTTCGATTTTGACACTGTAAAAAAAAATATAGAAGATAGACTTAATCCAGAGTTTGAAGGTCGTTTTAAAATTATGTTAGTCCCTAATATTACAAATATTTGTTATGGTAGAGGGGTTGGTTACAAAATTGAAGAGATAGTGTTGTCAGAGGAAATACAAAAAATATCGGCAACGAAGATAAGAGCCAAAATGAGAGAAGAAGGTAAACTCAAATAGAATTTTTGATGAATATATTAGTGAAGAACTTATCCAACGGTATATCTATAGTTCAAATTAATGATCCTAAAACATATAATTCATTATCTTTTAAAACTTTAAATGATCTAATTAAAGTTCTCAAAAAACTTGATCAAGATAAAAAAACAAAAGTAATCATAATAGAAGGTGCTGGAAAAGGTTTTAGTGC
>CACMPD010000030.1 GCA_902615425.1 uncultured Pelagibacteraceae bacterium
TTCCTCTAAAAGTTTTTCACGAAAATTTTGTTGTAAATTAGCTGGAATTTCCTCACTAAATAATTCTAAAAAAAATTCTGCCATTTTATATTTGTGTATCAATCCAAATTGATGCAACAGATTTTGTAATTTCTCTTATACGTCCAATATATTCCGCTCTTTGGGCAACACTGATAGCTCCTCTTGAATCAAGTATATTAAATACATGACTTGCTTTTAAGCATTGATCATAAGCTGGGAGCGATATTTTTTTATTTATTAATGATTTAGCCTCACTTTCGAACATATCAAATATTTTAAACAGACTCGAGGTATTAGCATGTTCAAAATTATAAGCCGAAAATTCTTTCTCCGCTTGATGAAAAACTTCTCTGTATTCAACATTTTCGTTATTCCAAATTAAATCATAAACATTATTTTTTTGTTGTGTGAACATACAAATTCTTTCTAAGCCATAAGTAATTTCTACTGAAACAGGTTTACATTCAAAGCCAGCCATTTGTTGAAAATATGTAAATTGGGTTATTTCCATTCCATCACACCAAACTTCCCAACCAAGACCTGCTGCGCCTAAAGTTGGACTTTCCCAATCATCCTCAACAAATCTAATATCATGATTTTTATGATCAATACCGATTGTAGACAAACTATTTAAATAAAGTTTTTTTATATTTGATGGAGAAGGTTTAATTATAACTTGAAATTGATAATAGTGCTGAAGTCTGTTAGGGTTATCTCCATATCTTCCATCAGTCGGTCTTCTAGAAGGTTGTACATAAGCTGCTTTCCATGGTTTTGGTCCAAGTGACCTCAGAGTTGTGGCTGGATGAAAAGTTCCTGCTCCAACCTCCATATCATATGGTTGTAAAATTATACAACCATGTTTACTCCAATATTTTTGGAGGTTTAAAATTGTATCCTGAAAAGTTTGAAATTTTGGTTTTTTTTTACTTTTTTTAGAGGCCATATTTTTGCCAAATAGATTTTTCTTCTAATATATTTGCGACCTGATCGACGTGATCGTTAGATGATGATAATCTTTTACTTAACCAACTTTTAGATTTTTCAAATTTTTTGATTATTACATCTTCTCCAAATTTTTCTCTCAACACTTGATTTGCATCACCTATTTCGTCAATCAAACCAAGTTCTTTGGATTTAGTTCCAGACCAAAACTCTCCAGAAAATAACTCAACTTCTGATTTCTTTAGTTTCTCACCTCTACTTTTTTCAACAACGTTAATGAAATCTTTATGCAAATCTAATTGTATATTTTTTAATCTTTCTATATCTTCTTTTTTTTCTTCAAGAAACGGATCGAGAGTGCTTTTATTTTTACCAGCAGTATGAACTCTTCTTTCAACTCCAATTTTTTTAATTAACTCTGTAAAACCAAATGATGAATAAATTACACCTATAGATCCAATAATTGAACTAGAGTTTGCGTAAATTTCATCACCAGCACACGCAATCAAATAGCCTCCTGATGCAGCAATATCCTCTGCAAAAACTATTACCTTTTTTTTATTTTTTTTCGCTTGTTGTCTTATAAAATTAAAGATTAAGTGTGATTGAACAGGTGATCCACCGGGAGAATTAATTGTAATAGCAACACATGGTGCTTTTTTTACAGAAAAAGCCTTTAAAATTATCTCTTCTTGACCTGAAAAATCTATACCTTGTTTAAATTTACCTACGTTTCCGATAACACCAGATAATTTAATATGAGGAATAATTTTCTTCTTTTTAAAAATTGAAAACATAACAAAACTTTATAGAATTTTTGTATTAATATAAAGACACCTTATAATTGAAGATTTAGGTGCGTCAATTGATAAGTATCAAAAGAAACTTATTACACTAATTTGCTCACATTATGGGAAGCGTAATTCAACTTAAAAAACAAATTAATAACTCTTACTTTCAACTAAAAAACTCAGTTGAAAATAAGTTAATGCTTGTTGAAGAAAAAATTAAATCAAAACTAGATAGTAATGTTGAGTTGGTTCAAAAAATGACAGATTATCATTTAAATACTGGTGGCAAAAGGTTAAGAGCCTTATTAACTTTGGGTTCATCAAAATTATGTGGTTATACAAAAGGGACCAGAGATATAAATTTGGCAGCTTGTGTGGAACTAATTCATGCTGCAACTTTGATGCATGATGATGTTATAGATAATGGTTCAATTAGAAGAGGTAAAAAAACACCAAATAAAATTTGGGGTAACCACTCATCTGTTCTGGCTGGCGATTATCTTCTAAGTAGGTGTTTTGAGATGATGGTAGAAGATGGTAATATTGAAGTTTTAAAACTATTATCGTCAACATCATCAATAATTGCTCAAGGTGAAATTTTGCAACTCCAGCATAGAGGTGAAGTTGATATGCTTGAAGAAACTTATTTAAAAATAATTTCTTCTAAGACGGCTGAGTTATTTGCTGCTGCAACTAAAGTAGGAGCAATTTTATCAGAAATGAAAACTAAAGAGAAAGAAGCTTTAGAGTTTTATGGTAGGAATTTAGGTTTAACTTTTCAAATTGCTGACGATACTTTAGATTACAACTCAGAATTAAAACTATTTGGAAAAAATATCGGTCAAGACTTCTATGAGGGAAAAATTACACTACCAATAATTCTTCTGTTTCAAAAAGCTAATAAAGATGAAAAAGAAACTCTTAAGAAAACTTTTGCAAAAGAAGAAAGAAATCAAAATGATTTAAATTATACTTTATCTTTAATAAAAAAATACGATATTATAAATAGTTGTTATCAAAAGGCCAAGCACTATATTAATCTGTCATCAAATTCATTGTCGGTATTTAAAGAATCTGAAGAAAAAAATATCCTCGAAAATTTAACGTCTTTTAGTTTATCAAGAAATTTTTAGGGGCTTAAAAGACTTTTTGTCCAATCATTATTTGCTGTCAATTTATACTTTAGTCTTTCGTGTATTCTATTATCTCCATCTAACCAAAATTCTATGCTCGTAGGTTTTAAATTCCAGCCTGACCAATGATTTGGTCTTGGAACATTATTTTGATCTTGGTATTTATTTTTAAATTTTTCTAGTGATTTTATCAATTCTTCCCTATTGACTAATTCACTACTTTGTTTTGATGCCCAAGCTCCAATTCTACTTTCATAAGCTCTAGAATTAAAATAATTATCAGCTACCTCATCTTCTACCTGGCTCAAAGTACCTACGATTCTAATTTGCCTAAGCAAACTTTTCCAATGAAAACACATTGTTGCATTGGGGTTTTCTTTTATTTCGTTTCCTTTCTGACTATTAAGATTAGTATAAAAAACAAATCCATTTTTATCGTAACCTTTAAGAAGCACCATCCTTACTGATGGAACGCCTTGTTTTGTTGCAGTTCCAAGAGCTAAAGCATTTGGATCATTAATTTCATTCTTTTTTGCCTCTTCGTACCAACTTTCAAATAATTTAAAAGGATCATCTAAATCTAGAAAGCATTTATTAAGCCCTAGTGAGTTTTTTTCATTCATAATTTTAACAAAATAATCTATACAATATAAATAATGTCATTTAATACTTTTGGAAAGGTTTTTCGTTTCACTACATGGGGAGAATCTCATGGACCTGCAATTGGTTGTATAATAGATGGTTGTCCACCACTAATAAACCTCAATGAACGAGATATTCAGATAGAACTCAACAAAAGAAAACCTGGTCAATCTAAATTTACTACTCAAAGAAAAGAGAGTGATAAAGTAGAGATTCTTTCAGGAGTCTTTGAAGGTAAAACAACTGGAACTCCAATCTCTTTAATAATTTATAACGAAGATATGCGCTCAAAAGATTATAGTGATATTAAGGATAAATTCAGACCAGGTCATGCTGATTTCACTTACTTTAAAAAGTATGGCATTAGAGATTATAGAGGTGGTGGAAGGTCTTCTGCGCGAGAGACTGCCTCTAGAGTTGCAGCAGGAGCAGTAGCAAAAAAAGTTTTGGAAAAAAAATTAGGTAAAAAATTTAAAATTTCTGGTGCAGTTACACAACTTGGAATTCTTGGATGCGATACAAACAAGTGGGATGATAAGATAATTTATAAAAATCCGTTTTTTTGTCCTGATAAATCTATGCTTAAAATCTGGGAAAAATATCTTTTAAGTGTTAGAAAGGCAGGTTCATCTTGTGGTGCTATAATTGAAATTAGAGCTAATGGTATTCCTGCAGGATTGGGGGCACCAATTTACTCAAAACTTGACTCTGATATTGCATCTGCAATGAT
>CACMPD010000031.1 GCA_902615425.1 uncultured Pelagibacteraceae bacterium
GTAGGTCTAAAACCTAACCATTCATCTTCGTGTTCTGGAAGATCACCTAACATATACTTAGCATTACTAATTAAATTTTTAATTCTTGATTTAGAGAGTGGATTATCTAATCCACCAAATTCAACTGTACCAACTACTCTTAATCCTTGTTCCATAGGGGTGATACCAAATCCTCTATTAGAAAAAATTACCGGTCTACTTAAAAGGTGATCACAATCTTTGAAGTGAACATGATAACCTCTTTCAGTATCGAGTGGAATTCGCTCACCTAAATTATCTGTTAATTTTTTTGAAAATGCACCACAAGCAATTACAATTTTATCAAAGGTAAACCTTTCACCATCACTAATAAAGACAGGTTTTTCCGTGTCAAACTGAATATCATTGATATTTCTCTTTTCAAACTTTCCACCTTTATTTAAAAATAAATCAAATAATTTAAGTAAGATTTTTTTTGGGTTTCGCGCATGCCTTGCGTAAGGATAATAAACCCCAGCATGATAAAAGGGTTTTATATTAGGCTCTAGATCATGAATTTCTGATTTATTTACTAATTGTTGTTTTACACCAAGTTCATCTCTTACTTTAATTTCTAATTCTCTACTCTTTAAATCTTTATCATTCCAAATATAGAGAATGCCTTTGTTTTCAACGAGACCATCTAAATTTATTTCATCAAAAAGTTCATCATACGCTGGTAATGCTAAGTCTAAAATTTGATGCATATTTCTTGCAGTATGCATCATTTTATTTTTACTGGTATTTAAAATGAATCTGAAAAACCAAGGCAACATTTTTGGCACATAATTCCATTTCAATGCAAGTGGCCCTGTTGAACTTAATAACATCGCTGGTACATCAGCAAGAACATCGGTTCTATTTAATGATAAGGAAGCATAAGGTGAAAAGTGACCAGCATTTCCATATGAAGCTGCTGGACTGCCAGGGTTATCTCTATCAAATATAGTTACCTTAAAACCTTTTTTTTGAAGAAATAAAGCATTTGATACTCCTTGAATACCCGAGCCAACAATCCCCACATGCAAATTTTTACTCATAAAAAAAATATACAATCTATCTGTACAAAAAGTTAAGCGACAAATTATACTTAGGCAATCAATTGTTGATTGTGAACTCTAGCACTCATGACTATTCCAAAACCAATCATGGTTGCTAGCATTGAGGAGCCGCCATAAGACATAATTGGCAAAGGAGAGCCTACTATAGGTAGTAAACCTAAAACCATACTCATGTTTATAGTAATGAATACAAAAATGGCTGCGCCAAAACTATAACAGAAAATCTTTGCAAAATAACTTCTGGAACTAGCCCCAATTGCAACAATTCTATAAATAATAATTGCGTAAATCACTAAAAGAATTGCAGAGCCCACAAAACCAAATTCCTCTGAAAAAAGGGTGAAAATAAAATCAGTATGTTTTTCTGGTAAAAATTCAAGATAACTTTGAGTGCCTTTTAAAAAACCTTTACCAAATATACCACCAGATCCGACAGCTATTTTTGATTGGATAATTTGGTAACCAGCACCTAGAGGATCTTTATCAGGATTTAAAAATGTTAATACTCTTAATTTTTGATAAGGCTTCAGGAAAGCTATGACAAAAGGTAGGGAAATTATAAATCCTAAAATAGTATAAATGAAATACTTATAATTGATACCAGCAAACCATAATACAGCAATACCACTGATGGCAATTAAGACAGCTGTTCCAAGATCTGGTTGCACAATAACTAATCCCATCGGCAAAAGTATGATTATTAAAGAAGTTAAAATTGTATAAATTGAATTAACATTCTCTAACTTCATTCTATGAAAAAATTTAGCTAAACAAACAATGATAAATATTTTCATTAATTCAGATGGCTGTAAATTTATAAAATATAAATTAATCCATCTTTGAGACCCTGATGATGTAATTCCAAATAAATAGGTCCCAACCAATAAACCTATAACGGCTACATAAGCCAAATAACCAATTGAAAACCAGTATTTGATATTGATAAATGACATTACTAACATCATCAAAGTAAAAACAGCTAATTTTGTAAAATGACTTTTGGTATGAAATTTAATCTCACCCCCATCTGTAGAGTACATCGTGGCTAAACTAATAAAACCAAGTATCAATATACAAACCAACAATATATAATCAAAGTTTCTAAATTTTTGAAAAAAACCTAGTCTGTTTGTTGTTAGTCTTGTATGTTGATACATCTATATCTCCAAATATTTTTTATTTCCTAATGACTCTCTTATTTTGTGTCGGTCAATGATCAATTTGAATAATTTTGTTGCCATGGGGGCAGCTGTAGTACTTCCATTTCCTCCATGTTCTACAATTATACTCAAAGCATATCTAGGATTTTTATATGGTCCAAAGGCTACATATAAAGCGTGATCTCTTTGCTCATATGGAATCTGGGATGTTTTAAGATCAAGTTCCCTTTCCTCCTCAGTAATTTTTTTAACTTGTGCAGTTCCAGTTTTGCCAGCAAACTGATATTTTGGATTATCAATTCTGGAACGATAAGATGTGCCCATCACTTCATTTGTGGAGCCAAAAATAGCATCTTGGACAATTTTAATATTTTTTGAATTTTTATAAAGTGGCGTAAATTTATCTATAGGCTGATCTTTAACTTTATCATCTACAACAATATGAGGATAAATTTTATAACCACCATTTGCAATTTGAGCAGTCATTAAACACAATTGAATGGGTGTGGTTTGGATATAACCTTGTCCTATTCCTGTAATTATTGTTTCACCTAATAACCAACCTTTCCCAAGAGCATTTTTTTTCCATTGCGTATTTGGAATCAATCCTTTTTTTTCAATATCAAACAAATCTCCAAAAACTTTTTCCCCAAGGCCAAATTTTTTTGCAGTCTCACTTAATCGATCAACACCAAGTTTACGCGCAACTTCATAAAAATAAGTATCACAAGATTGTTTCATTGCATTTCTTAAACTTACATAACCATGACCTTTTTTCTTCCAGCAATGGTAAGTTTGGCCATACATTTCAGTTTTACCGGTGCATCTAACTGTGAAATTGGTATTTACTATTCCATTCTCTAATGCGGATAAGGCAACAATCGGTTTAATTGTTGAGCCTGGAGAGTAATTACCTTGTAAAGTTTTATTAACTAATGGTTTCATTGGATCATTTCGAATTAATTGCCAATCATCTTGATTGATACCAAAAACAAACAAATTAGGATCAAATGATGGGGATGAATGCATAGCAATTACCGCACCAGTATAAATATCCATTACACAGATAGAACCTGCTTTATCTTTTAACAGTTCATTTGTTAATTTTTGCACTTCAGTGTCTATGGTCAGTCTTAATGTTTTTCCTTTTTCACCTTTTTGAAATTCCAATTGACTAATTCTTCTGCCATAAGCATTAACTTCATATCTTTCAATATCATTGGTCCCTATTAGTTTTTCCTCAAATGTTTTTTCTAAACCTACTTTTCCAACTTTTAAACCTGGCACAAAATTCTTTTTTATAGCTTGAGTAGATTCAATATCGTCTTGGTTTGCTTGACTTACATAACCTATTAAGTGAGTGAAATTTTCTTTAAAAGGATAATTTCTTGAAATAGATATAACGGGTTTTACACCATTTAAATCATACAAATGATTATTAATCTTTGAAAATTTTTGCCAACTTAGATTATCAGAAACAATTAAGGTCTCCCAAGGCTTTATTTCATTTTTCTTTTTTAATAATTTTTTAAATTCTCTATCCGATAATTCAAGTAATTCTTTTAATCGATAAACAACATACCTAAAATCCTCAACTTGTTCTGGTATTACATGAAGTTGATAAGCTTCAAAGTTTCCTGCAATAACATTACCAAAATAATCATGAAACTCTCCTCTCACAGGAGCTAACTTCCATTCTCTAATTCTATTTTTATCGGATAGAGTTAAATACTTTTTGTTTTCTTTAATTTGTAAAAAAAATAATCGACTTACAATTCCAAGCATTATAAAAAACTTTAATGAACCTGTAATGAACATTCTTCTATTAATTGAATTAAGTTTTTTTACGTTGTCACTAGAAGAATTAATCATTA
>CACMPD010000032.1 GCA_902615425.1 uncultured Pelagibacteraceae bacterium
CACCTTGATGAGCCCAAAATCCATGATTATTATTTTTATCAACACAATTTAATGTTTGATAAAACAAACTAAAATCTAAAAATTTTTCATTTAATTCACTAAAAATAATTTTAAGATCGTAACAATTATCTTTTCTTTCACCAATATATGAGACGTACAATTTATTTTTGTCTATATGAATATCCTTGATGCCATATTGTTCATGAAAATAAAATTTATCATATTTAATTATTGAATTAATATTTGAGTTTATTTTTACAAAATTTTCTAAGTTATTAAGATTAGTAAATGCAAAAATTCCATCATAAGTTGCGATTAATAAATTTTTATCATTATTATAAAGGTCAATGTATGCTGTGCCGGTAGCACCACGATTACCATTAAATAAAATATCCTTTGTTGAATATTTTGAATAAGAAAAATTGTTTAATCCTTCAAGTTTTTTCTCTTTAAATATATTTTCAAAAGTGATTCCTTTTTTATTAATTATGTCATTTAAGTTTTTTCCTTCTTCGAATAAGTTTTTTTGTATTTTAGCTAGCTGATTATTTCTTGTTTTAAGTTGATTTACTATATTCGAAATTTCATTTTTTTTGGATGCGGAATTCTGTTTGTTAATTTGGTGACCTAAAATTAACAAAATAATTAAAAATGCTATTAATAAAATATAAATAAAATTTACTCTAATTTTCATCTAAACTTTCCTACACCTATAATTAAAATTTTACTAAATAATTTTTTCAAATTTTAAGCGACAAAAAATACTTTTAAGGGGCGTTCTGTTGCCAGGTGCCCCGAACCCCGTTTACTCAATTAATAAAAATTAATTAAGCAGCAATTGCGTAACTTTCGTTAGCATTTATAAATTAGTCCTTTACGGAGGAACAATTCCGAACGAAAGAATAGCCTTTAGTCACCCGTCGAATCTAGTTCACCCCCATAAGTTGTAATTGGTGGAGGTGGTGGGTACTGCCCCCACGTCCGCAATGGTTATTACGAAATTCGTTTATCGTCATAGTTGGAAAACCAACTTTATTAATATAAAAGGAATCGCAAGAGATTCAATAACAATCATGAAATTAACCAAAGAACAATCTGCAGAAATTAAGAATCAGCAGTCTCAAAGTAATAAAACAAAAAGAGTTGTAGTATCAGAGTTGGAAAATATTCTTTATGAGGCAATTCCAGCTTTAGACCATGGTTTTGTAAGGGTGGTTGATTATATGGGTGATGATACATCTATTGTTCAAGCTGCAAGAGTTTCTTATGGAAAAGGAACTAAACAGGTATCAACAGATTCTGGATTGATAAAATATTTGATGCGTCATTGGCACAGCACACCATTTGAAATGTGTGAAATTAAATATCACATCAAATTACCGATTTTTATAGCACGTCAATGGATAAGACACAGAACTGCAAATGTTAATGAGTATTCTGCAAGATATTCTATTTTAGATAAAGAATTTTACTTACCATCCTCTGAAAATTTAGCAGCTCAATCAACAAGCAATAGACAAGGAAGGGGAGATGTCCTTGAAGGAACCCAAGCAAAAGAGGTTTTAGAGCTTTTGAAAAATGATGCTGAAAGAACTTACTCCAATTATGAAACCATGCTTAATGAAAGATATGATGGATCCACCATAGATGATAATAAAAAAGGTTTAGCCAGAGAACTTGCTAGAATGAATTTAACGCTAAATACTTACACACAATGGTATTGGAAAACAGATCTTTTAAATTTAATGAATTTTTTAAGACTGAGAGCAGATCGTCATGCTCAATATGAAATTAGAGTTTATGCTGACATCATGTTGGATACATTAAAAAGATGGGTACCAATAACTCATGAAGCTTTTATGGATTATAGAGTAGGTGGTACAGAAGTTTCTGCCAAAGGAAATGTTGTTATTCAAAAATTAATTAAAGGTGAAGACGTCTCTTTAGAAAGTTCTGGTTTGTCCAAAAGGGAATGGAATGAGTTAATGGAGGCTTTTAATCTAAAAGATAAGTTGATTTAATTTTATTAGCAAAATTTATATAAATTTTTGAAATTTTACAATTTGGATCTTCCTCAACTATTGGTTTTCCATTATCACTTGTCTTTCCTATTTTAGAGTTGATTGGTATTTCACCCAAAAACTCTTTATTGAATTCTTCTGAAGTTTTACGAACTCCACCTTCACCGAATATTTTATATTTTTTATTATCATCTCCAATGAAGTAACTCATATTGTCTACAAGTCCTAAAATTTTTACCCCTAGTTTATCAAACATTTTAATTCCTCTTTTTACATCTAATAAAGCCACTTCTTGAGGTGTTGAGACTATTATTGCTCCATCCATTTTAATTTCTTGTGAGAAAGTTAATTGTGTATCTCCTGTTCCGGGAGGCATATCTACAATTATAAAGTCTAAATCTTTCCAATTTACTTTTTGGGTAAATGTTCTTATTGCACTTGTTACCATTGGACCTCTCCAAATCATTGGAGTTTGCTGATCGGTAAGAAAACCAATTGACATACACTGAATATCATATTTAATTATAGGATCTAGTTTTTGGCCATCACTTTTTGGTTTTTCATTTATACCAAACATTTTTGGAATTGAAGGACCATAAATATCTGCATCTAACAAACCAACTTTACATCCAATATGTTTTAATGCTATTGCAAGATTAGTTGCAAAAGTTGACTTTCCAACCCCTCCTTTTGCACTCGAAATTGCAATAGTAAATTTTGTTCCTATAATTGGTTTTTTTGTGAATACCTTTCGCCCACTATCTTTACCCGTTGCGGCACTTAGTTCTGGCTTTTTATCTGGCATTTTTTGATCTTAGCTTGTTTTTGTGAAATTAGACACTATATAGATAGTCTATGTCAGATGATTTTCAACAAAGAGGCGGTAGTCCTTGGGGATCACCTCCAGGTGGTGGTGGTAGTGGTAATGGCTCTGGAAGAGGTCCAAGGCCACCAGATGTTGATAAAATCATAAAAGAGTTTCAAGAAAAAATTAAAAAATTTTTACCAGGTGGAAGTTCCTCTGGAGGAAAGCAAGCAGTTTTAGTGTTAATTATTTTGGGTTTCGTTTGGTTAGCAAGTGGTCTTTATAGAGTACTTCCTGATGAACAAGGAGTTGTTTTAAGATTTGGAAAATTTGTCAAAACAACTCAACCAGGTTTGAATTATCATATTCCTTTTCCAGTAGAATCTGTTTTAACTCCGAAAGTAACTAAAGTTAATAGAATTGATATTGGTTTTAGGTCAGAAAGGGATAGTGGTTTTTCTTCTGCAGCTGGAGGGGTAGCAGATGTACCACAAGAAAGTCTTATGCTTACTGGTGATGAAAATATTGTGAACATAGACTTTTCCGTTTTTTGGGTAATTAAAGATGCAGGTAATTTTTTATTTAAAATTCAAGATCCCGAAGGAACTGTTAAAGCTGCAGCAGAAACGGCAATGAGAGAAGTAATTGCTAGATCTGATATTCAGCCTATTCTTACTGAGGGAAGATCTTTAATAGAAACAGATACACAAGAAATAATCCAAAAGATATTAGATGAATACACATCAGGAATTCAAATTACACAGGTGCAAACTCAAAAAGCAGACCCGCCTGATCAGGTAATTGATGCGT
>CACMPD010000033.1 GCA_902615425.1 uncultured Pelagibacteraceae bacterium
CACAATTGGCAATTATAATTTTAATTTGAATTCACGTGTAATGTCTTTTGGAGAAAATAAACTTAAACTCACAGAAAAAGAGATAAACTCAATATTATATCTTTTTAAAATTGGAAATGAAGTGAAGATACAAGAATTACAAACTGAAGTTTGGGGATATCAATCCCAATTAGAAACTCATACAGTTGAAACACATATTTATCGTTTGAGAAAAAAAATTGCAAAAACTTTTAATGATCAAGATTTTATAACTAGCAAAAAAAATGGCTACAAAATTAAAAAAGAAAAATAGATTTGCCAAGGATCTTTTTTCTAAGAAATATAAGCCTAGAGTAGTTAAACCTAAAAAAGGTAAAGGAAGTTTCAAAAGAATAAAAAGCTAAAGTCTTGCACCAATTTGTTGAATTACCTTTGATGATAACTTAGTTGCTTGTTCTAAGCACTCTTTAGTAGTTAGATTATTTATAAAACCGTGTAAATAACCAGCCGCAAAAAGGTCTCCAGCACCTGTTAAATCTTTAATAGTTAGATTTTTGTCGGCCTTTATTTCTGTGATTTCATCATCAATTATTGAAATTGCACCTTTTTCTCCACGTGTAATTATAATATGTTTTTTTATTTCTTTTGCAAAATTGATGACTTCATCGAAATTTTTAGTATTGATTAATGCCATTATTTCATTTTCATTCGCAAAAGTTAAATCTAATTTTTTTTTTACTAAGTTTAAAAAATTTTGTTTGTGTCTTTCTACACAAAAAAGATCTGATAATGACATCGCAACTTTTTTGGCATTGTTAATTGCTTTTTCAAATGCTTTTTTTGGTTCCCCTTCATCCCACAAATAACCCTCTAAAAAAATTAATTCACTTTTTTTTATAATTTTCTCATCCACATCACGCTCACTAATTTTGCCTGCTATTCCTAAAAAAGTACACATAGTTCTTTCAGAGTCTGGTGTAACTAAAATCAAACAAGTGCCTGTTGGAAGACTTTCTTTATCTTTTGTATAAAAATATTGAACATTTTCCTTTTTAAGTCCTTCCTCATATTTAGCCCCAAAATCATCATCAGATATTTTTCCTATAAAACCAACATCATTTTTGAGTTGAGATAAACCAACTATTGAGTTAGCAACTGACCCTCCTGAAATAGTTTTTTCAATTTTTAAAGATCCTAAAAGATTCTTGAATTCTATTTCGTCAAAAAATAACTTCATTGTACCTTTTGTAAGATTATTCTCTGTAATAAAATTTTCGTCAACTTTACAAATTACATCGATTATTGCATTTCCAATTCCAAGAACTTTCATTTTATGCTTTCTTTGTTTTAATGGGTTTTTTTCTTTTAGGATAACAACTGGTGCAAATTTTACAAGTTACTCCATAGCATTCTCTTGCTTTGCAATACTCTCGTCCATAATATATGATTTGGAGATGGAGTTTATTCCAACTTTTTTTAGGAAATAATCTTTTCAAATCCTCTTCAGTTTGAACAACACTCTTTCCACTTGTTAACCCCCACCTTTGAGCTAATCGGTGTATATGTGTATCAATTGGAAATGCTGGATATCCAAAACCTTGAGACATGACAACACTAGCTGTTTTATGACCAACACCAGGAAGGTCCTCTAATTCTTCAAAGGTTTTAGGAACTTTTCCATTATGCTTTTCTATTATTATTTTTGACAGGTTATAAATACTCTTTGCCTTAATTCTAAAAATACCAATCCTTTTAATTAATTTTTCAATTTTTTTTCTTCCTAGTTTAACAAAGTGTTTAGGTTTATAAAATTTTGGATAAATATCTTTAGTGACATTATTTACATTCACATCAGTGCATTGTGCTGAAAGTAATACAGAAATTAAAAGGGTAAAAACATTTCTACTTTTCAATGGAACATATATTGAAGGATAAGTTTTATTTAAAATTTTAAAAACTATCTTAGCTCTTTGAATTTCATTCATTATTTGAAATTCATTAAATCTCTCATTGAGTAAAGACCAGGTTTTTTATTTATAAGCCATTTTGCCGCTGTCAATGCGCCTTCAGAGTAAAGCGCTCTATCAAAAGCCTCATGATTTAAAGTGATTATTTCTTTACCACTAGAAAATTTTACTTCGTGTTCTCCAATAATTTGACCTTTTCTTACAGAATTAAAATTTATTTTTTTACTATAAGGAAAAGTTTTCTTGTTTAAATATTTCTTTCCAAATAACGAGTAAAAATTCTTTCCTTTTCCGGCTGCAATTCCTCTACCTAGCATCAATGCAGTGCCTGAAGGATAATCTTTTTTATACTTGTGGTGAGTTTCAAAAACTTTACTCAAAAAGTTTTTACCTAATGTATTTGATGCAATTTCTGTCAAATATACCAAAAGATTAATGCCTAGGCTCATGTTGCCCGCCTTTAGAATCGGTATTTTTTTTGAGTACTTTTTAATAAGATTTTCCTGTCGTCTATTAAAGCCAGTGGTACCAACCACAACTTTCTTTTTTAGCTTGGTCGCTATTTTTAATATTTCAAGCGTACAGCTAGGTATAGTGAAATCTATAATCACCTCAGTTTTTTTAAAGGCTTTATCAGAGTTTAATTCTGGTTTAATTCCGTAAAATTTATTATTTACCAATTTATTTTCTGTAAGAGTGACTAATTTGAAATTAATATCTTTTCTGGATGATTTTATGAGTTGCTGACCCATTCTTCCCATACAGCCTGTAATTCCCAAATTAATTTTTTTCATAATTTGTTATTTCACTTACTTAATTTCTTTTCAAACTCTTTTTTTAATTTTTTTACTACATTTTCCCACGAAAAGTTTTTGTGAACTAGTTTACTTCTTATCTCTTTTTTACTATCAGATTTATTTATGATTGAATTTAGAATATCAATTAACGAATCTATTTTTGGACTAACTAAAATATTATTATTAAGGTTTTTCTCTTTACTTTCAATTTTAAAACCCATGCAATCATCAAAATAATCATCGCTTGAACCTCCATTAGTAACTACTATTTGTGTGCCACATGCAGCTGCTTCGAGTGGCGTTAGATTAAAACCTTCAGCTTTGTATGGCGATACATAACAATCAGTTATTGAATAAATATTTCGTAACTGATCAAAATTTAAATTTTCTGAAATAAAAATTATATCTTTATACATTTTGTCATTAAAAATTTTATTTTTTTTATTAAACTTTGACTCAAAAACTTTCTTCATTGGAAAATCTGCCTTCCATTCATACAAATTACTTTGATCTTTTAAAATAAGTTTGAGGTTATCATGTTTTTT
>CACMPD010000034.1 GCA_902615425.1 uncultured Pelagibacteraceae bacterium
AGGAGGTGGAGAATTTAGAATTTTAGAAAATGGAAAAATATTTGATAAAGTCGGAGTAAATTTTTCTAAAGTTCATGGAAAATTCCCAAAACAATTTCAAAAAAATATTTTAGGTGCAAAAAAAAATCCCAGTTTTTGGGCTTCTGGTATTTCCGTTGTGATGCATATGAAAAATCCCATGATCCCTGCCATGCATTTTAATACAAGATATATCTGCACAACTCAAGACTGGTTTGGTGGTGGTATGGATGTAACCCCATCAATAAAAGATGATAAGGAAAAAAAAGAATTTCATAAAACCCTAAAAAAAATGTGTGATCAACACAATAAGAAATATTACGCAAAATATAAGAAATGGTGTGATGAATATTTTTATTTACCTCATAGAAAAGAACCAAGGGGTATTGGTGGAATTTTTTTTGATTATAAAAAAGATAATTTTGAGAAAGATTTTAAATTTGTAAGAGATGTGGGGATCACTTTTCAATTTATTTTTGAAAAAATCATTAGAAAAAAAATGAAGAAAAAGTGGACTAAAAAACATAAAGAATTACAATTCATAAAAAGAGGTCGTTATACAGAATTTAACTTACTCTATGACCGAGGAACAAAATTTGGTTTGCAAACAGGTGGAAACGTTGAAGGTATTTTAATGTCATTACCTCCGTTAGTAAAATGGAAATAACATGGACAAAGAACCAATTACTTTAAATGGCCTAAATAAACTTAAAGATGAATTAATCTTTTTAAAAGAAAAAAAAAGACCTGAGATTGTAGCGGCGATTGCTGAAGCAAGGTCACATGGTGATCTAAAAGAAAATGCAGAGTACCACGCTGCAAAAGAAGAGCAGTCTCATAATGAGGGAAGGATTACTGAAATTAATGATATCATTGCTAGAGCAAATGTCATTGATGTTACGAAATTAAATAATGATGGAAAAGTTATCTTTGGCTCGACTGTGTTTTTAGAAAATTTAGATACTGGAGAAAAAATAAATTATAAGATTGTAGGAAAAGATGAAGCTGATCTCAAAGAAAAATTAATTTATTTTCAATCGCCTATAGGTAAAGGTTTAATAGGAAAAAATAAAAATGATTTAGTTGAAATAAAAACTCCTGCCGGGGTCAAAAATTTTGAAATTAAAGACGTAAAATATATCTAATTGTTAACAATTTGACTTACTTGTTTATCTGAAATTTGAAAATTATTTTTCACCCATTCTTCCTCAATTATTTTTAATTTTGCACCCAATTGTTTACCCTCAGGAATATTGAATTTTTCCATTAAAAATTCTGCACCCACAGGCATTTTTGGTATTGTTTTATCTTTGTAGAAATCAATTAATCTTTGAATATTTTCAGAATTTTTTTTTGATTTTATTAAATAATAATTGAGAATATCAGTTACAGCTTGTTTTCCATCATAATAAAAAATACCATTAAAGTTTTCCTCTCTAAAAGTTTTTGGTCCAATTTTTTCCTTAAAAAAATTATCAATAATTTTAATTCTTTTTTGATCTTTTTTAGAAATATTAAATTTGTACATAAAATAATCTGCATTATCTGTCTCATCAATAATCATTAAAGATAATAGAAAGACAAAATCAGCCTTATTAATTATTTGTTTTTTTTTTGAGTTTAATTTTGAAAAAGTTTTTAAATTATTTAATTCAGGAAAAACAATTAAAAATAATTCTGAGCTCAATTTATCATCAGCTAATTTTTCTAATATTTCTAAGTGAGTTATTTTTTTTAGCTCATCTAATAGTCTCTCTTTAGATAATTTTGAGATACCACCGATATTAATTTTAAGTTTTCTGATTAATTCTGGATTATGCGGATGCTTTGAGTAATGGGCGAAAAATCTTAAATATCTTAAAATTCTCAAATAATCTTCTTTAATTCTTTTATCAGCGTCTCCTATAAAATTTACGAAACCATTTTCTAAGTCTTTTTTACCCTCAAAAGGATCAAACAAGTTTCCATCTTCATCAGCGTAAATGGAATTGATGGTAAAATCCCTTCTTAATGCATCCTCTTTCCAATTTTTTGAAAATTTCACTTTTGCATGTCTTCCATCTGTTAAAATATCTTCTCTCAATGAGGTAATCTCAAATTTGTACCCTTCTATAAGTGCTGTAATTGTTCCATGTTCAATACCAGTTTCGTAATAATCAATTTTATTTTCTCTCAAAACTTCACAAACCTTTTGAGGATCAAGGTTTGTAGCCATATCAATATCATTTACTATTTCTTTATTAATGATTTTTCTTATGCAACCTCCTACAAATCTTACTTCACTATCTGATGAATAAGAATTTATGGCTTTAAATATTTTATTTGCTGGAGTATTTTTTGTTAAATCTCGAATACTTTGACTTATATAATTTAAATTATTTGATCTAAAAAAAATTGTATCTAAAAAATTTTTCATACTTGGCTGGGGCGCTAGGATTCGAACCTAGGATGCAGGTACCAAAAACCCGTGCCTTACCGCTTGGCTACGCCCCAATATTAAGTTCGTATAACACAAAAAAATCAAATTTATATAGTTTTTGAGGCTATACACCAGATATTTTTGTATTTTTGAATAAACCTTTTTTTCGCACGTTCACATCTTTTTTTTGTTTGAAAATATGCAACTAAAGCTGATCCCGATCCAGTCATTCTTACAAAAACTGGGTTTAGAGAATTCTCTAAATAAAGTTTCATATTTTTTAATCTTGGGTATTTTAAAAAAGCTATTGTTTCTAAGGAATTTTTCATATCTTTTAAAAAATTGATATCAAACATTTTTTTGGCTCCCTTGCCAAATTTTGCTTTATCAAACTTTCTAACCTTTGAATAAATATCCTTAGTCGAACAACCAAAATTTGGTT
>CACMPD010000035.1 GCA_902615425.1 uncultured Pelagibacteraceae bacterium
GCAATATTTTATTTTAGAATACCATTATTTGCTTTTTCAATTTGGTTTATTATGAAAAAATTTGATTTATTTAATAAAAAAATAATTTCACTTTATATTATTTTTTTTCTATCTCTTATTTTGGACTCATTTTTACAATTTTATTCTGGAAAAAATATTTTAGGTAATCAAATCATATCTAATCGAATATCTAGTTTTTTTGGTGATGAACTAATTTTAGGAAGCTTTTTAGTTAAAATTCTTCCAATTTTTTTAGTTTATTTAGCCATGAATGATGTTTTTGATAGTAGTAAAGAAAAAGGTAATTTTACATATATTTTAATTGTATCACTAGTGTGTTTTGTAATCTTTTTATCAGGGGAAAGAACATCTTTTTTTTTATTAATTTTATTTTTTTCGACCTTATTTTTCATTTCAAAACATCTAAGAAAATTTATTTTATTCACATTTTCAATATTTTTAATTTTATTAGCAATCTCAATAGTTCTCCCAACCAAAATTAATCCTGGACATAGGATGTTTGTTCAAACTTATAATCAAGTAATAGGTAAAAATATCACAAACAAAAAAGATGAGGGAAAATTTGACAATTATAAAAAAAAATTTTTAGATAAATTTTATATATTTTCTCATGATCACCAAGGTCATTACATGTTGTCATATAAAATTTTTAAAGATTATCCTTTAGCTGGCACTGGGATAAAAGGTTTTAGATATTTATGTAGGAATCAAATATATATATTGGATAATAATGATGGTTGTTCAACCCATCCTCATAATATTTATGTGCAAATACTAGTTTCTAATGGTTTAATTGGATTTTTTTTAATCATTTTTGCTTTTTTATATATTGTAAAAGAAATTTTTTTGTCCAGGAAAAGAATTAATTATCAGAGAGAATTTGATAAAGATGAGACCTCTAAAGCAATTTTAATAGCCTCTATTTTTGTAAACTTTTGGCCTTTAATTCCAAGCGGTAATTTTTTCAATAATTGGTTATCAATGATTTATTTCTATCCTATAGGTTTTTATTTGTACTTTAAGCATAAGATAAAAATTAAGTAATAATTTAAGATAATTATTTTCATTTAATATTTCATTTATATAAGGAATTCTGTTAAAAAAAAAAATGAAAAATTTAATTAGTGTAATCATTAATTTTCATAATGGAGAAAAATATTTAAAAAATTCTGTTAAGAGTGTTATTGAGCAAAATTATAAAAATTTTGAATTAATTTTATGGGATAATGCCTCAACGGATAATTCTGAATTTGTCATAAGTAATTTTGATGATAGCAGAATAAGATATTTTCGAAATCCAATTAAAGATGATCTTTATAAGGCGAGAAATAAAGCTTTATCACATTCTGAGGGAAAATTTATTGCATTTTTAGATTGTGATGATTGGTGGGAAAATGATTATTTATCATCAAGAGAAAAATTTTTTGACGATGAAAATTTCGATTTTTATTACTGCAACGCAAATTATTTTTTTGAAAAAAAAAGGAAAAAAAAATTGTATAAGAATTATACATTACCTTCGGGAAGAATATATTATTTTTTATCAAAAGATTACTTTATTATTACAAGTGGTGTGATCTTCAGAAAAGAACTTTTTCAAAGATTTGGTAAATTTAATGAAAACTACAATATTATTGGTGACTTTGATTTTATAATGAAAATCTCAAGTTTTTCTAATGCACATGCGTTAAATTTACCTTTGATAAATTACAGAGTGCATGACGAAAACTTTTCAAGATTAAACACTAAAATATTTTATGAAGAGTATAAATCTTGGTTTGACGAAAATAAAAAAAAATTCAAAAATTTTGATTTCAAAGAGAATATTACTTTCCATAAAAATAGACTTCACTTTCTGGAAATATCTTTTTTATTAAATAACTCAAAAAAAAATTTTGAAATTTTTAAAAAGATAATTAAGCACAATAATTTTATTGAGAAAATTAAATTTTTGTTACTTTTTTTTGTACCAAAAGCATTACATAAATTTATAAGAAAATAAAGATTAATAATAAACTATGTTTGATTATTTATTTTTTCTAGTATGGAATATAATTTAAATATGATATTTGTTATTTTAGCATTATTTAATTTAATATTAGTTCTTAATTTAAGTAAGTTCTCAAAAATTTTTAACATTTATGATATTCCAGATGGGAAACTTAAACTTCATAAAAAAAAAACCCCTATTATAGGTGGTATTATATTAATAATAAATTTTTCTATAATATTTTTTTATCAAATATTCTTTTTAAAAAATTTTTTATCTTTTAAATTAGAAATTTTTCACAGCTTAGAGTTACTTTCACTTATAATTTTAATTTACAGTTATTTTTTTTTGGGCCTATACGATGACAAATATAATTTAAAGCCATTAAATAAATTATTTTTGTCAGTTTTGATCATTTTAATATCATTACTTATTAATAAAAACTTAATTATTACAAATTTTTCTTTATCATTTTACGATTCAAGAATTTTTTTGGAAAATTCATCAATAATATTTACAATTTTTTGTATTTTAATTTTGATTAATGCTTTGAATTTTTATGACGGTGTGAATGGTCAATGCTGTTTAATTTTTTTAGTTTTTTTCATTTATTTATTATTTGTTAGTCATTTAAATTTTTTTTATTTATTTTGTATTATTTTAATTTTGATAGTGATGTATTTAAATTTCAAAAAT
>CACMPD010000036.1 GCA_902615425.1 uncultured Pelagibacteraceae bacterium
CTAGAATGCCAAAAGTCATTTCTGAAGTAAAAAATTTCTTTGGTAAAGAACCAAACAAAAGTGTTAATCCAGATGAGGTGGTTGCAATGGGTGCTGCAATTCAAGCTGGTGTTTTACAAGGTGATGTAAAAGATGTTCTTTTATTAGATGTAACACCATTATCCCTAGGAATTGAAACTTTAGGTGGCGTTTCTACAAAACTTATTGAAAAAAATACAACTATACCTACAAAAAAAAGCCAGGTATTTTCTACTGCTGAGGATAACCAACCAGCCGTCTCAATACGTGTTCTTCAGGGTGAAAGAGAGATGGCAACAGATAATAAATTACTTGGTAATTTTGAACTAGTTGGTATAGCTCCGGCACCAAGAGGAGTTCCTCAAATTGAAGTCACTTTTGATATAGACGCTAATGGAATTGTGAATGTGTCTGCAAAAGACAAAGGCACCGGCAAAGAACAAAAAATTCAAATTCAAGCCTCTGGTGGATTAAGTGATGAGGAAATTGAAAAAATGGTAAAAGATGCTGAAGCCAATAAAGAAGCAGACAAGAAAAAAAGAGAGTCTGTTGATGTTAGAAATCAGGCAGATACTTTAATTCATTCAACAGAAAAAAATCTAAAAGAGCATGGATCTAAAGTTTCAGATGCTGAGAAAAAAGCAATTGAAGATGGGTCAAATGCATTAAAGGAATCTCTTAAAGGTGAAGATATTGAGGACATTAAGAAAAAGACAGAGGCATTGGTACAAGCTTCGATGAAACTAGGAGAAGCTATTTACAAGTCACAACAAAGCACAAAACCAGATTCTGGTAAAGATGATGGAAATGATGAAAAGGGAAAGAAAGACGATAATGTTGTTGATGCGGACTTTGAGGAAGTAAAAGACGAGAATAAAGAAAAAAGCGCTTAACTGACATCTATTTGTCCAGGTTATATACATGGCTAAAAGAGATTATTATGATGTCTTAGGAGTAAGTAAAAGTGCAAGCCCCGATGAACTAAAATCAGCCTACAGAAAATTAGCTGTTAAATACCACCCTGACAAAAACCCTGGAGATAAATCCGCAGAAGATAAATTTAAAGAGGCTAGTGAGGCTTATGGTGTGCTCTCTGATAAATCAAAAAAAGAAAACTACGATAACTTTGGACATGCTGCATTTGAAAATGGTGGCGGTGGTAGAGGTGGTTTTGGAGGTTTTGGAGGTTTTAGTGGTGCAGATTTCTCTGATATTTTCGAAGATTTTTTTGGAGACTTTGGTGGTGGGGGCAGAAGAAGTTCAAGAAGAAGCTCAAATAATAGAGGATCAGATCTAAGGTATGATTTGTCTATAACTTTAGAAGAGGCGTACACTGGTAAAAAACAAAATATCCAATTCTCTACATCTGAAAAATGTAATACCTGTAAAGGAAGTGGTTCTAAACCAGGCTCTAGCCCAGATAGATGTACCTATTGTGGAGGAAACGGAAGAGTTAGATCAAATCAAGGTTTCTTTACAGTTCAACAAACTTGTCCTCAATGTGCAGGAAGTGGTGAGGAAATAACCAATCCATGTGGAGATTGTAACGGACAAGGAAATAAACAAACAAACAAAAAAGTATCTGTAACAATACCCAAAGGTGTAGATGATGGTACAAGAATAAGACTTGCCGGCAAAGGTGAAGCTGGAACAAGAGGGGGCACTAGTGGAGATTTATATTTATTTATAAATGTAAAGTCTCATGAATTATTTAAAAGATCTGATGTAAATTTATTTTTTGAATTTCCAATTTCTATTGCTGATGCTGCATTAGGTACAACAATTGAAATACCCACAATTGATGGAAAAAAAGCAAAAATCAAAATACCAGATGGAACCCAAGATGGTAAACAATTTAGATTGAAGGGCAAAGGTATGCCATTCATGCGAAGGGGTGATTTCGGTGACCTATATGTACAAGTTAAAACCGAAGTACCAGTATTTTTAAATAAAGAACAAAAAGATTTGTTAGAACGTTTTAGAAAAATTGAAAATGAAAAATCAAATCCAAGTATTAAGAAATTCTTCCAAAAAGCTAAAAGTTTCTGGAATGGTTAAAAAATGGGATTAGAAGAAATAATTCCAGCTATTTTTTTAATAGCAGTTTTAATCTTAGTGTTACCTGAATTTTTAAGATCAAACTCAAAATCAAAAAGATTTATTAAGAATTTATTTATTTGGTCTATAATTGTTATTTTCATTGTGATAATTTCTATTTTTATATTCTAAAAAAAAATATTAAATTATCTAAATGAACATTCTTATTGAGGGCTGGCGTGGCATAAACCACTCATATGCTCTTGTTAATCAATGGCAGATTAATGAACTAATTAAATCATCAAATATTTTTTTTCGGGATATTCCTTTTCCTAATAAAAATTGGAATTCAAAAAAAAATGATAGTGGTTTAAAAGATGAAATTAAAAATACAATAAGAAAAATACAAGCTCCATCAATAAACATTGATTACGATATAACTTATAGAATTTCAGCACCATTTAATTTCGACCAAAAATTTAATTCCAAAGCACTTTTTGTTTTTGCTACCACCGAATACAGAAATCTGACTAAAGAGTTTTAT
>CACMPD010000037.1 GCA_902615425.1 uncultured Pelagibacteraceae bacterium
CAGCAATTGCTTTTGCAGGATTCAAACCTTTTGGACAAGCGCTAGTACAGTTTAAAATTGTGTGACACCTATAAAGTTTAAGTTCATCTGCCACCTTTTTTAATCTTGAATTTCTCTCTTCATCTCTACTATCTATGATCCATCGATAGGCTTGTAAAAGTACTGCTGGTCCTAGATATTTATCACCATTCCACCAATAACTTGGGCAAGAAGTTGAACAACACGCACACATTATACATTCATATGCGCCATCTAGTTTAGCTCTATCTTCTTTAGATTGAAAAATTTCTTTAGTTTCTGACTTTGAATTTGATTTTAACCATGGCTCAATTGATTGATATTGTTTATATAAACCATCCAAGTCACCTATTAGATCTTTTTTGACCTTAAGGTGTGGTAATGGATAGATATTGATATCACCATTTATTTCTTTGTGAGGAGTAGTACAGGCAAGGCCATTTTTTCCATCCATATTCATCGCACACGAACCACAAACTCCATGAGCACAAGATCTTCTATAAGCCAAAGTTGGATCTATTTCATTTTTAATTTTATTTAAAATATCTAAAACTTTCGATGGACAATTATCCATATCAACTTCGTAGGTATCAATTCTAGGATTTTCCTCTGTGGACGGGTCCCATCTATAAACATTTACTTTTCGAAGATTTTTTGAACCAGTTTTATCCTTAAAATATTTACCTTTCTTTACTTTAGAGTTGTCAGGTAAACCTATTTGAGCCATCAATAAACTCTTTCCTGAGGTGGAAAATATTGCACTTCATTAGTTAATGTTGATTTGTGTACTTCTCTATAACTAATTTTTGTATCTTTTCCATCACACCAGGCAAGAGTGTGTTGCATAAATTTATTATCATCTCTTTTTGGAAAGTCCTCTCTTGCATGTGCTCCTCGACTTTCTTTTCTGTTATAGGCTGAATCAACTGTCACTACAGCTTGTCTGATTAAATTATCAAATTCTAAAGTCTCAACTAAATCAGTGTTAAAAATTAAAGATTTATCTTTAACTGATAAAGAGTCTAGCCCGTCATAAGTTTTTCTTATTTCATTAACACCTTCTTTAAGAGTTTTTTCAGTTCTAAAAACAGCACATTTAGACTGCATAGTCTTCTGCATTGACAACCTTAGTTCAGCTGTTCCGATATCACCTTGTGAATTTCTTATCTTATCAAATCGATCTAAGCATTTTTGGGTTTCTGTTTCACTGATTTCCTCATGTGGAGTTCCTGGTTTTATTAGTTCTGCTGCACGTTTAGCGGCTGCTCTACCAAAAACAACTAAATCAATTAATGAGTTTGAACCAAGTCTGTTTGCGCCATGAACTGAAACACACGCTGCTTCACCTATTGCCATTAAACCTGGAACAGTTTTTTCTGAACCATTTACAGTTAATACTTCTGCTTTATAATTTGTTGGTATTCCACCCATATTATAATGCACTGTTGGAACAACCGGAATCGGTTCTTTAGTAACATCTACATTTGCAAATAATCTTGCAGCATCAGTTATACCAGGCAACCTACTTTCAATAATATCCTTATCTAAGTGACTTAAATTAAGATGCACATGATCTTGATCTTTTCCAACGCCTCTTCCTTCATTAATCTCAATTGACATTGATCTACTCACAACATCTCTTGATGCTAAATCTTTTGCTTTAGGGGCATATCTTTCCATAAATCTTTCACCCTTAGAATTAGTGAGATATCCTCCTTCACCTCTTGCGCCCTCTGTGATCAATGTGCCATGACCATAAATTCCTGTTGGATGAAACTGCACAAATTCCATATCTTGCAATGGTAAACCTGCTCTTAATACCATCGCATTACCATCACCCGTACAAGTATGGGCTGATGTTGCAGAATAATATACTTTTCCATAACCACCTGTTGCAATTATAACAGTGTGAGCTCTAAATCTATGAATAGTTCCATCATTTAAATTCCAAGCAATTAGACCTTTGCAGGCTCCATCTTTCATTAATAAATCTAATGCAAAATACTCAATAAAAAATTCTGTATTATGTTTTAAAGCTTGTCCATACAAAGTATGTAAAATTGCATGACCTGTTCTATCAGCGGCTGCACAAGTTCTTTGTACAATTCCGTTGCCGTAATTTTTAGTCATACCACCAAATGGTCTTTGATAAATTTTTCCATCTTCAGTTCTGCTAAATGGAACACCGTATTTTTCTAGCTCTATTACAGCCTTTGGTGCCTCCTTACAGAGATATTCAATACTATCCTGATCACCTAACCAATCAGCTCCTTTAACTGTATCGTACATATGCCAACGCCAATCATCCTCACCCATATTTCCTAAAGCAGCGGAAATACCACCTTGCGCTGCAGAGGTGTGACTTCTAGTTGGAAAGACTTTTGAAATACAAGCTGTTTTTAAACCAGCCTCACTTAAACCAACCGCGGCCCTTAGACCAGAACCACCTGCTCCCAAGACTACCACATCGTATTCATGATCGATTATTTTGTAAGAACTCATAAGTTAATTAATAATATAATTGTAATTAATGGAATTACCACAGCTGATACGTACAAAAAACCATTTGC
>CACMPD010000038.1 GCA_902615425.1 uncultured Pelagibacteraceae bacterium
TTCTGGCCCAGTTTGATGCGTGATTAATTTTTTCCCAAGAAGTTCATTGGCCGATTTTTCTAATTCATCTAAATTATTTAAGATTTTTACTCCTCCCGCTTTCCCTCTTCCACCTGCATGGATTTGTGCTTTTAGGACATATTTATCAGTTTTTAATTTTTTACATTTTTCAATTAAATCTTTAACAGTAAACGCAAAAACTCCCTCTGGGACAACTGCACCAAACTCTTTTAAGATTTGTTTAGCTTGGTGTTCGTGAATATTCATTTTTTAGCTAAATCAGGATCGATTTTAGAAGCCGCTTCCCATAGTTTTTTTACCGCTTCAACTGAATGCAAAAATTCAGACTTTTCTTTTTCATCTAAGTTAATTTCTTCTATTTTTTCAACTCCACTTTTTCCAATGATAATTGGCACACCAGCATAAATATCTTTTATTCCATACTCACCATGTAATTGGGCTGCACACGGAAGCATTTTTTTTTCATCATTGAGATAAGCTTTAGCCATTTCAATTCCCGAGGCTGCAGGTGCATAAAAGGCAGAACCTTTTTCTAAAAATTTTACTATTTCAGCTCCACCATCTCGAGTTCGTTGATTTATTTCTTCTAATCTTTCTTTTGAAATTTTTCCATCATTAACCAAATCTAATAAAGGTTTTCCAGATACTTTGGTAAATCTTGGAAGAGGAACCATTGTATCTCCATGTCCTCCCATAACCATCGCATCTATCTCTTTTACTGGTACATCAAATTCTAAAGATAAAAATAATTTGAATCTCGAACTATCTAAAATACCAGCCATTCCAACAACTTTGTTAGATGGTAAACCCGAAAATTTTTGGAATGCCATTACCATTACATCAAGTGGATTAGTTATACAAATTACAAAGGCATCAGGAGCATTTTCTTTTACTCCATTTGCAACTTGTTTAATTATCTTTAAATTAATACCTAATAAATCGTCTCTACTCATACCAGGTTTTCTCGGAACTCCAGCAGTAATTATTACTACATCTGATCCCTCAATATCTTTGTAATTATCAGTTCCAGAAAATTTCACATTAAATCCATCTACAGATGAGGACTGGGCAATATCCAAAGCTTTTCCTTTGGCAATTCCACTTGCTACATCGAATAAAACTACTTCATCAACCAATTCTTTTGTTCCTATTAAGTGAGCTAATGTTCCTCCAATTTGACCTGCACCAATTAATGATATTTTACTATTTTTTTTTGTCATTTTTTTTATTTCATCGTAGGCATCACAAATTCTGCATTTGACCTGATGCCTGAAGGCCATCTTGAAGTTATTGTTTTTAATTTTGTATAAAATTTTATACCCTCCATACCATGCATTGCACTGTCTCCAAATAAAGATCTTTTCCATCCACCAAAACTGTGAAAGGCCATTGGTACAGGAATTGGTACATTAATGCCTACCATTCCAACTTGAATCTTACTCGCAAAAGTTCTTCCAGCATCTCCATCTCTTGTGTAAATGCTCACCCCATTTCCATATTCATGATCATTTATTAACTTTGCTGCATCCTCAAAAGTTTTTACTCGAACTACAGATAACACTGGTCCAAATATTTCCTCTTTATAAATCCTCATTTCTTTTTTAACATGATCGAATAAACAGCCACCAATATAAAAACCATTTTCATATCCTTGTAATTTTAGGCTTCTTCCATCTACAACAAGCTTAGCTCCCTCTTTTACTCCTAAGTCTACATATCCTCTTACTTTTTCTAAATGCTCTTTTGTTACTAAAGGGCCCATTTCAGAATTTTTATCCATTCCTGGTCCTACTTTTAAGGCTTCTGCTTTTTTTGAAAGTCTTGAAACAAGTTCATCACCTATATCTCCAACTGCTACTGCAACTGATTGTGCCATACATCTTTCTCCTGCAGACCCATATGCAGCTCCCATTAAGCCATTCACAGCACCATCTAAATCACAATCAGGCATCACTACCAAATGATTTTTAGCACCTCCCAAAGCTTGAACTCTTTTTTCATTCTTGGCTGAATTTTCATAAATATATTTTGCAATTGGAGTAGAACCAACAAAACTAACTGCCTTTATATCTGGGTTTGTTAAAATTGCATCGACAGCTTCTTTATCTCCATTGATCACGTTAAAAACGCCATCGGGTAAACCTGCTTCTTTTAAAAGTTCAGCTAATTTAATGGAACAAGAGGGATCTTTTTCAGATGGCTTCAATATAAAAGTATTTCCACAAGCAATTGCAATTGGAAACATCCACATCGGTACCATTGCTGGAAAATTAAAAGGTGTAATACCCGCAACTACACCTAATGGCTGTCGCATAGACCAGCTATCAACATTTGTACCAACATTTTCTGAAAATTCACCTTTCAGCAAATGAGGAATACCACAAGCAAATTCAACAACTTCTAAGCCCCGAGTTAGTGAACCTTTTGCGTCCTCATAAACCTTTCCATGTTCATTCACAATTAGTTGTGTGAGTTCATCTGAATTTTTTTCAATAAGTTCCT
>CACMPD010000039.1 GCA_902615425.1 uncultured Pelagibacteraceae bacterium
CAACTCACTTACAACAATCAATCATTGTTAGCGACAGGTTGTTATGAAAAAAATGATAGTGGGGTTACTAATTTTGGAAGGGAAGTTATACGAGAAATGAATAGAGTGGGTATTGTAGTTGATATGTCTCATTCTGCAGAAAAAAGTACTTTTGATGCAATTGAGTTTAGTGAAAAACCAATAGCAATCACTCATGCAAACCCATCTTTTTGGCACGCAGCAAAAAGAAATAAATCTTCTCAATTACTAAAAACCTTAAGTGATAGTGGTGGGATTTTAGGTTTATCTCTTTACCCGCATCATCTTAAGGACAATACAAATTGTTCTCTAGAAAGCTTTTGTGAAATGGTGGCTAAAACAGCAGAAATAATGGATATTAATAATATTGGTATAGGATCAGATCTTTGTTTAAATCAACCAGATGAGGTTGTTGAATGGATGAGAAATGGAACCTGGTCTAAAAATAGAAATTACGGAGAAGGCTCTAAAAATAAACCAGGGTTTCCTAAACAGCCTAATTGGTTTGAGGATGCAAGAGGTTTTAAAAACCTAGAAGCAGGTTTAAAGAAGGTTGGTTTTTCAGAGACTGAGACTAATGGAATACTAGGTAACAATTGGTATAACTTTTATAAAACTATCTAAATATGAATATAGAATTAAGAGATCCAAATATAATAATGAAGTTATCAAGACTTGGTTCCTTTCATCAATCAAGATTATCTTTTTTACGAAGTTTTTTAAGTGAATTTAAAGATTGGGAATATAATAGAGACTTGTTTGATTTGGACCAAGAGGGTTATGGCACAGCAGTATACTCATTTAAAAAAAAAGACAGGGTTTATTCTTTAATCTGTTATGCGAACAAAATTAATGATGATGAAAGATCAGATAGGGTAATAGCAACTAAGTGGGATGCAGCCTTTACATTACATGATGGAGTACCCTTAAAAGAAGATATTGAAAGATTAAGAAATGAAGTTCCAAAACAGGAAGTTGGTAGACTATCTTACAAAGAGCTAACATTATCTAGAGCAAATAAATCTGTAAGGGTATTTGATCATGTTGTTGAAAGTTTAAGTAGTGGTAACCAACCTGATTTAGAGTTACTTGAAAAAGTTGGATATTTGTACAGAACAACTGCAGTTTATGGATCAGGTAAGTTTGGTTTAGCAGATCGATTTAGAATTAAAAATAGAGAGGAAATTAACGGACCATTTAGATTAGAGATGATGTTAGTTTATTTAGTTAGACAATTTACGTTTGATCAAGTTAACCATGTTGCAAAAAATAAAAGTCCTAATTCAGCTGTTAAACTAGATCCTAAAATTTGTAGAAATTTGGGTATAGGAAATTCTACTGGATTAGGAATGGCTCCATTTATTGTCAATCATCCAACTTTATTAAATAATTGGATACTTAGTAGAGAAATTGCACTTAAAAAAATTAGAGAAATTAAAATTGTTAAAACACAAGAAAGAGATTTATTCAAAAGTTGTGTAAAAAGTTCTCTTAAAAATATAACTAGCTGGAATACAGAGAGTGAATATCAACTTAAAAAGATTAAACTTTTGCTAAAAGATATCAAAAAATTCATCAGTTTCGTAGAAAACGAATTTGATTTTCAAAAAAATTACCCTTTTAATGAAATTTATCTTTGGCTAGAGAAAGAAACTTGTGAGGAGTGTATTGAATACGTTGTCTCAATCATGATGGAGCCATTTGGTGATATAGTTCAGCCATTGGTTGGGAAAATGAGCTCTGAGGAAGAAAAATACTTTAATATTCCAACTGAACGTAATGTCGGAGATTTAAAAAAGATCTTAGAAAATAAATATTCGGATATTTTAAAAATCAATTTTAATATAGAAGAGAGCAATCAGAAATTTTGGTTTATTTCAAAAAATAAAGAAGAGCCAAGATTAGCTAATCGTTTTGAAGAAAATGGTGCAGATTTAGAGCAACCCTTGGCAATAGCTAGAGATATAAAAAAATTATATGAGAGATTGTTGCCTTTAAAAAATAATTTAAAAATTAATCAATTTTTAATTGATAATTCTGATTTAAGACATGTTGTTAGAAGAGCCTTCATTATTGAAAAATTTCCATATTCAGAAATACAAGATAATACTATTGGAGAAAAATTAGTCCCAATTGATATGTTGCGATTAAAGTTATCTTTTTTTGGAGCTTTAAAATTTGATCCAAGATCTGACAAGTGGTTGAGAATATGTATGTTTCAAGGTGCGCCACTCCCAAATGAGTTAAAAGATTATGATGAGCAATGGGTGTACAACCTTTAGGATGGATAAAAAACTTTTAATTCTCATAAAATTATTCTTTTGTTTATTTCTGATATTACCTAAAAAAG
>CACMPD010000040.1 GCA_902615425.1 uncultured Pelagibacteraceae bacterium
TGCCAAGAACATCTATATCAGCAAAGCTTGTCTCAAATTTAATAACTAAAGCTGGAGCAGATAGAGTTGTGACGGTTGATCTCCACGCTGGTCAAATTCAAGGTTTTTTTGACATCCCTGTAGATAACCTTTTTTCTACTCCAATTTTTGCACGACACATTAAAAAAAGAATCAAAAATAAAAATTTAATCTGTGTTGCTCCAGATGTTGGTGGAACAGAGCGAGCCAGAGCTCTTGGTAAAATCTTAAACATCGGCTTAGCTATTGTTGATAAAAGAAGACCAAAACCAGGTCAATCACAAGTAATGAATGTTATTGGAGATGTTAAGGGTAAAACATGTATATTAGTTGATGATATAATTGACTCTGGTGGTACTATCGTCAATGCCGCTAAGGCATTAAAACAAAGAGGTGCAAAAGAGGTTTATGTTTATATTACTCATGGAGTATTAAGTGGGGATGCGGTTAAAAAAATTAAAAATTCGGTTATTAAAAATTTAGTTATTACAGACACGATAGATAACAGCGAAAAAACAAAAAATGTTAAAAACATAGAAGTTTTACCTATTTCCGCCCTTATGGGAGAAGCTATTAAAAGAATTTCTAATTCGACGTCAGTTTCAGATTTATTCAAATAATTACCTTGATTATTTATGAACATGGGTTAAAAACCTGTGTTTTATGAATTCTTTAGAAGCAAAGATCAGGGATAACAAAACTAAAGGTCAACTTAATGCCATCAGGAATGATGGCGGTGTTCCAGGGATTATCTATGGAGGTAAAGACCAAAATCAAAAAGTTTCTATATCAAAGAAACTATTAAAAACCTTGATAGAGAAAGAAAACTTTTTATCAAACATTATTACTTTAAATGTAGATGGAAAATCTCAAAATGTATTACCTAGAGAGGTAAAATATCACATCATAAGTGATGAACCTACTCATGTAGATTTTCTAAGAGTTCTTCCTGGCGTAAAAATTAAGATCGAAGTTCCAGTTAACTTTATTAATCATGAAAAATCTCCAGGTTTAAAAAGAGGTGGAGTGCTTAACATTGTAAGAAGAAAAGTTGAATTAAAATGCCCAAGTGAAAAAATACCAGAAAGTATTACTTTAGATTTAGATGGTATCGATATTGGGTCAAGTTTTAAAATTTCTTCTGTTAAACTAGATGCAGAGGTAACACCAACTATTCAAGGAAGAGATTTCGTAATTGCAACCTTAGCAGCACCGACAGTCATGAAAGAACCAGAAAAACCAGCAGAAGCAGAAGCTGCAGAGGGTGAAGAGGGTGCTGAAGGAGCAGAGGCAGCAGCAGCTGAAGGAGATAAACCAGCTGCGGAGGGCGATAAAAAAGAGGGTGACGATAAAAAACCTGCAGACAAAAAAGCTCCAGAAGAAAAAAAATAATCCGCTAAATTTGAAATACTAATAGTTTATGCTTTTATTTGTAGGTTTAGGCAATCCAACTCCAGATAGTGAAAATAATAGACATAATGTTGGATTTAAAATTATAGACTCCATCAACAAAAAGTTCGGGCTTACAAAACAAAAACCAAAATTCAAAGGTTTGTTAACAACTGGTAATATTGATAGTAAAAAAGTTTATGCCATCAAGCCCTTAACTTTTATGAATAACTCTGGAATATGTATTAGAGAACTAATTGAATACTTTAAAATCGAACCTGAAAATGTAATTGTTTTTCACGATGATCTTGATGTTGAATTTGGAAAAATAAAAGCGAAATTTGGGGGATCAAGTGCTGGCCATAATGGAATATCTTCTATAGATAAATTTATTGGCAAAGATTACTCAAGAGTAAGAATAGGTATAGGAAAACCAAAAGGACCCATTGAAGTATCTGATTATGTTTTGCAAAATTTTGATGATGAAGAAATTATGGGTGTAGAAAAAATATCCAAAAATATAACTGAGTCACTTTCGATACTTGTAGAAAAAAAATTAGATTTATTTTCAAGCACAGTTAATAATAAATAATGAGTTTTAAATGTGGGATCGTTGGATTACCTAATGTTGGTAAATCAACTCTTTTCAATGCTCTAACTAATTCCAGTAAGGCACAAGCTGCTAATTTTCCTTTTTGTACAATTGATCCAAATATTGGAGTTGTAATAGTTCCTGATGAAAGATTAAACAATTTAGCTAAAATTTCAAAATCAAAAAAAATAATCAATACCACTATCTCTTTTGTTGATATTGCTGGACTGGTAAAAGGTGCATCCAAAGGTGAAGGTTTGGGTAATAAATTTCTTTC